>JBEKNN010000026.1:0-53701 GCA_049522755.1 Bryobacteraceae bacterium | reverse complement strand
ACGGCATCCACTTGCTCTCCAGCAATACAGAGTCCGGGCTGAGGAGGTTCTGGGGAATCTGGTTGTTGGGAAAGGGCGAAGCGACGATGTTAGGGTAAGTCCCGGTGCGCGAGTTCGGATCCGCCAGAGCCGTGGGGATGGCGGAAAAGTCGCCGCTTCGCATGGCTGCCGTCAGTACGGTGCCCAACTCAGGACTGGTGAGGCGAGAGTTGTATCCTTCAAAGTTAGTCATGAAGAACAGCCGGTTCTTTCCGTTGAAGAGCTTCGGAATCCGAACCGGCCCGCCCAGCGTAAAGCCGTATTGATTCTGGCGGTAGGGCTGCTTGGTTGGCGAGGGGTTGGTGGCGCTGCGGGTGGCCGACGCGAAGTCATAAGGCCTGGCGTCGAAAATATCGTTGCGCAGAAACTCCCAAGCCGATAAGTGGTACTGATTGGAGCCGGGCTTGGTAGAGACGTTGAGCTGCCCGGCTTCCCAGCCGAACTCCGCCGGGTAAACCCCTGACTGGACCTTGAATTCCTGTAGAGCGTCCACCGAGGGCTGCAGGATGTAGGAGTTGAAGTCCATGTCGACGTTGCTGATGCCGTCCAGCGTGTAATTCTCCCATGTCGAGCGCGCGCCCGACATGGCCATGGTGAGCGCGCCGCGCGTTCCGGCCTCGCGGCCGGCCGCCTGTGCGGCGGGAGTAAATCCGTAGGTCACGTTGGGACTGAGCTCGACCAACTGCCAGAAATTGCGGCCGTTCAACGGCAGATCGGTAATACGCTGTTCCTCGATCACCGTGCCCACCGTTGCGTTTTCAGTGCTGAGCTGGGCTGCGTTGGCAGCCACCTCGATTGTCTGGGTGTTTTGTCCCACGGCCACGTCAAAATCGAGTTGCAACGCCTGCTGCACCTGGATCTCGATGTTGGTTTTCACCACGACGCCGAAGCCCTGCGCCGCGACTTTCACGGAGTACACTCCCGGAGTCAAGTCGGGGAAGCTGTAAACTCCTTCTTTATTAGTCGTGGTGGACCGCGACACGCTGGTCGCAGCGTTGGTGGCGGTGACGGCTGCGTCTGGCACTAACGCGCCGCTCGAATCCCTCACTTCACCCGTAATTTGCCCTGCGGTTTGGGCAAAAGTCACGGTCGCGAGGACTAACAACAGTGACACCGTTCGCATGTAAACCTCTCAACACGGAGGAATGGTTTTGAGCGAGACTATCACGAAAGTGCTTTGCCTTACAAGAGATTTGGTAAAGGCGTTTGTGATAATTAGCGCCAAATCCCGATCCATTGCGCGAGCTGATAGAACGACGTACAAGGCCCGATCCGGGCGGTCTTCCTGAATTAGTCAAAGGCTGTCTCGACAGAAGCCGGAACGGCGCTTCGCGTTCACTTCGACAGGATATCGAGAGATCGTTCCGCGATGCTGGTTGGGTTCGCCGCTCCGTTGGAAAGCACGATCACTCCAAATCCGGCCTTCCGATTCATGAGCAGCGACGCCGTATAACCCGCAACCGCTCCACCGTGTCCGAAGGCGACGTAGTTTTCGCGCCGGTCTACTTCAAAACCGATGCCGTAACCATGAGTTAATTCTAAGTCGGCAGGCACCACGGTTTGCATCTGAAAGACCTGCAGGCTGGCGGTTTTTAACACGCTCTCCGGCCCTTGGCCAATCAGAAACGAGGCGAACCGGGCAAGGTCTCCAACGGTGGTGTAGATAGCTCCATTCGGCACCTTGTAGCCGCGTCCCGTTTCGTGCTCGCGCTGCGCAGTTTCGGAATCCACGCCGCCGTTCGGTCCCATCAACTGATAACCCTTCGATAGATGCGGCAACATTTGAGCATTCCGCTCTAAAGCCGAATGGGTCATCCCGAGAGGTTGAAAAATGTGTTTGGGGACATACTCGACATAGGATTCGCCCGCCGCGCGAGACAGCGCCGCGCCCAGAATAGCGAATCCTATATTGGAGTAAGAATAACGCGTGCCCGGCTCGAATATGTAATGCGTGTGTGGCAGCGCGGCGATCAGCGTCTTCTCCCAATCCGCGACCGCGCCAGTCACATAGGTGTCCGTGTTGTCCGGTTCGCGCCCCAGTCCCGAGGTGTGCGTGGCGAGTTGGATCAGCGTAATCGGCGTGGCGTCCGGAAAGCGGCCCTGCACGGTCTTGATCTCCGGAAACCATTTTTCGACAGGATCCGAGAGATGCACCTTCCCGGCCTCCGCCAACTGTTCCAGCATCAGCGCGGTAAACATCTTGGTGATGGAGCCGATGCGGTACACAGTATCCGTGTCCGCAGCCGTCTTCTTCTCCATATCCGCATCGCCATAGCTCTTCGACCAGATGAGCTCCTTTCCGGAGACCACGCCCGCCGTCACGCTGCCCACCGGGCGTCTGGCGAGATCGGCCGCGATCAGGGCGTCGATCTCCGGTAAGTGCGGGCGCAGATTTGCAGCCGTTACCTCCACGGTTCCAGGCCGGACGCCGGCGCTCTCCACTTTTCCATCCAGCCCGAGCCAGATCCGGTACTCCAATGCGCCCTTCTCAAACTGGATCGAATAAATATCGGGGCCGGCCGGCCCGACTCCTTTGAAGGCTATCGATTGCATGGAGCCAAGCTTGGTAATCATCGACTGCAGTTGCGGCAATTGCTGACGTGTTGCGTCAGCCAAGCCAGGACTCATGAGATCGTAGTTCGGCTTGCCCTGCGCCAACTCCTCAACCATTCTGCGCAGCGCGGCATCGCTGCCCGGCGCGGCCGTTTGGTCCTTGAATCTTTTCGCGAAGGCTGCCGCGGCATCGGCGATCTTCTTCGCCTCAGCGTCGTCCAGCCGCTTCGCCGGCATATCCCGGCCACCCTGGTGAAGGATCAGTTCAGTTGGCCTGCCGCGATCGTCGTCCTTGGTAAATTCGAGTTCAGCATTGACCACCTTCGGGAAGAACATAGTCTTCGATTCCGGAAAGATCGGTATAGCTTGCTGGTTGCCTAACTTCGAGAAGAGTTGATTGTTTTCCAGAGTGATGAGCATATCGGCGCCCGAAGTCATTCGGTACGCGCCCACATAGCGGCTCAGCGTTTGGGTATCGAGGGTGACCTCTTTCCGAGCGGTGTCCTGCCCTGAGCAGGGGCCCACCAGAAGAGCGAGTAGCGCAAATCGGATAAGCATAATCAGGTATACCTTTTTCCCCACGCGAGAACAAGGGCGCCAAGGGAGTGACGCAACTGACTCGACGCAGGGCCGACTGCCGGCGCATACCGATGCCGATACTGGCTGCGCAGACTGAACCACTAGTGCGACGGCGTCGGCGCTCCCGACCGGCCCGGCGCCTCAGCGATACCGCAATAGAGAAACGAGGGCTAAACGGCATCCGGGCGAATTGAAGCGGATCGCCGAGTGAGAGATTCCTTCCCAAGCCGGTACGACGCAAACAAGAACCGCTCACAATTGGTGAGATTATGGGAGAGGCGGCATATGCGCAAATGCTCCAGGCGGGGATTCGTCGGTTGTCTCCTGGCGATACTATTTCGTCCTCCTAAGTTCCAAGGCCAATCCACAGCCGCGGCATCCCCCGCTTTGACGCCGCCGAGTCCGGGCACACACGGAGTGGCGGCCTCACCGCGGTCCACGTCCCGCACATATCGCGCCGACGCAGTAATTCTATTCCTCGGGATTTCGATCTACCGGCGCGCGGGAGTCGGCGGCGGACGGGCCTCGTTCGAGGAGACAGGCGAAGGCGCATCGTTGCGCCGGACGCTCTTCTTCGCGGGAGGCTCGGACCCCAAGCAAGCCCACGGATTGAGGCGGCTCGGCTGGATACAGGAAGTCGTACTTGGACCTGGTTCCGCCCCGTCTGAAGCCAACTATTTCGGTGTGCTCACATCGTCGCCGGAAGAGAGTCTGGAGCACGCCCGCAGGTCGGTTGCCGCACCACCGTCCGGCAGCAGCATCTTCAGCGCGGTAAGCGGCCGCAATACCGCCGGCCATAGCCGCAGCGCTATTACCCATTTCGATTACGCGGCGAGCGCAATCTGGTCCGACCGCGGATTGATTGAGCACGCGCAATCCACGTTTGACGCCAACGTCGATTGGCGCGAGACTTCCTGGCCAAACTCGCCGAACCAGGCGCCTCCCACGTTTCTTCTTCAACTGGCGACTCTATTGAAGCAACGGGCCCGCCACGCCGAGGGCCGGTATGTCTACGACGAGCAGGAGTATCTGCTGGAACTGGAAGCGGCGCAAACCAGCGACCGGGAGCGCCTGCTTCCGGTCCGCGGCATGGTCCGCAACCTTAGCACGGGACACGAGGTCCTCTTCCGCCTGTGGCTGGAGAGCGCGGGTGATTCCATTGTTCCCGTCCGCATCGAGTTTCAGCCGCGCTCATTTTTGCGGCTCACCTTCGACGCCGTGCCCACCTGACGGCAGTGTCGAAAGCTAACGATTGCCGATTCATCGTTGCGGCGCGCTGGCGATAAAAAGCGTTGCAAGGTGTGTGCGCACAGATCCCGCCTGTCACTCAATGCGTGAGATCGTACAGAAAGTAGTTCATCCCGATCTTGTAGGCCAGCGTTGCCCACTTCTCGGGATAGCGGGGGTCGTCAGACCATTCCCAGGCATCGCCCAGATCCATGTTATGACAGATCGCAACCATGATCCGGCCTTTGTCGTCGTAGATCGCGCGCCAGTGCGGTGGTTTGCCGGTCTCACCTTTTTCGTAGGTCAGCCCGCTTTCAGTCCATTGCCACCCGGGTACCTGGAACCGATCGTCCAGATCATAGATAACGTGAAAGATCGCGTCGCTGTTCTTGATGTCCACGATGGGGCGGTCGGGGAACACCTTGCTCATGCTGGCCGTAAAAACCTGCCACTCGTTCATGCCCCTGTACTGTTCCGAGCCGTGGAAATCGTCCACCATCAGGAATCCGCCGCGCAGCAGAAACTCCCGCAATTGCGCCGCCTGATCGTCCGGCAAGTACCAATGGCCGACTTCAACTGCGTACATCATCGGCCAGTTGTAAACGTCGCCGGTATCGTCGAGCTCCACCACCTGCTCCACCGATCGCGCGTCGATCCGCGTCAGGCGCCGCACGCCCTGAAGCAGATGCCGGTCCGAGCGCGGATAATCCATGGTCCAGTTCAGATTCGACCGGTAGCCCCGGTTGATGCCGGGACACTTAAGCCGCGCGCGGGTCCACTCGTGCTTTTCTTGATAATCGGACGGCAGCTTAAAGTTTTCGTACTCGATTGCTTCGTATTCGCGAAACGGCTTTTGGGCGTGCAACACGCCCCAGGCGCCGAAGCCGGCGAGTAGCAGCGCCAGTGCCGAGCGAACACCCATGCCTGCGTACAGGGTAGCAAAACCGGAGGACAGGTATCGAGTGACTGGCGGCCGATCGTGCACGCCGGTGTAGCTCTCGACAAGCCACGAGCATCGCCATTCACGGAGCAAGCGCTAACTGGATACGTTTAGGCCGGCTGGTAACTCATTCACAAGCCTAAGGAGAGGAAGTGGGTGGAAGCGGCCGGTATGCAATATGGGAGCGTCAGACTGTCGGGACTCTTTCCACCTAAAGGATTGCAATGATACTGGCGCTGCAGGAGGACCCGGCGCGAGTGCCTGTTTTTGGTGCATTGCCGGCGTGGCGACGATCGCGTGGGCATGTGCAGCCGTCCCGTTGATTGCCGGTGGAAGCCACCCACTATTTCTTCGTCGGCGCCACGTTATGGTCCGTATTGAGAGGCGTCGTAACGTCGGGAGCGTCCGGTTCGAAGCTGAGTGGAAGGTCCACCAGCGAGGCCTGTTTTCCGTCCTCATCGCTCACCTTTAACTTATAGTGCTTGGGCAGAACGTCGAAAATCAGGTTTCCCTGGACTGTTTCGGCCGGCGCCAACTGCCGCAGCGAACCTATGAAATCGGGGACTCCTTCGCCGTTTTCGATTTCGGGGAAAGTCGCGCCGGCGTCGTCCACCAGCAACATGGTGGGCACAATGGCGTCGGCGCCTCCGTTGTTCATTACGTTGATGCGCAAAAGGTAAAACCGGTTCTGCGGAATACGCGCATCGAGGCCCGTACCGATCTGGGGCATCCATTGCCGCTCGAAGACCGTGTAAATGAGGTGTCCCATGAGCACGCGCTCTCCCATCGGGTAGGTTCGCAGAGGCGGGTCCTCCTCTTTGGGAGAACAGGCAACGACAGTGAGTACCGTCAGGGCGAGTGTCAGCGTTAGGAAGTGGGCGCGCATAGGTGCAGTTTCATTGTGCGTCCTTGGAAAAGATGTGTCAATAAGAATAGGGAATTGAATTACTATTACCGCTGAGAGTCTTGCAGCATCCGCTCGAATTTCTCGCGCTGCGGCGGGGTAAGAATCTGCTCCACCCGCGACTTGCTGTCGCTCAAAACGCTGCGATAATACTGCCAGAAGTCGTTCAGAACGGATTGCATCTGTTCCGCTTGCGCCGGAGTGAGATCCAGCTGCTTTTGCATCCGCTCAAAGTACCGGACCTTACCTTCCGGGGTATCAAAGGCCGGCTGATGCATGACCTTATGTACGCCCAGATTCATGGCTAAGCCTCCGGCGGCAACCCCGCATAGGAAAACCAGGGCGAGCGTTACCACGCCGACTACTTTAGGATCCCAGGCCCGGCTCGCCGTTGCCCTGCCCACCAGGCTAGTGCTCATAGTTGGTCAGAGTGATCAACATGCTCTCCGGAGCGGGTGCGGAATCGAACGCCGGCTGGGTCTGCTGAGCCATAATCGCCTCGGGCGTTGGGCCGGCCATGTACGAACTCTCGCGCGAAATCAGATAGCCGCCCAACACGCCAAGGGTCAGCAGACTTGAAAACACCAGTTTGCGGCCAAAGACGGCATCCAGAGCGAAGATGCCGCCAAAGAACGAAGGGGGCTTGGCTTGCTCGGCCGTCTGTATCACCCGCGCGTAAAACCCGGGAGCGGGCTCAAATGCTAACTCCGTTCGCAAAGAGCCGAACAAAAGCGATAGCGACTGCATGCCGTGAACTTCTTCACGGCACGATTCACAACTGCTCAGGTGCGCTTCCAGCACCTGGTGTTCCGCCGGTTCCAGCGTTCCGGCAAGAAACTCCTCAATGTTTTCCATCACTACAGAATGCATACGCGTCTTCCCCTTAGAAAGCTAACCGGACTAAGCCGAGCTAGCCACGCCAACACTGTCCTCTAGCGGGTCTAACGCCCACTTGCGAGGAGCCCATATTCGAAACCCTTGGGGCTTCGGCTAGCACGCCCCGCTCAACCGGCAACCAGACCGGGAGCGCGATCGAGGCGTTGCGCGGCCTTCACCAGCTTCTGCCGCGCTCGGAACAGCTTCACCTTGATGGTATTTTCGTTCATACCAGTCTTGGCAGCCAACTCCTCCACCGAATAACCCTCAACTTCTTTCATCATCAGTAGCGAGCGTTCCTCTTCGGAAACGCGGGCGAGCAGCTTTACCACGTAATCGCGTTGAGCCAGGGAGGTATCGGCCGGCGCCGTGCGGTCGACACTCGGTTCGCTATTTTCGACGCGGCGGACTTCATCCTCGCTCAAATCGCTTTCGTAAACCAGCTTCCGCACCTTGCGCTTGCGCAGGTAATCGAAGCATTCGTTGACGGTAATCTTATAAATCCAGGTAATCAGGGAACTGCGGAAATCGAAATTGCGGACGGAAAGGTAAATCTTTGCAAATACTTGCTGCGCAATGTCTTCCACGTCGTTTCGCTGCCGGACGATGCCATGGATGATGGAAAATACTTTGGACTGGTAGCGTTCCACGATCTCGCGAAAAGCGGCTTCGTCGCCCGACTGAGCCCGCTGCACTAGCAAGCCTTCCGGGGTATTTTGATAATCCACCTTGGTTTTCGCCGCAACCTTGCTACCGAACCGGGGAAATGGTATTGCGCCAGTCATCGTTCCCATACACCCACTCGGACGCAGCGCCCCGGTATCGGGTTTCACTTGCAAGATAGCATAGCCAAGGGGAGCGAAACCCTGCGACGCAATCGCCCCCAATTGCATCGAAGCAATTGGGTATAATACTCACAGAGCTTGCAAAGCCAAGGAGATCGATAATCACATGATTCAGATAACGGAAAAAGCGGCAGGGAAAGTAAAGGAGATCATGAGTTCTCAGGACCCGGCGCCGGCCGGCCTGCGGATCAGCGTCGTGGGCGGCGGCTGCTCCGGATTCAGCTATTCGATGGCCTTCGAAAACCAGCCGAACATGCTGGATAAGACCTACGATTACAACGGCTTGAAGGTATTCGTGGATCAGGCAAGCTTGCTCTATCTGGACGGCGCCGAAGTGGATTTCGTAGAGACCCTGGAAGGCTCCGGGTTCAAGTTCAACAATCCGCAAGTGAAGAGCACCTGCGGTTGCGGCAGCTCGTTCCAGGTCTGACGGTCGAGGCCTCGGGGCGGTTAAAACCGTGAGAAGACACCGGCGGCGAGACCGCCAGGGTTACCTGCGGTTGAGCGGTTGCCGCGCACGATCGGTTCTGCGTGCGCCTGCGTGACGATTTCGCGCACCGCGGTCGGCTTGTCTTCGGCCTTTGAGCAATTCCGGCAGATTTCGGCGCCGATCCAGTAGCCGGGATCTGCCGGTTCCTCAGCGTTGTTGGAACTTGATGCCACGAGTTCGGTCATGAAATCGGTCGCTCCTTCGGACAAAACACACGCGAAGCAGTGGTTCCGCCGCTGGTCAACCGCCCAATCGCGAAATGCACCGGCGGGAAATTCGCCTCGGGGTACTAGCTGTCCGGCTGCTCCAACTGAGGTTTGAAGTTGTTGCGCTGCATCGCGCCGTGCGCCGCCGCAACCGACTCGGGCAGCACGTAGAAGAACGCGCCAATGCGCGCGCTGCGGAAGATCACCCCGCCGCGATATTCGTCGGCTTCCACTCCGTAGTCGATTCCCGATTCTGTCAGCGCGGTCTCAAGACTTAGCGCCTCTTGCAGCTTCTTCGCGATATAAATCAGCACTGGATCTTTGCCCTCGAAAAAGGAAGCGTCCTGCTTCATACTGGTCTTTATGATAAGACGGATGCTGCCGTTTATCGCCTTCGCTCCGCTGGCGCTGGCGCAAATTACCGCGGACCAAACCATGAAAGCGCGCGAGCTTTCCGACCCGCGATTCTCGCCCGCGGGCGACCGTGTCGCGGTGGTGGTGCGCGACCCCTTCACCGCGCGGTTCGCCGTGCGCCACATCTGGGTATACGACGTGGCGAGCCGCGAAATGCGGCAGTGGACGTCGTCCAGCAAATCGGAGCAGAGCCCCCGCTGGTCGCCCGATGGGAAGACGCTGGCTTTTCTTTCCGACCGCGAAGAGAGCGACCAGATCTGGCTGATGCCGGTGGCCGGCGGCGAGGCGGTCAAATTGACCAGCGGGAAGAGCGCTGTGCAGTCGTTCGCGTGGTCGCCGGACGGCGCGCGCATCGCCTACATCGCGCGCGATGCGAACAGCGATGCCGACGACAAGAAGTCGAAGGAATTCGACGACGCCCGCGTGGTGGATTCCACCGACAAACTGGCGCGGCTTTGGACCGTCGATATAGCCTCAAAGAAGATCAAGCAGGAAACCAGAGGCTCCTGGGCCATACACGAATTGGAGTGGATGCCGGACGGCAAGCGCCTGCTGATTGTCGCTACCGACAAGCCGTCGGCGGAGAGCCATACCAACCGCGTGTTCACCTTGACGCTGGCGGATGGCGGCATGGAGCAAGTGCTGGCGCCGCGCGGTCCGTTCGGGTCGATTCGCATTTCGCCCGATGGGAAATCGATGGCTTACGCCGGCTCGCGCCTCGACGGGCCATCGGAGCACGATCTGTTCGTCTGCGCGCTGGACAGCCGCACGCCGCGCAATGTGACTGGCGGGGCGATCGACCGCCCGGCGACGCATTTCGAATGGATCGACAACAGCGAAGTGGCCGTTCTGGTGCAGAACGGATTCCACGCCGAACTGGATGCTGTGGGCGGCAAGCAGCGCCGTCTGGTGGCGGACGATTCGGTGGACCCGGCGAGCTTTACCGTGAGCGCGCGCGGTTCGGTGGCCTACGTGGCGGGGACGGCGGCCGCCATGGCGGAACTGTGGATCGACGGCAAGCAGGTCAGCCATTTGAACCGCGAATTCGAGGGCGTGGCATTTGTGAAGCCCGAGTTTTTCCGCTACAAGAGCTTCGATGGCACGTCGATTGAGGCGGCGCTCTATCGGCCCGTAGGACAGGCATCCTCGCCTGTCACCTCTCCCACGCAGACGGGGCCGCTGGTGGTGATGGTTCACGGCGGACCTACCGGTGCGTGGTCGAATCGCTTCGACGCGCTGACGCAGTTGCTGGTGGCGCATGGATTTTCTGTGATCCAGCCGAACATTCGCGGATCGGTAGGGTACGGCCACAAATTCATCGAGGCCAACCGCGGCGATTGGGGCGGCGCCGATTTCAAGGACGTGATGGCCGGCGTGGACGAGATGGTCCGCCGCAAGGTGGCGGACCCGGCGCGACTCGGCATTTACGGATGGTCCTACGGCGGCTACATGGCGGAATGGGCAATCACGCAGACGGATCGTTTCAAAGCCGCGGTGTCGGGCGCCGGCCTGGCGGACCTGGCGACGGAGTTTGGCACCGAATCGAGCGCGCTCTACGACGAGTGGTTCTATGGGACGCCCTATGAGAACCTGACGAACTTTCAGAAATCGTCGCCGATCACGTACATCAAGAACGCCAAAACGCCAACGCTGATTTTGCAAGGCGACGCCGATACTACCGATCCTATCTCGCAGAGCCAGATGCTATATCGCGGGTTGAAGCGGTACAACGTGCCGGTGGAGTTCGTGGTGTATCCGCGCGAGCCGCATGGGCTAAGAGAGGAGAAACATATACTGGACCGGTATGCGCGGACGGTGGGGTGGTTTGAGAAGTATCTGAAATAGGAAGCTGCTTGAGAACCTCACGGGGATTCCTTGATCGCTGTGGCCGAGAAAAACAGCGCGCAGATCAAGGAACAGAACGGGACGTTAGCCGTGAACAGAACGGGACGTTAGCCGTCCTTGAGCGGGAGTGGCAAGCCTACATCAATACTCTGCCGCGCCATTAGTTGCGAAGCCGCCCCCGACAACGGCGACGAACTTCTGGGCGTCGCGAATGACTGCCGGCGGTAAGACAGACCGGGAGGTCTGTCTTATATGAATATGGAATATCGGTGTGAAGATCTGTCGCGATACGGGGTAGCGCTTGTGCCGCCGTCACTGATGTCCTGGGCTGAGACGCCGCTGCCGAATTTCCACAAACTGTGAGAGGTCGAGCGACCGAAAGCGCTGGCCGCCGTCTCACTCGATGGCGATCCGGGGCGGCGGCTGACTCACAGGCCCGGCTATTTCTTGCCTACGTGGCCGCGTCCATCCCGCACTTCATTTCCTTGGAAATGCGCGCTATCGACACGCTTTGACGGCTCGGCTTTTTCGCCGCGTTTTGGAGCCGGACCGGTATAGCCGTGGTCCGGATGTAAGCGATTATTCACGTTGCCCTGGAAGCTGTCAGCGCCCTTAAACCACGGGCCGGCGCCAGTGAAGCCGTCCCCGTTGAACCATTCCGGACCGTAATACCCAGTAGGAGCACAGTTATAGGGAGCGTTGTCATAGTAACCATAGGGGCAGTCAGGGGCGGCGCCGATTTCGACGCTGACCTGAGCCTCTGCTTTGGGGGTGGTAGCCGTGAAGCCGAATCCAGCGACACCAGCTAACACCAGAAATGTAATTGCGCGCATTAAGTTCACCTCGCAATGGGAGGAGCACGCGGGGCACCGTGGGCGCGTTCTTCCCTGGATAGGCTGGCCTATATACAGCAGGACCGAAATTGTCACGAGCTGAATTCGTTCGGCGGCTGACGATATCCGGTCAAATGACCATGGGGGATCGGGAAAGGCCGGAATAGAAGCTCGCGGAGAACCTGCGCTGCGCTACTTCCGACACGTCTCGCCGGCGTGAGGTCTGCGACTTGCCGCCGCCGGGACGGTTTTCCACCCGCGGCTTCGCGATGGGCGGAGGACAGACCGGGAGGTCTGTCCTACACATCAATTTAGATCGTTGGTGATCACATCACTCAGCGCATTCGATGTGAGCAGGGACTGCCGGACAGATGCGGCGATCTGATCGGACATGCCCGCCATGCCTTCACCGTCGAAGGCCTGCATGTTGAACGTCTGGTTGAAGGTGTGACCCGAAGCCGCGCTGGACGTACCGCCCCCTCCGCCGGCCGGCGCGGCGGTTGGAGCAGCGGCCGGCGGCGGCGCGGCAGTGACGGCTGCCGAGCCGCCGGCAAGCGGCGCCGAAGCCGCTACCAGGTCGCGCGGATCGCCGTATTGGTTCGTGTCGCTCGCATCCAGGCCACCGCTTGAGTTCACGGCGCCCTGGAAGGCAATCGACGCCGGCAACTCATAGGGTGCGAACACGGGCGCGGCCTTCGTGCCGCCGCCGCCGAAAATGCCGACGATGTCGGAGATTATGGACGGAATCGGGCCAAGCAAACTCTCACCAAGGCCCGCGGCTTCGGACAGAAACGACGAGCCGCCCGATGGCTGGCTCTGTGGAGAACCCACGCCGGAGTTGGAAGGAGCGTTCTGCACATTGCCGGACCCGCCGGCGCCCGCAACCACGCCGCCGAGAGTATCGGCAGACGACCGGCTTTCACCGGACGAAGAAATCCCGGCGAACAGCGAAGCAAACTCCTTGGAAATCAGATCGGAAGAAGTAGACAGATCAACACCTCTAATTCCACCCTAGCATGCGCGAACTAGGATATCGCGACCACCGGCATTTCGGTTGCCGGGATAAACCCTGTGTGTTCAGCTACTTGGGCCCTTTCGAAAAATTGCGAGATGTCGTGTGACCGGGTTTGGCGGTCCGCTCAGAGCGGCATGATTCCAGCGCTGCGCCAGGCCTCAAGCAGCGCCCCTTCCGCAGGGCCGCGCTTCGGCGCAATGCAGCGGATTCCATCCGCCAATTCCACCAGCATCCGGAACCGCTCAAGCACCACGCGGCTTTGGAACACGCCGCCGATGTAGGCTAGTTCCACGCCATCTCCCGGTTTCCACAGCCGGCTCCGCACCGACGCCGCCAGCATCGCCAGCTGCGCGGCTGCGTTGGTCAGAATCTCGATCGCCACTGCGTCGCCGGCCGCCGCGGCGTCGTCTACTAGCGGCGCGAGCGTCGCGGTACGGTCGCGCGGCCAATCCGCCGTGTAGAGTCGATGCATCGCCGCATTGGCGTCGCAAGACCCGGTCGCATCGAGAATGACAGCCCGTAGCGCGGTCTGCGCGCCCCAACCTTCTTCCATGCGCAGAGCTGCACGCAGCGCCTGCCGGACAATATCGAACGCGCCTCCCTCATCGCCGAAGACGTAGCCCCATCCTCCGGCGCGCGCACTGCGGCCCTCGCTGTTGCGCCCGAAAGCAATCGACCCGGTACCCGCGATGGTGACGATTCCCTGCCCCGTTTCGGTGGCTCCGGCCAGCGCGATGACGGCATCGTTCGTAACCGTCAACCGGCCGACGCGCAAAATCGAACCCAAAATCGACGCCTTATCCTCTGGCCCGCCGCTCATGCCGAAACATGCTGCTTCAAAGTGGATCACCGCCGCATCGAGCCCCGCCTGGCTGCAGGCTGCCGCTACGCTGGCGGTAACCGCGCGTTCCAACTTGGCGCGCCCTTCGCCCGAGCCCGCATGGTTGCACGGCCCGGCTTCGCCTCTACCGAGAACCCGCCCGCATTCGTCGCCAATCAGCGCCGTGGTGCCGGATTGGCCGCCATCCACTCCCAGGAAGTACGTCATAGCAATTCGTAGAGCCTCGCTCCGCTCGACTGGCCAACTTCGCGCACGCCCCACAGCGTTGTGTTCCGGCGGAAATCGGCCGCTGCCAGATCGGAATCGAACAACAGGACGTAGCCGACGCCTCGCCGCTTCAATTCCTGGACGGCTGCGCGCCGCAGGTCGGGCGCATCCGCGTTCGACATCTGGGGTTCCGCGCCCAGGGATTTCCATTGCCCGGCCGGATCCTGCCCCATCAGCCGAAGGTGTAAATCCGGCTGATTCGGCGACGTCTCAATCAGCACCGAATCAGCCTGCTGGACGCGGTTGAAATCGGCTTCGACGTACATTCCGGGACGCAGCGAATCCCCGCATTCCCAAAATGTTACGGGGTTATTGTCGAAAGCATTTTCAATTCTCCAGGGGAACGGATTGGCCGTCACCTGCCAACCATTTCGCGGAATAGGCGACGCTCCGTCATAGGCGCGCAACTCGTGGATGCGCCATTGGCTGCTGCCGCTGGCGGTCTGGACCACCTTGGTTTCCATCGCTGTGGTTTGCATCACGCGGATGGCGCGCAGCGGTTGTTCCTCGAAGGTGAAGCGCACCCGCAACGTGGGGAGCCAGGCGCCGGCGAAGCCTGTCCACAGAGTCAGGCCGTCGCTATGATTCTCGGCCGATTCGTAATCGACCAGGATGCGCCGCGAGGTGTAGGCTTCGGGAATCCCTCGATAGGTGAAGACGGTCGACCCAGGCGCGGCGCTGCGCTCGATCATCTGGTCGATTCCGAAATACACCATGCGCCGCTTCAGGTAATCCTCTGACGGATCGAGGCGCAGCGCTGCCCGGAATGGAATATTCCTGAGGGCCCACACTCCGGGTTCGGCGTATTTCCGGACCACGGGCGGCCATGAGATCGCCGCGTGGAGCAGCGTCAGGAACAATGCGGCGGTGCGGCCGAATGCGCCATTACCCAACGCCAGCATCATGGCGAGAGCGACGAACGGCAGCGGCGGGATGAGGAACCGCGCGCCGATATTGCTGAAGTATGTTGCGCCGAAGACGGCGGCGGCCAGAAGCAACTGGCGGCCTTCGCGGAAGCGGAGTGACAGCAACGCGATGGGCGCCAACAGGAAGACTGGACCCAGCACGCCGGCGAGGCGTCCGGATGTGGTCACGGCCCAGGGAATCATCCAGCGGCTGGGCAGATCGTAGGTTGCCAGGTCCTGGCGAAAGCCGGTTTCAAACGAGCTGGTTACATATGGATTGGGGAAAATGTTGTTGAAGAATGGCGAGAGCGGGTTTTGTACCCAAAGCCAGTTCTTGATCATCCATGGCAGGATCATCGCGGCGGCGCAGGCGGATACGATTGCGGCGGCCCGCGCTGGCATGCGGCAAGCTAAAGCATGCCCCACCTTTCGGCTTTTCCAGGCGACGAATCCGATGGCGTAGAGCACGCCTAAACAGGCGGTGTATTTCACGGCATAGCCGAAACCGGCGACGAGTCCGATCAGAACCAGCAGGCGCGTGGAGCGCTCCGCATCCCACAGTTGCAGAAGGTAGAACAAGGTGAACGCGACACAGGCGAGGGCCACATCGTTATAGGCGCTGGAGGCGTCGATTCCCACTACCGGGCTGGCGAAGACCAGAAGCGCCGCGCACATGCCGAGGACGGGGAATCCGGCGCGGCGGGAGTAGACGACCATCTGCCAGACCAGCGCGACGAGGAACGCGAAATGGACCATCGCGGCCGCCGAATGCTTGCCGAAGGCGAACGCAAACAGAAACAGCATTTCAGCGCCTTCGGAGAGACTGGCGTAGATATTCCAGGTGATCGCGTGGAAGCCGTGCTCGCGGAAATATCGCGAAACGAAGCCAAGATGGTAACCCGCACCATCGGGACTCGATTCCGGGGCCATGGAATTAAAAAAGTACAGCAGGAAATAGAGGGCGAATACAAGGGCTAGAAGATAGTTGCCTGAACGCGCCAGCTTTTGGAAACGGGGCTTGGAGCGCCAGATCCAAACGCCGAGAGTGCCGACTCCCAGGATGGCGAAAACCAGCGGGTACGCCGACTGCGCACAGCACAGGAAGAAGACGGCGAGGTTGAGAACTGCGGCTCCGGCGACGAACCGGACCGGCCAATCCTTATTGGACTTACCGCAGACCAGACTCCCGAGCGCCAGCGAGACGACGATGGTGAATCCGGCGCCGAACCAGATCGAGAGAGCTTCGAATGCACCGCCGCTTTGTATCCATCGCCACACGAAGTGACGATTGTAGCAGCGCCTGAAACATCGGCTGAAAATGAGAGAGGCGGCCGGTTGTCAAGCCAGCCGCCCGGAGTGAAGGGATGCCTGGGGTTTAAGTCTTCTTAGCAGATGGATGCTCCACTTGCAGGTTGTTGACGACGGGACCAAAGCTCAACCCGGCTCCGGAGGCGCGGATGCCGGCCAGATTCTTTTCGAAATCGTTGGCGACGACGCCGGCCAGCGTGACGTGCCCGTTGTCCACAATGATATGGATCGCCGGAACGGGCTCGGTGGCATAAGTGCGAAACACGGGTTCGCGGAAGAGGGCAGCCGCAACCTGGCGGCGCAGCAGATTGTCGTTCGCCGAGAGCGGCAACACTTCGATGTTGTCGGTCACGCTGGTCACGCCAGGCAGCTTGGCGACAATGTGCTCAATATCGGACTTCTTGAACGGCTGCGTTACCGCGCCCATCAACTCCACCTGTCCATTGGTGACGCGGAAATCGAGATAGTCCCACAGCGTGTAGCGGGGATACATGCGGATTTCATGCAGTACGCTCTTGGTGATCTCGGCGTCGGTCTTCGGCAGAGCGGAGTTGGACTTATCGGCGGCGCCGGCAAGCGACGCCAAGGACGCCAAAGCACCCGCCATCAGGAACCTGACGAGGAATCTGGATTTCATATTTGCGACCTCCATTTGTATAAACGTGGCGGAGGCGCGGCGCGGATTTAAGGTTTTGTAAAGAGATTGGAAAGAACGGGCGTGCGCCGGTCGATTTCGGAGCGAAGAGCGGGTCCAGGGGGACCCGCGCGGACCAGGGGGTCCGCCCTACAACTTGTGCAGAAGCTTACCGCCGGTCGTCGTCCGCCGGCTTCGAAAACCCAAGCAATCCGCCGGATGCCGGCAGCGCGCGCCTTACCGGAGCGGGCATGGGTACATCGGGGCCTTTGATATCGTGCCAGAGAATCTGGTTGAGAGCCTGCTCATCGGCCAGGTCATAGTCGCTGAAATCCATCTTGGCGGCGATGGCCGCGCCGTAGGAATTCGCGGTGTTCTTGCTCATCAGGTTGATGACCGCCGGCAGCGCGGTGTAGCCGGAAAGATCCGGCGTGGCTCCGAAGCTGTTATACATGGCCGTGGCGGCGGCATCGTGTTGCGTGAGCGGCGGCAGGCCGAGCAGCAGTTCCATGGTGCGCAGCATCGAGACTGTGGTGTACATGGTGCTGTCAACGGTCTTTCGCTTGATGTACGGGCTGATCACCAGGCCCACGGTGCGGTGCGAATCCACGTGGTCCGGACCATTTTGCGCATCGTCTTCGATGATGAAGACGGCGGAGCTGCTCCACACTTTGCTCTTGGTGACTGCCTCGACGATCTTGCCCAGCGCCACGTCGTTCGACGCCACCGATGCCTTGGGAGTGAAGGCATTGGGCGCAGTTCCCGAGGTATGATCTTCGCCGAGTGACATCACCATGAAGTTTGGCACCCGATTCTCGGCGTCCATCTGTTGGAACTCGCGCACGAACTGCTCGCCGCGTTCAAAATCCCGCTCCCGCGACTGCTGGTCGGGCAGATCGCTGTGTCCGAAGAGCTTGCTCTCAATCTCGGGCAGGCCGCGGTAGCTGTGGTAGCCGAACGCCATAGCCGTCAGACCCTTTTCCCTGGCGGCTTCCCAGATGTAGGGATGAGTCTGCTCCTCGGTCTGACTCGAATTGACTTTGCCGTGACCGTTCGAGTAACTGAGCGTCCAGGCGCGCTGCCGGTATTCAGTGGCATAAGCCGAGGTGGTCCAGGGGTGTCCATCCTGCGAGACTTCGCCATTGCAATACAAGTTATCGAGCAGCACGAACTGCTCGGCCATGGCGTGATGGTTGGGCGTAACATCGCGGCCAAACAACACCAGGCTGGGGTCGCCATTGCCATGGGGAAGATCGCCGAAAACCTGATCGTAGGTGCGGTTTTCCTTGATGATGTAAAGGACATGCTTGATGGGCGAGCCTTTGCCGACTTCCGCCGGAATCACGCTGTTACCCTTGATCTCCGCCTTCGCCAGCATCTCATCGCGGTACGGCGAGTTCTCGTAAACTTCCTTGGTGTAGGCCGCCAATTGGACCTTCGAAGGCGTATCGACAAACGACATCAACCCGGTAAGGTTATTGCCGTGATGCACGAAGCCGCCGGGCGCCTCTTTATCGATGGGGCGGCTGACGTGATTCGGGCCGGTGCCGAGCCCCTTGCCGCTGCCGATCAGCAGCCGTTTGCCGTCGAGCGTGACCGCGACAACGGTTGGATACCAGCCGGTGGGAATGAAGCCGGCGACCTTACTCTGCCCGCGCTCGGCGATGGATACCACCGCCACGCTGTTGTTATCCGCGTCCGCCACGTAAAGCTCGCGGCCATCCGGAGAGAGGGCCAGCGAGTTCGGCGTGCTGCCCACGGGGGCTTTGGGGGTGGGCGCCACGCTCACGCTTTCCATGGGCGTTTTGGTCTTGAGATCGATCACAGCCACATGGTTGGTGTTGCCGCAGGAGACGAAGAGGCGTCCGTCGGCGGTCAATGCGAGATCGTTGGGATGAGGTTCCACTGGCAGGCGGTCGGTCAACTTCGGTTCGGAGGGATTGCTCACATCCACCATCGCCACCTCGGCCGAGCCAAGGTTCGAAACGTAGAGCGTCTTGCCATTGCGCGAGAGCTTGGCGGTGAAGGGGTGGTCGCCGACACTCAGGTGCGTGAGGCCGCGGCCGGTCTGGCCATCGATCACATAGACGGCGCCATCGGAGTCGTTCACGGCGTAGACGAAGGCCGCATCGGGCGAAACCACCAGGCTCGAAACAGCGGTTTTGGTCTTGTCCGCGCCTTGCAGTTGTACCGGCCGCGTTTGCGTCCACGAGCCGTCATCCCAGCGCTGGAAAGTGTAAATGTCGGCCGCGGGATTCCCTGCCCCGCCCGAAACCAAAAGGCGCTTGCCGTTGGGCGACCACGCGATGCCGCTCCAGGCCCGGTCCATCGGGAAGGTGGCGATCTCTTTCTCAGTGCTCAGGTCCACGATGTGCAACTGATGCCGGGTGTAGCCCGTGTTAGTGAACGCCAGGGTTTTCCCGTCGGGGCTCACTTGGGCGCTGAGGATCATGTCCCCGGATTCCAGTTGGCGCCCGGCCGGCGATATGCGCCATCCATCGTGCAGCAAAATGCCCGTGCCATCCCTGCCGGGGACGGTAATATCGAGGCCGCTATAAGGATGCTTCATGCGGGAGCGCTGGACCGCGGTCCAGGCGCCTGCGCCGATCAGGATCGTGATCGCAGCGGTGAGTGCTAAACGCTTCATTAAGTGCCTCCTAACTTGAGAGAGAGAACACTAGGATACAAAGGTTATCTGCCATTGTTGTGACAGTTGTATGACAGTTGCGTAAGATAAGTGGAGGCAGGGTTAGATTGCACTCTTGAAGGAACTCGGATCTAACGTGCGCCTTCTCACGATCATGGCGCCAGCATCGAAGATAGAGCCGCGACCGTGAGGGTTACGCCGCGCCGATGGGTCGAGAAACGCGGCCGACGCGTAGCGATGCCAACAGATCCGCAAGGTAACTCATAGCCACACTCTGTTCAAGGGGACTTGAGGGCGATGTCGCGCGCCTCCCGCGACTCGCGTATTCAGTTGGAGTCCGGCTCGAGCGGCAATCGCTCAAACAACATAGGCGACGCCGAACTCCTTGGCGACGGCCGATAACCTTTGATCGGCCGTCCACAACTGCATATGGCCTACAATTGCGGATGCCAGCAGATGAACGTCGATCCAGCCGACGCCGTGCCCATACAGTTCCCGCTCGCGGACGAACCAGACGATATCGCGGTGAGGAACGGCGCTCGCCTGATGTATCCGCTCATAAGCGGCCAGTAGTTTCCGGCGGCCTCCCCGATCGCCGATGAGAAGTTCTCCATAGACCAACTCGTGTCCGGTCACCTCATCGAGATCGAGGAGTCTATTCAGTTCGACGGCGAAGGGCGCCCGGTTGGCGAGATATCGAATCCACACGGAGGTGTCAACCAGGACCATCAGGCCGCCTTGTGCCTGGTTCGAGGCTTCTCGCGGCGCCTCGGCACATCTTGCGCGTGCGGCTCAGACCCCATAAGGGCCCGAAGGTTCTGGTAAGCTGCGTGGCGCACCAGGGCTTGGAGCCCCAGCCGGACGGTCTCGGTGTCCGTAGCGGCGCCGCAGGCTGCTTTCGCCTGATCGAAGAGCTCGTCGTCGATGTTGAGGGTTTTCTTCATACAGACAATTATGCCATAAAAGTATGGGTTGTGGGGCCGTACGTGGAAAGCCGCTTTTCACCGGCGATGCTATTGGCCGGCAGGCGCAAGCGCCCGGCCCACGGAGACAATCGGGTCAAGGTACACTGGTATTTCCATGCCGAAGCCTCCCGTACACGAATGCCCAGCGCCTGGGATGCGCCGGTTCAATTTCCTGGAGATAAATGGTGGGAACTACGGTCGGTATTGTCTCTGAATCGCTGCCCGGCGAGCGCCGCGTGGCGATGACGCCGGGCGCGCTTTCCGTTTTGAAGAAAACCAATGTCGAGTTGTTGATGGAAGCGGGCGCGGGCGTTCCCGCTGGCATGCCCGATGCCGAGTACGCCGAAAAAGGCGTGCGCATCGGCCCCCGCGAGGAAGTATTTGCCTCCTGCGAAGTGATTCTCCAGGTTCGCAGCCTGGGCGCGAACCTGCAGGCGGGACGCGCGGACCTGCCGTATCTGCGCCGCGGGCAGGCAGTCATCGGTTTCGGCGAGCCGCTCACTTCCATCGACGCCGCTCGCGATCTGGCCGAGCGCGGAATCAGTTTTCTCTCCATGGAATTGATGCCCCGCATCACGCGGGCGCAGAGTATGGACGCGCTCTCTTCCATGGCCACGATCGCCGGCTACAAAGCGGCGCTGATGGCCGCCGATTCGCTGCCGCGCATGTTCCCCATGCTGATGACCGCGGCCGGCACGGTGGCTCCCGCGCACGTGCTGGTGCTGGGAGCGGGCGTCGCCGGATTGCAGGCCATCGCCACGGCGCGCCGCTTGGGCGCGGTGGTGAGCGGCTACGATATACGCGCCGCCGTAAGGGAACAGATCGAGAGCATTGGCGCGCGCTTTGTCGTGCTTGATGTAGGGGAAGCTTCGGCCGAAGACAAGGGTGGATACGCGAAGGCGATGAGCGAAGATTTCTACCGCCGCCAGCGCGAGGCCATGGCCAACGTGGTCGCGGAACAGAATGTCGTGATCACCACCGCCGCCGTTCCAGGCAAGAGGGCGCCTATCCTGATTACGCGCGAGATGGTACAGCGCATGCCGCCGGGCTCGGTGATTGTCGATATCGCCGCCGAGCGCGGCGGCAACTGCGAGTTGACGCGGCCGGGCGAAGTGGTGGAAGAGCGCGGCGTGCAGATTTACGGACCGGTCAATCTGCCTTCCACCATTCCGTATCATGCCAGCCAGATGTACGCGCGCAATATCGCGACGTTCCTGAAATACCTCATCAAAGACGGGACCTTCACGCTCAACCAGGAGGACGAGATCGTCCGCGAAACCCTGGTAACGCACGCCGGCGAAGTGGTTCACGCGCGCGTCCGCGAAGCCATGGGGCTGGCCTCCCTGGAAACCGTCTCATAGGAGATGCCATGCCTTCCGAACTGGAACTCAGTCTCTACGTCTTTATGCTCGCGACCTTCGTGGGGCTGGAGATTATCCGCAAGGTGTCGCCGCTGCTGCACACGCCGCTGATGTCCATCACCAACGCCATCTCAGGCATCTGCGTGGTGGGCGCAATTCTGGTCACCGAATCGGCCGGCGACTCCACGCTGGGGCGGGTGTTGGGCTTCATCGCCGTGACCACCTCAGTGATCAACATCGTGAGCGGCTTCCTCATCACCGACCGTATGCTCAAGATGTTCAAGAAGCGCGAGGACCCGAAAGGACCCCATAAGCCGTGATCGCACACCTGGTGCAATACGCATATCTGGTGGCAGCGGCGCTGTTCATCTTGTCGCTGAAGTGGATGAATTCGCCTGCGACGGCGCGGCGCGGCGTCTTCGCGGGCGAAGTCGGCATGCTGCTGGCCATTGTGGGCACGCTGCTGGTTCACGACATTGTCAATTACCAGTGGATTCTGGTTGCGTTCTTCCTGGGAACCGCTATCGGCGTGCCGCTGGCGTATAAGATGCCGATCACCGCCGTGCCGCAGCAAACCGCGCTTTCACACGCCTGCGGAGCGCTGGCCGCGGCCTTGGTGGGCACCGCGGAATACTACCGCGACACGCCCAATCTGCACGGCTTCACCATGGTGGCGCTGATCGTCGAGATGCTGCTGGGCTTTCTCACTTTCACCGGCAGCTTGATGGCCGCCGGCAAGTTGCAAGAGGTGCTGCCCACCCGGCCTATCACCTATCGCAACCAGAATCTGATCAATCTGACGTTGTTCGCCGTCGCCCTTGGCATTGGCATCCGGTTGATTGTGGTTCCCATGGATACATACCTGTTCCCGTTCTTCGTGGGTCTCTCGCTGCTGTTCGGCGTGCTGCTGATCATCCCCATTGGGGGCGCGGACATGCCCACGGTGATCGCGCTGCTGAATTCCTACGCCGGCCTTTCCGCCTGCGCCATGGGATTTGCGCTGAACAACAAGCTGCTGGTAATTGCCGGCGCCCTTGATGGATCGTCGGGCATGATCCTTTCCATTATCATGTGCAAGGCGATGAACCGCTCATTCATCGACGTGCTGTTCGGCGCGTTCGGGCAAGTGCAGACGGCCAAGGACGGCGCCAAAGAGAAACGCAGCGTGCATAGCGCCAGCCCGGAAGAGGCCGCGGCGATTCTGGAATCGGCGTCGAGCGTGATCATCGTCACGGGCTACGGCTTGGCGGTGGCGCAGGCGCAGCACAAGCTCCGCGAGTTGTTCGACATTCTGACGCGGCGCGGCGTGGATGTGAAGTTCGCCATCCATCCGGTGGCCGGCCGCATGCCCGGACACATGAACGTGCTATTGGCCGAAGCCGACATTCCTTACGACCGCTTGTACGAGATGGATGACATCAACTCCGATTTCGGGCAGTGCGACGTGGCGCTGGTGATTGGAGCGAACGACGTCGCCAATCCGGGCGCGCGCAAGGATAAGGACAGCCCCATTTACGGCATGCCGATTCTGGATGCCGATCGGGCTCGCACCGTGATGGTGATCAAGCGCTCGATGAGCCCGGGCTTCGCGGGCATCGATAACGAGTTATTCTACATGGACAAGACGCTGATGCTTTTCGGCGACGCCAAGGAATTCATATCGGAGATTGTCAAGGAGTTGCCCAAATGAGCCGGATCCGAACGACCGCCGCGGTAGCCGCGCTGGCATTGTTGCTTCCTATGGCGCATGCCAGCGATTTCGATTCCATCGAGAGCCTTACGCACGCCGTTTACGATGTGATCTCGGGTCCTGCGGGCCCGCGCTTCTGGGCCAGGTTCCGCAGCCTGTTCGCGGATGGCGGACGTTTGATCGCGATACGGACCACGGCGGGAGTCTCAACGCCGGCAGTGATGACGCCGGACGAATATGCGCAGCGGGCCGGGGCCAATTTCGAGAAGAACGCCTTCTACGAATCGGAAGTAGCGCACCGCGTGGAGACATTCGGCAACATCGCGCATGTCTTCAGTACTTACGAATCGCGGCGTGCGCCGAATGAGAAGCCGTTCGCGCGCGGGATCAACAGCTTTCAGTTTGTGCGGGACGCCAATGGCTGGAAGGTGATTACGATTCTTTGGGATTCGGAGAGGGAAGGAAACCCGATGCCGGAGAAGTATCTCTCGACGCCGAAGTGATGTCATCGTCCGATCCGGTTGTGATACACTGCGCCTCATGGCTGACCCACTCACTACGGCCGGTGGATCTCCGGGCTTGGCCGGCACATCCATTTCCAAGCCGGTCCGGGACTGCGCCTTAGCCGCCTCGTCCGCATATAGCAGCTGGCCGGCGCCGCTCATCGAGACTCTGTGCCGGTCCTACAAAGCGCACAGCAAGAGCACATACGGAGGCACGCTGCCGGCATCATTTCAGTTCGGCATGGAAATTGAGCCGGCTAGTTTTGAGGACGCCTTGGACAAGACTAATGCCTCCTTTGTCAAAGTTGTGTATGATCGGGTGTCCCGCTATTCCGGACTCTGGTCTTACGTGGATTTTATCTACGTGGTTTGGCGAACGGATAACAATGGTTTCACATTCAGTTGTAAAGACCCTGCCAGCAAATCGGCGCTAATCAGCTTCTTGAACGCGTCCGCCTTTTTCTGCCGCGACACTCCGGTTATGCAGTATTACCACCAATCGGAGAAAGGCGTGGGTCCCCGGCTGATCGCTCCCACCCACCAGTGTTGGCGCGAGGTCGTGAGCGGCTCACCCGGCCTGCACATTTGCGTGGCGAACGCCGGAAGTTATGGAAACGAGATGCACGTCGATCCGAACCAGATCGTGAAGGGAAAGGATTCGGATGGCACGTGCAGCTACGATCTCATGTCGATGGTGAAGCACGGATGGGACATCCGCAAGCTCATCATGGGCAAGTAACCCTGGTCGCGCCAAACCATATCAGGCGCCCCTATTCCTGCCGCAGCGCGATCGCCGGATCGACCCGCATCGACCGTCGCGCCGGTACATAACAGGCTACCAAAGCCAGGCTGGCAAGCAGCAGCGGCGCACCAATCAACAGCACTGGGTCGAAGGTTGTGACACTCGCAACGGAGAAGAAGAAGCCGGACATCAGGCGCACTCCGGCCCAGGTGAACGCCATGCCAATAAGTGTGCCCGCAGTTATCAGCGCTGCGCCTTCCTGCATGACTAATCGAAGCACGTCACTCCTCTGAGCGCCGAGCGCCATGCGAATGCCTATCTCGTGGCGGCGCTGCGTCACTGTGTAAGCTGTCACCCCGGCCAGGCCGACTGAGGCCAGAATCAAGCCGAACGCCCCGAGCAGGTTCCAGGTCCACGCAGCCGACCGCAGGGATTGCATGAACTGCGCGATCTGTTCGGTCATACTGCGTGCGTTGAAAGGAGTGAGACTGGCGTCGGTAGCCGATATCTCATGCTGCACAGCGCCGATCACGTCTACGCCGGGCAAGCCACGCACCATCAGCGTGACGCCGCGCAATGAGGGTTGCGCATAATCCGCGTGCTGCAAAGGGAAGTAAATCGCCGGATGCTTCTTACTCGCGACGAGGTCTTCGGCAACGTCCTTCGCCACGCCCACCACTTCGAATGCCTGATGCTCCTTTCCTAAGACGCCAGGGCGCAAATCGAACGTGCCAGGAGTCACTCCGAATCCTGCGGATGGCTGACCGGCGCCGATCTCGATGCGCCGGCCCAGCACCTGCTCCCCTTTCCAATACGCGCGCACTAACTCTTCGCTGACGATGACAGCCGCGGCCCCGGTTGACTCGTCTTCCTCGCGGAAGCCGCGGCCGAGCAGAATGGGAATTCCGGCGGTTTCGAAATAGTCTTTCCCGACGGTGTGTCTGCGGGCCGAGTGCATCGACTTTTCCCCGCCCGCATGGGTATCGGAGAAGGTCGCGCCCGTGTTGCCGTCCATCGCCACCGGGACGGTGTCAGTGAGAGTCGCGGCCACCACCGAGGGAAGCCGCTTCACGCGGTCCAAAAGCTTCTCGAAGAAAGCCGCGGCCTGTGCGCCGGAATATCCGTCGCGCACCGGATCGAGAGAGATCAGGTACAGGTTCCGGGAGTCGAAGCCTTGCTGGATCCCCATGGTAGTTTGGATGCCGAGTCCCAGAAATCCGGTGAGCAGCAGTAGTGTCAGCGACCCGGCCATCTGACACAGCATCGGGCCGTTGCGCAGGCTCAAGCGGCGATGCCTGCGTAACCGGATAGTGCCTCCTTCTTTGAGTGCGGGAGTCAGATCGGTGCGTGTGGCCTGCAATGCCGGGGCGAGGCCGAACGCCAACCCTGCTAAGCCAGTCACTGTCAGCGCGAATAACAGGGCGTGCCAGTCGGGGTTCAGGTCAAAGGACACAGGCATGGGGTACGGCATCCTGGTTTGGGAGCCAAGGCGCATCAGCCACACAGTCAGAATAAACCCGAGCACTCCCGCGCCAGCGGCTACCAGCATGCTCTCAGTCAGTAACTGACGAATCAGACGTACGCGGCTCGCGCCGAGTGACAGGCGCACCGCGATCTCCCGCCGCCGGTCCGCCGCGCGCGCCAGCATCATGTTGGCGGTGTTAGCGCACGCGATTAGCAGAACCAGGCCCCCGAGTAACATCAAGACTTCCGTGAAGAATGGCCGGTCCCGCTGGCGGATGGGCAGCATTTTTCCTCCGGGGACGAGTGACACGCGCCGGCCACCTCTCTCTCTGCCAGAGTCACCGTAATCCTGCTCCAACTGCCGGGCCGCCGCGTCCAGCGCAGCCTCCGCCCGCTCCGCGGTAACTCCCGGATTGAGACGCCCAACCATCTGGAACATCGGCACGTCGCGCCGCTCCAGCGCATTGTCAGCGAGCTCCGGCGCGATGCGCGCGGGGACAGATACGGGCATCCAGATATCGGCTGCGAAGAGACTGGGCGACGCGCCTAGAAAATTGCCCGGCCCGACGCCGATCACGGTGCAAGGCTGACCGTTGATGCGTAACGTGCTTCCGATGACCGCGGGGCTCGATCCCAGATGCTCCTGCCAGAACCGGTAGCTGACCACCATAACCGGCGCCTGGCCGGGCTGTTCCGCCTGCGGATCGAAGAAACGGCCCAGTGTGGGGCGGACTCCAAAAGTAGCGAAGTACGACGGCGTGACTAAGTGTCCCCAAATTCGCTCCGTGCGACCGCCCAGCGATACTCCGAACGGAACCGGCGCGACATAAGCCAGCGTGGAAGAGAACAGCTCGGTGCGCTCTCGGTAGCGCTTGTAGTTGGGATACGACGTGGGCGCCTCCAGCGCGACCAATTCTTGGGGCTTCGGGACGCCGGGAAGGTCGCGCAGAATCAACCCATTCACCTCGCTGTAGGCGCAGGTCGCGACGGCGATTCCCAAGCTGAGCGAAACCAGCGCGACCAGCGTAAACCCTGGCGAGGCAGCGAGCATGCGCAGCCCATAACGGACGTCCTGCCTCATTTCGGCCAGGTGCTCGATGGGGACGCGGATGGCGATGTCCGCGAGTAAGCGCGCCAACCCGAGCACGCCGTAGCGCTGCCAGATGGGCTCGATGGCGTCTTCAGTCATCTGCGCCAGATCGTCTCCATAAGCGTTCTTGAACTCGTAGGGGAACGCACGCGCCAGTGCGCGGTAGAGTCGCAAGCCAATCGCCACTGGCCGCTGGTGTGTGTGCTTCATGACTCCGCCCTCCGGATTCCTCGCTTGGCGCGGATGACTCGCACCAGGTCTTCGAGTCTCTCGCTCTCGGCTGCCAGAACGCGGCGGCCGAATCTGGTCAGCCGGTAATAGCGCCGCCGCGCGTCATCCAGCTCAGGCGCCGGCCGCTCCTCGGATTCTTCGATCAGTTCCTCGTCTATCAGGCGCTTGAGCGTGCCGTAAAGCGTCGCGGGCCACAGCCGTACTTTGCCATCGGTGCGCTGGAGGACCTCCTGCATGATGCCGTAGCCGTGCTGCTCCTGGTCCGCGAGTGACAGCAGGACGTGAAACCAGTGCGGCTTCAGCGGCAGAAAGCTTTCCGGGCCTGGCGGTTTCTTCGCGATCGACATCAGTATCTAAGCATATATATATCGAAAAGGACCAAGTGTCAAGAGGCATGCTCGGTCGGACGGATAGCGCCGCGGTCATCAGACGGCGCCCAACGGCGTGCGTCCCGGAAACTACAGCCGCGGGCGTTAGAACGATGCCGACGGCGCGATTCGATTCGGCGGCGCGGACCTTCGAAAAGCAGGGTTCCTGTGTGTCGGCCTTCGGCAAACACTATATCTTGGGGCTACCTGAGCGAAGCCAACTCAAGGATTAGCCGGTTAAGTGCTTAACGCCTCCGATTTCAAAGCGCGTTCACACGAGCGAAAGACGATCCCTTCGGGAGCGTCTCTTGGGCCGGAAACCTTCGCCACTTGACAGGTTTGTCAGAATAGAATCGGATTCGGCAAGCTAAGGCCGCACTCACACTGGTGTTGCATACCCGCACACGAGCGTGGCCCCGGTTTTCATCCGATCCCTTGTATTGGTTTTTGGCGGTTCGCGCTGTCTTGGGTGCGGATCTGACCCCGTTGGAAAGTTTTCATTTACGAATCGGAACCGGGCCGAGTCTTGAGAAGCACAAATCTCTTTACCTTGGAGCTGTTATGAGCAGCAGAATTAAGAAGTGGGCTACGACTCTTTCATTCGCTGCTTCATGCCGGTTTATCCCGGCGCTATCCACGCATTAGTGCGTGCGCCACGGATCATCACGGTTCTATCCGCCGACCAGCACCGTGAACTCTCCCAGAATGATAGTCCCTCCGTGCGCCGTCAAATCGCCGATGCGCGCCTGCGGCATGCTCATGGTCAGCACCGTGAACGACCCCAGCACGATCACATCGGGCGGCCCGACGCAGACGGCCATATCGGTGACGCGCGCGGCGGGAAGGCCGCCAATCAGCACCGTCGGAGCGCCGGGCGCAACAATGGGCCCGCCCACGTGTGGCACCAGCACAGTCAACATGGGGCACACGTGCATGTCGGTCAATCTGGCCGCCGGACTTCCCATACTATTTCTTCTCCCACAACTTGATTTTGACGGCGACTTCCACGCCCTGATTCACAAAGCTCTGAAACCGGTCGGGCGCATTCACCGGATCCTTCCCCACGGCGGCGTAGATCACAGCGCCGCTGACTGCCTTGGCGGTAAGAAATTCGCCGGGCGGTATGGGCGGAACGTGAGCGGGCCCCAGGCTGCTGCCGCTGAAAAATGCCGCCATGCCCGCGCAGCCCGCGGCAGTGGTGGTCTGCGCCTCCTTGGCCGCGGCCATGGCTGCGCGCCCGCCTTCGTCGTCCGGCTGCCCGATCCACTTTTCGGTAGCTTCGAGCGATGCCTTGATCTTGGGCGGAGGGTCCGCGCCGGCCGCCTTCTTCGCGCTGATCCACCCCCACCACACCGCCTCGCGCTTCGGCAGCGCATGCGCCACAAAACGTACCGCGTCCGCGTAGAGCTTCTTGGACATCAGCAAGGCCACATAGTCCTGTGGGGCGATGTCGGGACGCAGCAGTCCCATCGCTTCGTCGCCCAGTTCCGCCACGGCGGCGACATCCGCCGTCTTCGAATTTGTCTGCGCCTCGCCGGCCATGTTAGTTGATCATCGTAATCGCGCCCTGTATCTGGCACATCGCATCCGCCTCGACGCTGACCATCATCCCGTTGATGGTCACGCCGGTCATGGAAATCACTATCGAGTTAGATCCCACCTGCAAGGTAATCGATTGCATCGCCTGAAGCGTGATCGATCCTAAACTGCACTGAGTGGTAATATTTCCCAGGTCTAAAGTGGTGCTCTGGTTGCCCATGTTCAAAGTCGTGCTCTGATTGCCCATTTTGAGCGTGACGGTCTGGTTGCCCATGTCCAAGGTCTCCGTCTGATTGCCCATCTTGATCTCATTGGTCTGGTTGCCCATGTCCACCAGATTGCTTTGGTTGCCCGTCTTGATCTCAGTGGACTGGTTGCCCGTGTTCACGGTGGTTGATTGATTCCCCTGCGTGACCGTCAAGGTTTCGTTATTATAGATTGTGGTGGTGCGGCTGCCGTCGTCCGCTGTACTCGAGCCCACCGTGCGCACTTCGTTGTTCTTGACCACGGTGTTCAGGTCCTTTTCGGCCTGGACATTGATCTGCTCGCTGCTGATCTTATCTTCGAATTGGATCTGATTATAAGTGGATGCCGATCCTCCCGTGGTGCTGCGGCTGATGATGCCGCTCTGCGTTTTGTTATCGGGCAGCGTCCAGGGCGGCATATTCAAGCTGTTATAGACGCTGCCGACAATGATCGGCTGGTCGGGATCGCCTTCGAGAAACGCGACAATTACTTCCTGCCCTACGCGCGGAATGTGAATCGCGCCCCATTGCTGGCCGGCCCAATGCGTCGCGACGCGGAGCCAGCACGAGCTGCCTAAATCGTCCGTGCCTATGCGGTCCCAGTTGAATTGCACCTTGACGCGGCCGTATTTATCGGTGGCGATCTCGTCCCCCGCTCCCCCTACCACAACCGCGGTTTGCGGGCCGTGCACGAACGGCTGGGGCGTGGTTCGAGCCGGCAGAAACGGCAGCGCCGCGGGGATGGCGCGGAAGCTGTTGCCGTACTGAAACTCCGCCTGATCTCCCAGCGGCTGCCGGGCATCGTGCTCCACCGCCACCAGCGTGTATTCGCCATCGTCCGAGAAGTGGGTGTTCAACGTAAAGTTATATCCCGAAGTAAAGCCTACGTGCAAAGACGTACCGTGGATAATCACACCGCGGGCCGTTTCCTGCGCCATGCGCAGCTTCACGGTGCGCGTGTTATCGGTGAAGATGTCCTGAAGATTCGACGATTGATCGCCGCCGCCTTTATCGACGCCGTCGTAACGCTTGGTGTACCCGCCCGGGTAGTCGTACAGCTCCCACGCGGTGTTCCCGGCCACCTGCAACTTATGGCTTACTGTTCCCACCTGAAGAGTGGCCGGAGCCTGTGCGGTGGCCGAGCAGTTCTTGTCGGCCATCTGGAATTCGTAATCCCAGAGTGTGCTTTTGCCGGAGCGCAGATCCTGAAACTTCTCCCACCCCGTCACCCGGTCGTCGGCCAGACCGCTGGCGTCGCCCAGGTCGTAAGTCAGCGTGGGCGCCACCGCCAGATCTTGAAATACTTGCGGCGAATCGCCCACCACCAGGGTGTTCTTGCTACTGGTGTGCTGGAAGAAATAGAAGATGCCTTCCTCTTCCATCAGCCGGCTGGCGAAGTCGAAATCGGTCTCGCGGTACTGCACGCAGTACTCCCGCGGGTTATATGTGCCCGTAAGCTGATAGTCCACGTCCATGCCTGTGAAGACCGCCTTCAGAATGTCGGGAACGGCCTTCTGTTGGAAAATCCGGCTCTGCGCATTGCGCGTCAGCGGCCACACCGTTGGCGCCATTACCAGCTTGTAGTGGGTCAAGACCTCCTCGCGAGTAGATTGAGCCATGCCGATTACGATTCCATTGAAGTACCGGTCGCCCGCGGCCATCTCGATGGTCACCGTGATATTTTGCCCCAGGAGGCTATCGAACGCAATGACACTTGTCGACTCGGTCATGACATCGAGATGAAAGAAGAATAGCTCGGAAATCGCCTCGCGGCCTTGAAACGTCGTCGCTATCAGCTGGTTGGCCCCCAGCGGCGTCGTCATTTTGATGGTGCGCAGCGCGTCGGTGTATGCCATAAAGAATCCTCCGGTTTTTGAGAAATCGGCGAGCTCTAGTTATCTGAGCTCTTAGTTATAGACAAATGCGCCGTCCGCGCCAATACTGACGTGGATCGGAGCGAGCTTCTGCCGTTCGGCCAAACGTCCCAGAATTTGCCGCGAGACTTCCGGCAACATGGTATTGGTCAAAATGTTGTCCACGTTGCGGGCGCCGCTTTCCACTTCCGTACAGCGGCGCGCCACTTCGTCGATCAGCGCTTCGTCGTGCGTCAACGCGATCTTGTGCGTCTCCTGAATGCGGCGCTGGATCTTGGCGATCTTGAGGCGGACAATCTGCTTTAGCGCTTCGTCGCGGATGGGGAAATAGGGAATGATCACCAGGCGTCCGAGGAACGCGGGCTTGAAGATTTTGTCGAGCTCCGGCTTGAGCGCCTTCACCAGCCCGGCGTCGCTGGGCATGGTTTCCGGATCGGCCGTCAGCTTCATCAGCGTTTCGGTGCCGGCGTTGGAAGTGAGGATGATGATGGTGTTCTTGAAATCGATCTCGCGGCCTTCGCCATCTTCCATCTGCCCTTTGTCGAACACCTGGAAGAACAACTCCAGGACGTCGGGGTGCGCCTTTTCCACTTCATCCAGCAGCACCACCGAATACGGCCGGCGCCGGACGGCTTCGGTGAGCACGCCGCCTTCGCCGTAGCCCACATATCCGGGAGGCGAGCCCTTCAACGTGGAGACGGTATGCGCCTCCTGGAACTCCGACATATTGATGGTGATCATGTTGCGCTCGCCGCCGTAGAGCTGGTCGGAAAGCGCCAGCGCGGTCTCGGTCTTTCCGACGCCGCTCGGCCCCACCAGCATGAAGACGCCGATAGGCTTGCCGGGATCTTCCAGGCTGGCTTTCGAAGTACGGATGCGCTCGCTGATCATGTGCAGGGCGTGGTCCTGACCGATCACTCGCCGCCCGAGGTGCGATTCCAGCGCGAGCACGGTGGCCACTTCGTCTTTGAGCATTTTGCCGATGGGAATGCCGGTCCACCCCGACACTACGTCGCCTACGATGTGCGCATCCACGCACACGCGCATGAGCGGCGTCTCGCCCTGGTGCGCTTCCAGCTCAGCGTTCAATGAAGCGAGCTCCGTGCGCAGCGCTTCCAAATCCACAGGTGCGGCCGGTGCGGCATCGGCTGCCGGGGCAGCGGCGCTCGCTGCGTTCTGAACACTGGGCGCGCCGCTTTGAACACTAGGCGCGGCGCTCTGAGCCTGCGGCTGAGCAGCGCCGGCCGCCGCGCTCTGGGCCTGTGGCTGGGCGCTGCCGGCCGCGGTCGTACCCTCTAACTTGCCGCGCACCTCGCGAATTTTGTTGACCAGGGCGCTCTCCTTTTCCCAACGCGCCTGCAGCCCGGCGAGCACCGCCTCGGCGGCAGCCTTCTGCTTGGCAAGCAGCTCGAGCCGCTCGCTGTGGTCCGCGCCCAGGGCCGATTCGCGCTCCAGCACGCGAATCTGCACGTCGCAATCGTCGATCTCGCGGGTGACGTCTTCCATGGACGCTGGCAGAACATTCTGTCCCAGGCTGAGCCGCGCGCAGGCGGTGTCGAGTACGCTCACGGCCTTATCGGGAAGCTGCCGGTCGGGCAGGTAGCGATGCGAGAGCTTGACGGCCGCGTGCATGCCTTCGTCCAGAATGCGGACGTTGTGGTGCTTTTCCAGAAACGGGACCACGCCGCGCATCATCACCTGGCATATCTGCTCGGTGGGCTCTTCCACCTTCACCACCTGGAAGCGCCGCGCCAGGGCCGGATCCTTTTCGAAATATTTCTTGTACTCGGACCACGTGGTGGCGGCGATGGTACGCATCTCGCCGCGCGCCAGCGCCGGTTTGAGCAGGTTGGCGGCGTCGCCCTGTCCGGCCTGGCCGCCCGCGCCGATCATGGTGTGCGCCTCATCGATGAACAAGATAATGGGCGTGGGCGACGACTTCACTTCTTCAATCAGCCCCTTGAGCCGGTTCTCGAATTCGCCCTTGATGCCGGCGCCAGCCTGCAGCAGCGCCAGGTCAAGCGTGCGGATGGTCACATTTTTCAACGCGGGCGGCACTTCGCCATTGGCGACGCGCACCGCGAAACCTTCCACCACCGCGGTTTTTCCAACGCCCGCCTCGCCGGTGAGGATGGGGTTATTTTGGCGGCGACGCATGAGGATATCGACAATCTGCCGGATCTCGAAATCGCGTCCGAGCACCGGATCGATCTTACCCTTCTTGGCGTTCTCCGTAAGATTGACGGTGAACTGGTCAAGGTTAGGCGTCTTGCCGCCCGCCTTCGCCACGCCGGGCGTTCCGGACGCGCCCCCGCCAGACACGCCGGCGGCCGCGGGCTGGGCCGCATACTCCAGCGAATCTTCCAGAATGGCCGGCAACTGCTTGCGGAGGGATTCCGGGTCGATCTTCTGCAGTTCCTTACTAATGTCGCGGACGATGCGCGACAGCTCTTCGTCGGAAACCAGCGCCAGCGTTGTAAAACCAGTCCGCACCTGTCCGCCGCCGAACTCGAGCGACCCGATGGTCCACCCTTCGGTAAGCATGCGGTGCAGGGAGGGACTGAATGAGGGCGTCCGCGCATTGCCCGTCTTGAGCTTATCGAGGCTGCGCGAGAGTTCCCCCGAGAGACGCGACTTATCGACGCCGAACTGTTTCAGGATGCGCGCAAAATCGGAATCCGTGGCGTCCATCAGCTTCATCAGGAAATGCTCAATCTCGACGTCATAGTGGGTGCGGGCAAGACACAGCCCCGCGGCGTCTTCGAGCGCTTTGCGCGTAGTATCGTTCAACTTGGATACGATGGCTTTTAATGTAACCGGCATAATAAGTGGCTCCTTTTTTCCGACGCAGAGACGCAGAGACGCTGAGATCGGCGCAGAGAAAACAACATTAAAATGCTTCTCTGCGTTGCCTCTGCGTCTCAGCGTCTCTGCGTCGAATCACTGCCTTCTCATAACTCCAGAATCGTCTCTCCCGGGTCTCTCCTAAAATCCCCGTTCTTCACCCAACTGGTCCATCCCAGCTGCGGCCCTTCGCCGGCGCTCAACTCGCAGGGCGGCACCTCCCCGCGTTGCAGGATCAACTGCAGCTCCATATCGTATTCTCCACCGGCAAAAAAGCTGGTGAGCGCGCGGATGCGCCGGTGGGCTTCGCCGCCCGGTAGAAAGTCTAAGTACTGCTGCAGCGTCAACGGACCGAGGCAGATGCGCACGCGCGATTGCTGGTCCCAGATCTCGTCGCCCACTATCGCGCCGAAGCCCAAGCGCTCCGAATAATTGCTTTCGTCGCTGAAAGAGCACTGCGAGCCGGTTTCCACGGGCCGCCAGACGCCCACGAACTGCTCAATCTCGATGGGGACGTTGTAATAATCTATCAGCATCTGGCGCAGGGCTACGGCCGAACGCGCATGCATCGAAAGCAGGCCGCTGTAAAAGAGCAGCGAATCGTCGGGCACATCCTGCCGGTCTTGCAATCCCGGCGTCCCCAAACCGATCAGCGCCAGGACGTGATGCGAAAAACGGTCGCGCTCTCCGCGCTCATACGGAATCGAAAAACGGTATTTCTCAAACGCCAGGCAGAAGAGCGAAATGATGCGGTGATTGAAGATGTCGAAGAAATCCCGCATCGAGGAATCCTTCTCGCGCAAACGCTCCCGCACCAGCGAGGTATAGGGAAGCGGCAGAACGCCCAGCGGGCCGGTGAGGCCCATGATGTTGACGCGCATCAACGCGGGAACCCGGCTGCGGTCGAGCGATTGAATCTCGCTGGCCGGAAACGACGCATCGGGATGCGCCCCGAAGCGTACCACTTCTTCCGAGGGGTTGTTGAAGCGGCCCGCCAGATCGCGTTGGGGGTACATACGCGACAGCAGCCGCACAGCCTGGAAGAATTCGAACCGGTAAGGCTCTCTATCGAGCATCCCGGCGATAGGCCATCGCACTAAATCAATATCTTCCGGCCCGCTCGCGGTTGCCATTGCCGCAGTACCTCCTTTCTTTGCCTGGTGCGCACGCGCAACTGGGTAAAGCTGTTCAAGGAGACGTACATTCCCAGAAAATGCTCCAGCACGGCGGCGAAAAGATAGACGCCGGCTCCGGTAAACTGCTCTTCGTCGAACTCCATTTCCACCTGCGTGCCGCGCGCAAAGGTAACCCCATCTTCCGACACCACGCGCGCAAAATGACGCTTGCTGGAAAGGCTCACCAGCCCTTCGATCTGCTTTTCCGAATAGGTGGACCCGGCGAAGTTGTAGAGCCGCAGCAATTCCTGCAGCGCTTCGCGGCCTTCCCCCACCAGCGAAAGGTAATTCAGCGACAACTGCGATACTAGGCGCCATAGCGAATCTTTGCCTACGGGCGGGCGCAGCGTATCGGTGGGCTTGGTGAGCGCCACGATGCGCTTGATGGGAACGGCGCTTTCCAGTTCGAAATCGCCGGCTTCATTGCCGAACGGCAATCGCGAAGGAAGGTCGCGATTGGTGCAGATGGTGCGCACCGTGAGCGCGTCCACGTCCGCCTGCACCGGCTTCCCGGAGAGATCCACCAGCGAGAGAAAGATCTCCGTGCCCAGGTCGTCGCGCAGGCCCGAAGGGCGCCGCACGGCGTGCCAGAACGCCCTGATTTTGGCGCGGGTCTGCCCGTGGCGGAAGGAATAGAACGGCTCGAACTTCACCACCTCGGCCGTTTGCGGATTGGCGCTGACCACTTCCCTGATCTCGAATATCTCCAGGGCGTTGCGGCGGCTCACGTCGGGAACCACCGGGTATTCGTACTTGCGCTGGCTGAGCAGAATCGGCTCGGCGGTCTGCGGGAACAGGTTGACGATGGGCGCGCAGCCCAGGCGAAAGGTTTTCGCCGAAACGCCCAGCTCAAGCGTCTGGCGGCGGTCGCTGCGCTCGAACGCCGAGATGAGCAGAATCACTTCCGCCGAGTTACCGAAGCCGGCCGCGCAAACTTTGTCGAGCTGCGACAGATCGAGGAAGAAAAATTTCTGCGGAAAACAGAAGTATTCCTGCAGCAGGCCGTAGCCGATAAACGAGCGCCGCGGATACGGCAGCATCCCGTCCTCTTCGGCGAAGCCCACCGGCCGCAGCGCTTCGGGTGTGAGATAAACCGGCGGCTTGCGTGATTTCGGAGAGGCGTCGCGCACCACAATCTGCACGCAATTGTTGCACAGCAGTTCGTAAAGGCTATGCGTCAGACTGCTTTCGCCGCTGAGATAGAAGCGCAGCGAGGTGAGCGAGAGCTTGCCGAATGTCAACTCGCCCGCACAGCGCAGAGCGATGCGTACCGCGGCCACCGCATCCGACGCTCTGACGGGCGGCTTGAGCCGGTCCGGCGTGGTCCATTCCGCTTCCGCCACCGAGAGCGGCCAGATATTCACGTCGTAGCAGGTACGGAACTTGCAGGGTATGCCCTGTAAAGGGCGCGAGCGCAGCAGCGCCCCGCGATCCACTTTCAGGCCGGTTTCCGGCGTCACTTGCGTCGAATCCACATGGAATTCCGCCACCGACATGGACGGAATGGGACGCATGTAATGCGGATAAAGGATGCTCAGCAGCGCCTCGGTGATCTCCGGAAACTCGTCGTCGATCTTGAGGTGGACGCGCGCCGCCAGAAAGGCGAAGGCCTCAAGCATGCGCTCGACGTGCGGATCTTCGCACTTGTCGGGCTCGATCATCAGGCGCGAAGCGATCTTGGGATACCTGCCGGCGAACTCCACGCCCATCTGCCGCAGAAACGTCAGCTCGCGCTCGTAATAGAGCAGCAGATCGTCACGCACTGGGCTCTCCACTCACCTGATATTCGCCGCTCGAAAGCTGCAGGACGGTATCGAAAGTGATCATCTCCGGCGCCGGGTCCATGTCGAGCAGCGCCTCGATTTGAAACCGCAAAATGTGCTTGAGGGCGGAAACCTCGCCGATGGGAACCACGCGAATGCGGCTCAGGCGCGGCTCGAAAATAGCCAGCGTCTGCTCCAGGCTGCGCGTGAGACGCTGGCGATCGGTAAACGAATCGTGCGCCAGTGAAGTGATGTCCGGCAATCCGTAATTGAACAGCGACTTTTCCAGCTCGCGATATTCGCTGCCGGCGGCATCGGGACGCCGCCGGGTATTCAGCAGCCACTCGAGGTCGCGGCGCAGCGACGCTTTGAGCTGGCGCACGGATTTGGCGCGCGAAGGCGGCCCATCGCTGGCGACCTTCGGGTCGAGATCGATCAGGCGATCGAGAAACGACAAGCTGACGGATTGATCCGGCTCCCACCGTGGCATAAGCTATTTCACAACGTTCAAGGCCTGTAGCGGATCGAGACGGCAGATCCAAGCATAGAGCTTCTGGCGGTCGTCCGGCGCAGCATCGCGATCCAGACATTTGTAGAGCATCGCCAGCGGATGCGCCACCATCTCCGGCTCTTCCCAATCCTCCAGTTTACGCCGCTCAATCTCGCCCGCCAGGTCCTGCAAAATGGGAAACGCGATGGTCTGGTGGCCGGAAGAGACGCAGAGCTGCGCCAATTGCGACTTGCGCTGGAATCGTCCGCGACCGCTGCGTTCGCTGGTCATCTCCCGCATGAGCAGCTCGATTCCCTCGTTCGCCCGGCCGGAGCGCGCCGCCTTCATCGCCAGCTCGAAAGCGTCCGGTGGCTCATCCACGCCCGGCTGGGAATTGGCGGAAGACTGGTACGCCGGGGGCGCCGGCTCCGGCGGCGGTGGAGGAGGAGCCGCTTCCACCGGAGGCGGCGGCGGAGGAGGCGTCACTTCCTGGTTGATCCACGCCATGGTTTCCGCATTCGCGGTGGGCGTGTCGTCCATCATCGTCATCTCGAGGATTTGCGGGTAGTCTTTCAAGAGGGCCCGCAATCCGGAAAGGACGGCGATGCGCAGAGCGTAAAAGTTCACGCCGAGCTGGTAACAGGCGCGAACCGTATAGCGCTGCAAGTCGATCCATCCGCGGCCGCACTCCATTCCCATGGCCGTCTCGGCGATCTCCAGGGTCTCGCTCCAGTTGCCTTCGAGGGACGCCTTCTTCAAGCTCTGGCGGATTTCGGAGGAAGGCGCCACCAGCAGCGTTTGATTGATGGCATCGCCGTCCGCGCGCAGCTCGCCCCACCGCAAACCGCGAAGCATCAGATACGGGGCGGGATTGAATGGCTCCTTCTGGCGCAAATATTTGGCGCAAGCCACAATTCGCGCGATAGCGTCGTTGCGGTCCACGGGCTCGGCCGAAAGCGCGGCCGGCCGGGCTGGAGCCGGCGCGGGAGCGAGAGCGGGAGCTGCCGCGGCGGCTGTTCCCGCAGCGGCGGGCGCGGCTATGGGCGCAGGCTCCGGCTCGGGCTCCGGTTCCGGAGCAGCCACGACGACCGGCTCATCCGGCTCCTTTTCACGCTTCTTCTGCAGAAGAATATATACGGTCTGCCGCACTTCTTCGAGGGTTCGCTCAAGCGTGCTGAAGTTCGGCGCCGCGTCGCCAAATTTCTCGTCGCACACCTCCTTCAAACCCTTGATCGATTCCGTCGTGCCATCGTAGGTTGCGAGCAGGTTTACGTAATAGCTCTTGGGAGACTCGTCGAAGGCTTTATCGAAATCTTCCTGCGGGATCTTGCCCGCGGCGATATCGGCAGTCCGCTTAAGCTTCTTCTCATTGGTATTGGCGGATTCTTCGGTGCCGATGGCGCGCGATTCCTTGTACTGCAAGAAGCTCAGCCCCGATTTTGTGATCCCGCTCTGCTTGAGAGGCAGATCCAACCGGTCGCCAACCCATTGTAGAGGCGCGGCGCGAAACTCCATGTCGCCGTCATCCACCTCCGGGTACAGCGTGTCCCAGAAATTCTCCAGAAAGCCGCGAGCCAGGTCGATGGTCGCACGCAGCCCGGCAACGCCCTCGCGTTTCAGCATGGCTTCGGCCAGCCAGGCGACCAACTGGAGATCCTTGGTCTTGGTGGCGAGGGTCTCGCCGATCAACTTGACGGTCAGAGGCCAATCGGCGACTTTTCGCTCACGCTGCCAAAGCCCCTGGGGCGCATCGTCCTCCTCACGCCGGGCTTCCTTGATCTTGTCGTAGACGGGCGCGTAGCGAAGATTCTCGCCGGAAGGCTTGTCTTCCGAGATCGGGTTTAGAAGATCATTCCGCAGCGGCATGGCTTTCGGGCGCAGCTTCGGGTTGGGTGATCTCCAGATGCCGCAGTTCCAGGATGGGAATTTCCTCGCCGTCCACCAGCATCATCTTCTGTCCGTAGGGAACCGGTTCGCCTTCTTCCTCAGCCCAAACAGTTAAGCGGCCGAGTTTGACGGCATCGTCGGGGTGGCGGCTGCTCAACGGAAAAAGCGTCGGCAGGAGAACTTCGCCCAACTCGGTTCCCTTGAACGCTTCGCCGGTAAGCACAACCACCGGTGCCCACAGCAGATCGCGCAGCCGCTTCGGCGGCTGCATCTGGACACTGGCTACATGCGCCAGCGGCAGCCACATGCATTGGCCGCAGGCGTAGATTTCGAGACGCGGCCCCACGCGCGGATCGGCGTCTTCGATGGATTCGAAAGGCTGCCCATTCCAGGTTCCGCTCACCGGCGGAGCGTCAGCCGCGACGGTATATTCCTTGCGCGCGAACAGATCGGTGCGCATCTTCTCGGCGTACAGCGCGGCGCGATAGACCAGTACGCCGGTAGCGGCGTCCGCCCCGCCTTCCGCGAGCACGATGAGATGCTTTTCGGCGCGGTCGAACTCTCCGGCAAAGCAGAGCAGTTCAAACAGGAAGGTGCGGCGGCGCACGTCGGTGGGGTGCTCGCGCACCTCCGCGCTAATGGCCTGAATGGCCTCGGTCAATTTACCAGCTTTATAGAGTTCCGCTGCTGTCATTGCAGGCCCCCTGCGGCGTTTTTCGGCCGCCTATCAGCCCGTGGCGAAAGTTTTAGAACGCCGCTTGCCAAGGCGCGCGGCTCCTGCGGTTCGGTTTTTACCATAGGCTGCTATCGTACTAAACATCGAGTCTCGACGGAATACATTTGAAAATGGCGACCATTCTGCAAAAATCTTTCGGCCAGCGCTGAGCGGGTGCGACGAGTCCGGAAAAAGTCCCCGGAAAGAGCCGCCTGAAAGGCGGCTGCAGGCAAGATTGCCTGCCCCACAACAAAAGCCGCATCGCGCCGGCGGCGGCGGCGCGATGCGGCTTGGCCAAACAAGGACACTATGCCGGAGTGTTCGTCTGTACGTTCCAACCGCCGTGGACAGGGCCGCCGACCTTTGCGCCTGTGTTGTCCTGGGCCTGATAGTCGACTGTCAGCGTTCCGAAAGCCGCGGACACATGCTCGGTCGGCGAATCGTCGCCGCCCGTGCTGCCGCTCCATGAGATGGATTCAATGAAGATGACTTTGAAACCGTAGGTCAAATACACCAAAGCGGTGCCGCCCGCTTTGCGCAACTGCACGCTGCCTGTAGCAAGGTGAGCGCCGGTAACACATGCCTGATAAAGATTCGGGCTCGCACTGTCGGTCTTTTTGGTGAAGCTGAACGGTTGCAGGATAGCTTTTCCGCCGCCGCCGCCGGTGCTTGCCGAACCGATAGTTACCGGGTTGGCGGCGCCTAAACTGAAATTGAAGATCTCCATGCAGCCGGTAAACCCCGTGCTGGTCGACTCCCCCGTGATTGTGTCGAGCTTCAAGTACGCATCAAATGCCATGTGATTTTTCTCCTCTTTATTTTATTCGATTGGTTAAGGCCGGCCTCCGGATGGAGGCCGGCCGCGGTTAGGGACTTACTTCGCGCCGGCGGGCAGATCGGCGACCAGCCGCAACGACACAGACAGTTCATCCAACTGGAAGTGCGGCTTGAGGAAAGCAACGGCGCGGTAAACGCCGGGCTTCCCGGGAACCTCCACTACTTCCACTTTTGCGTCACGCAGCGGCTTGCTCGCCTTCACTGACGCCGCAACGTTGTCATTCCCCACGGTGTACAACAGAATCCAATTCGTGAGGAAATCCTGACACTCTTTACGAGACATGAAGCTGCCGACCTTGTCCCGCATCATCGCCTTCATATAATGCGCGAAACGGGAGATCGCCAGGATGTACGGCAACTGCGTGGAAAGCCGCGCATTGGCGTTGGCCTCTTCTTTGTCGTACATCTTCTGCTTTTGGCACGATTGCACGCTGAAAAACGCGGCGTAATCGGTACCCTTGCAGTGAACCACGGGTATGAAGCCCAGATCCGCCAGCTCTTTTTCGCGCCGGTCGGTCACGGGGCTTTCGGTCGGGCATTTCAGTGCTATGTCGCCCGAATCGGTAGTGAACGTGTGGGTCGGAAGCCCCTCTACCAGGCCGCCGCCTTCCACTCCGCGAATGGCGGCGCACCAGCCGTACAGGGCGAATGCCTGAGTCAGCCTCGCCCCCAGCGCGAAGGCCGCATTGCCCCAAAGATACTTGCTGTGATCGGTACCGTCGACGCCTTCTTCGTAGTTGAAGCCATCGACCTGGATTCCGTTCTTACCGTAGGGCAAGCGCATCAGGACGTGCGGCAGAGTCAAGCCCACGTAGCGGGAGTCCTCACTCTGGCGGAAGCTCTTCCACTTGGCGAATTCGCTGCTGTCGAAGATCTTGGCCATATCGCGCGGAGCGTCCAGCGCCGTGAAGCTTTCCATGTTGAGCATGTCCGGCCCGGCGGCGGAAAGGAACGGCGCATGCGCCGCGGACGCCACCTGCGCCACCTTCTCCAGGAGCTCGATATCCTCCGGTCCGCGTCCGAATTCGTAATCGCCGACCAGCGCCGCGAAAGGCGCGCCGCCGAAGACCCCGTACTCTTCTTCGTATACCTTCTTAAACAGGGCGCTCTGATCGAACTCCGACGCACGCTGCAGATCGCGCAGCAAGTCTTTCTTGCTGGTGTTGAGAATCTTGATCTTCAGCTTGTCGCTGGTCTCGCTTTGATCCATCAGATACTTGAGACCGCGCCATGTTCCCTCCAGCTTCTGGAAGTCCGGATGGTGCAGCACTTCGTTGAGCTGGATGGAAACCAGGTGATCGATTTGCGCGATGCGCGCATTGATCATGGCCTCGGCGTCTTTCGACACCGTCATAGCGCCTTCGAGAACCTGAGTCACGAACTCCTTCACCAGGTTCTTGCCGCGCTCTTTCGAGGCCGGATCGCGCGCCATGCGCCCTTCCTGCACGATTTGATCGAGAAGGCTTACCTCCTCTGTAGTAGTCTCGGCGCCCGGGGCCGCGGCTGCTTTTTGCATCTCACTCATGGCTGCCCTCCTTGGTGTCCATCTCGGACTTGAGCTTGGCCAGCTTGTCCTTATCGGTAACGGCGTCGCGCAGCATTTCTTCGAGCTTGTCGTTACCCTGCATCGATCCGCGAAGGTCGGTTAGGCGATCGCGCAGTTCGAGCAGTTGGCGCAGCGGGCCAACCTGACGCGCCACATTCTCCGGCGAGAAATCGTCCATACTCTTGAAATTAAGATCCACCTTCAGCTTGGGCGCCTCGGAATCCTCGCTCAGCTTGTTCTCCACCGAAAACGCCAAATGCGGCCGCATGCTTTCCAATACGGCATCGAAGTTGTCGGGGTTGACCTCGACGAACTTGCGGTCTTTCAAACGGGGCAGCGGATCCAATGGCTTACCCGTGAAGTCTCCCAGAACGCCCATCACGAAGGGCAGTTCCTTGATTTCAATGGCATCCCCGATCTCGACGTCGTACGTGATCTGTACACGGGGTGGCCGGACGCGATCCAGTTTGTGTTGTGTGCTTTGTCTTGCCATAATGGTTCCTCGTTTAACTCCGGGCCGACCCTTGTCTGTAAAGTGCGGCCTTTCCAGAGCAGGACATCACTTTATCAGAAAATCTGCGGCGCGGCTAATCCGCTTACCTGTGATGAAGTATAAGCCGAAAATCGCAAAAACAATCCCCCACCACGGGAATCGAGTACTATGACTCGATTTCGGGCTTGTCACAGCTGGATGACGAAGTTACAGAAACGTTTCGGCTGGTAAAATCACTCGGCTATGATTGCGGGTTGACAGACGAAAGCGTCTGTCCCACGTTGGGGCGCATCGGCTTGTGTTTTTGTGGGGCAGGCGCTTTCGCCTGCCAACCGATTGTTTCACGGCTTCTCAGGCTCAGCGGTTTGCGGTAGCGCCGAAAGACAGGCCAGGAGGCCTGTCCTACTTGCTCAGGATCCCGGCGGAGACCATCGAAATTATGACCGCGGCGAAGTCCTCGTCCCGGTAGCCGGCTGCGATTTGGCCGGTCCGCCTGGCGTTCTCAAGGTGATCGCGAACGGTCTTGCGGCCGTCGCACCCGGAAATCAGCGCGGCCAGCCAAGGCTCTACGCGGCAATCGGAATCGAAGGGGCTGGCGCACGATAGCGCAAAATCCCGCGGCGCGAAGCGGCCCTCATGCACGCAGTGCTGCACCACCAGACGGCACGGCGGCGCAATTGACGGACGAAGCCCCATCAGCCATTCGAGCGAGGCCGGGTTGCGCGCCTGCGCCTCCCAATCGAGCAGCCATTCGATGTGCTCCCGCGTCATCCCGCTGCCTTTTTGCACGCGCGCCGTGATCGCCGGCCGGGCCTCCGCGAAGCGGCGCAGCAGGATTCGGGCGTGAATCAGAAACTGCACCTTGCGGCGTTTCCAAAGCTCCTCCAGGTAACGCGCCTCGTCCGCGGGAACGTCTCCATGGGCGCGCGTGTTGGCGATGAACTGCGCGGGCTCGCGCAGCCAATGCGAAACCAGTACCACGTCGAACTCGGCCTCGTCCGCGCCCAGCCATTTGCGAATGCGCTCCTCGAAAGTCTCGCCCTCGCAATCGGCCGCCATGGCCATGGCGCGAAAGCTTCCGCCGGGACGCAAAAAGCGCGGCAGGCCTTCGACGGCGCGCCGCAGGATCTGTTCCCCGTCCTCGCCTCCATCGCGGTAGATGAGGCGCGTCTTGGCGGCGGGCACGTAGGGCGGATGGGCCACGATGCGGTCGAACGTCAAGCCTTCCACGGGGGCATACATATCGCCTTCGACGAACGAAGCGTTGGCGATGCCGTTCAACCGCCGGTTGAATTCCGCAAAATGCACGGCGCGCGCGGTGATATCGGCGCCCCAGGCGTGGCGGGCATACCGCGAAGCCGCCAGCAGCGCGGCAATTCCCGACCCCGTCCCGATATCCAAAAGGGCTTCGCATGGAGTCTCGGGCAGCGCCGCGATGAACTCGCGGGTATTCTCGATCACGGCCGGATAAACGGCGTCCGGCGGCAGCGGGTCATTCGAGCGGTTCGGGTCCGGCGCGCGGTCGGACGTCATCAGGAGGCCGAATCCGGGATAGATGAGGACGGTGGAGAGCCAGCCGTCCGGCGTGCCGGGCGCAGGCGCCACCAGGTTGATCGCCAGCAGCGACTCAACGGCCCCTTCTGGCAACAGCACGCGCGCCACGGCGTCTTGAACCAACTCGCCGTCGAGAAACAGGCGGATCAGTACGTCGAGGGGGCTCTGGATATCGACCGCCGTCCGCCTGCCCTGGCGGATGCTCTTGAAGCGGGCGATCTCCTCGATCTCGAGGCGGGCGATGACGCCAGGCTCATCGTATCCGCAACTCTGGAGGATCCGGCGTGCGGCGGCGAATTCCTCGTCGGCGGCAAGCCTGGGCAATCCGTGGAGCGGATCGGGCGTAGCAACGGGCGTAACAACGGAAGCCATAACGCCGAGGATATACCAAATTTGTCCGTGAGAGATGGATAAGAGGCGGAGCTTGGGATTCCAACGCGGAGACGCGGAGAGGCGGAGGTAAGCGCGGAGTTCTTTGAGAGAGTCTGACACATCCGCTTCCTCCGCATCTTTCAATTGATGAAATGGGTGGCCGATTCATCGAGACGGAGGAAGGCTGGAGGAAGCGGAGAGCACCGGGGCGGAAATGTCCTCTCCGCGTTTTCCTCCGCCCTTCCGCCCCTCCGCGGTGAAGACCGCACTTCACCGGCCGTCGCGTAGTATCGGTACTGTTGGAGTTGGGGCCCGGGTTCTGCTACCTTGATTGCAAATGAAGCGACTGCAACCGGTCATCTGGACGAAGGGCACGTTTCTCAGCCCGCAGCATCTTCAAATACAGGACCGCTTCCTCGAAAGCGTCCTGCATTTCCAGCTCGAAACCCTCTCCTTCCGCCCCTGGGGATTCCGTTCGCTGCAGATTGGCCAGGAGGCGCTGGCCGAAGGTTCGTTCGCCGTCACCGCGGCGTCCGGCATCCTGCCCGACGGCTTGCTGTTCGATATTCCGAACTCCGATAGCGCCCCTGCGCTGAAGCAGCTCGGCGATTGCTTTGAGCCCGACCAGACCACGCTCGACGTCTTCCTTGCCGTGCCGCAATATCGCGAACGCGGCCTCAACGTGGCCAACTCGCCACGCCAGAGCGGCGCCCGTTATACCGCCGAATTCGAATTGTTTCGCGACGAAAACACCGGCCTTTCCGAGAAGCCGGTGCAGGTGGCTCGTAAGAACTTCCGCCTCCTCACCGAAGGCGAGGCGCTCGATGGGTATTCCACGCTGCGCGTCGCGCGCATTATCCGCACCGCAACCGGCCTCTTCCAGATGGACCCGCGCTTCGTGCCGCCGCTGCTCGATTTCAATGCCAGCGATTATCTGGTCGCGATCGCGCGGCGCATCGTCGAGATCCTCAGCGCGCGGTCGAGCTCCATCGCCGCCATGCGCCGGCAGAAGAACCAGACGCTGGCCGATTTCACCGCCGCCGACATCGCCAATTTCTGGCTGCTTTATACCATCAACACGGCGTTCCCCACGTTCCGCCACCTGTTCGAAACTCGCGGCGGCCATCCCGAAGCGCTCTATGCAGCCATGCTTTCGCTGGCCGGCGCGCTGACCACCTTCTCGACCAACATTCATCCGCGCGAGTTCGCGCCTTACGACCATGACGAGCTGGGCGCGTGCTTCACCGCGCTCGACGAGAAGCTGCGTTTGCTGCTTGAGACCGTGGTGCCCAGCAACTTCGTGGCTTTGCCTCTGAAGCTCATCCAACCGTTCATCTACGCCACGGCGATCGATAACGACAAGTATCTGCAGAACACCAAAATGTACGTGGCCATCAGCGCCGAAAGCAGCCAGGCGGAGATTGTGGGCAGGACGCCGCAAATAGTGAAGGTCTGCTCCGCCAGCCACATCGAGCACCTGGTGAAGAACGCGCTGCCCGGCGTGCCGCTTACCTATGTGGCATCGCCGCCCGGCGCCATCCCCATCAAGCTCAACTATCAGTACTTCAGCATCAGCCAATCGGGCGTGGCTTGGGAAGCGATTCAGCGCGCGCGCAATCTGGCGGCTTACGTCCCGAGCGACCTTCCCCATCCGCAGCTGGAATTGATTATCCTATTGCCGCAGGCGGGGTAATGCCAGCCGCAGCCGATCGCGCCGCTTTGCGGCCTTACCGCGCATTATTCGCGCTGTTTGCGCTGGCAATGGCCGCGCGCGCCACTTACACCCTCGACGCCATCCGCGACATGCGGCATGAATACCCGGCCGCGCCGGTGACGTTGGGCAGCCCATGGCCCTCGATTGTGCGGCTCGACGATAACGCGCGCGCCGCCGGCTTGCGATTGGGCGATCGCGTAATTGCCATCGACGGCCGGCGTCAGGATGGGCTTCGCGATCTTTTTCTCGATCTGCGCGGCAAGAATCCCGGCGGCGAGATGGTGTTTTCCATCGACCGGCAGGACCGGCGCCTGACTCTGGGCGTGAAGCTTGACAGCGTCCGAACCGGAACCGGCGCCGTCGCAGTTGCCTTTCTTTCCGTGGAGTGGATTCTGACGCCCTGGCTGTGCTTCGGCATAGCCTTTTGGGTAGCCGAAGAGCGGGTACGCGACATGCGCGCATGGCTCCTTCTGGGGATACTGCTGGGCATCGCCGAGATGACGGCTACACCCGTTCTCGATCCCCGAGGCTGGGGCGGCATTGGAGTCGCGGTGCGGTTCTATCGCGAAATGGCGGCGCCGGTTTGGGCGATTTGCATGATGCTGTTCGGCATTTATTTCCCGCAGCGCTGGCGATTCGACCGGCGTTTTCCATGGATCAAATGGGCCATCGGCGCGCCACTGGCGGCTTTCTCTTTGTGGAGTGCTACGACTAGCTGCATCGCGGCGATCGATTATCCGGCGGCGGCTCCGTGGTTCTTGAGAATCCCTGCAGCCCGCGGGTTTGCGAATGCGCTGGCATTTGTTGCGCCCTGCCTCTTCTTCATCGGGCTCTCGGATAAATACCGCGACGCGTCGCTGGCGCCGGGCGACCGCCGCCGCCTCAAGCTGCTGTACTTCGGCACAACCGCGGCCTTGTCGCCTCTGTTCCTTTTGATTCTCTATACCGGCATTTTTCACCACCGGCTGCCGGGCGACAACGAGGATGTGGCCCTGGCGCTGTGCAACCTGGCATTGTTGATCTTCCCGCTGACCATGGCCTACGCGATTGTGGTTCAACGCGCCATGGATGTGCGCGTGGTGGCTCGCCAGGGATTGCAATACGCGCTGGCGCGGCGCGGTATCCGCATTCTGCAGGTTGTGGTGGTTTCCACCGTGGTGACCATTGCGGCCAATGCGTTCGGGTCGCACGCATCTACTCCCATCCAGGTGACAGTGATTGCCGTTGGCGTGGTGGTGGTGCTTCGCATACGGCCCGTGAGCGAGCGCCTGCGTCTCTGGCTGGACCGCAAGTTCTTCCGCGAAGCCTATAACGCCGAGCAGATTCTGAGCGAGCTGAGCGAACAGGTGCGCTCGATTCTGGACGCGCGCGAGCTTCTGGATACGGTAGCGCGCAAGATTTCCCAATCCTTGCACGTGGACCGCATGGCCGTCCTGTTGCTGGATGGCGTATGGTACCGGCCCGCCCTGGCCATCGGCTATGGCGCGCCGCTCGACTTCGCGCTTGCCGCCGATGCGCCGGCCGTGGCTCAGCTGCGCAGCTCGCGCGCGCCGGTGGTAGTGGCGGACGGAGGCGCCGGCGGGGCCGGTTTGGAACGCCTGGACGCCCAGCTTCTGCTGCCTCTGGCATCGAAGAAGGAGCTGCTTGGGTTCATCAGTCTCGGCCCCAAGAAATCGGAAGAGCCGTATTCGGCGAGCGATACCAGCTTGCTGCGCACGGTGGCCGCACAGACCGGCATGGCGCTCGAAAACAGCCGGCTCTCCGAGGCCATCGCGTCGGAAATGGCGCAGCGCGAGCTGTTGAGCCGCGAGATCGAAATCGCCCGCGAAGTGCAGCAGCGCCTCTTTCCGCAGACCATGCCGGAGGTGCCCGCGCTGCAATACGCCGGCCATTGCCGCCCGGCGCGCGGCGTCGGCGGCGATTACTACGATTTTCTGGCGCTCACGGGCGGGTCGCTGGGCATCGCGATCGGCGATGTTTCGGGCAAAGGCATACCCGCCGCACTATTGATGGCGAGCCTGCAGGCCTCGGTGCGCGGCCAATCGCTGACGCGCGGCAAAGATGTCGCCGGGCTGATGGCCAACGTGAACCGGCTGGTGTTCGACGCATCGCAGAGCAATCGATATGCGACGTTTTTCTACGCGCAATTCGAGCCGGCCACGCGCAAGCTGGTTTATACCAACGGCGGCCACAATCCGCCCGTGGTGTTGCGGGGCGCCGATGCGATACCGCTTGAAGTCGGCGGCACGCCGGTGGGCCTGTTTCGAGAGACATCTTACGAGCAGGCGGAGATGCAATTGGAACCGGGCGATCTGCTGATATTCTTCACCGACGGCATCAGCGAAGCCGAGAATGCCGCCAACGACGAATGGGGCGAGGACGCGCTGATCTCGACGGTGCGCGCATGCGGCGGGCTGCTTCCGGCGGAGATCATCGCGCGCATCATGCAAGCGGCGGACGATTTCGCGGCAGGGGCGCCGCAGCATGACGATATGACGCTGGTCGTGGCGCGGGTGCTGTAACGGGCGAGGTCTTAGATGGATTTGCAGCGCGCCGCGAGCAGGCCTGTGGCCGCACTGATGTCGATGTCCGCGATGAGCAACCCTTCTTTACCGTATGGCTGGTAACTGAGCAGCGTCCCGTCGGGCCGGACCACAGCCGAAGTGGTCGGCGACCCGGCGCTGGCACAGTTTACAGTGGCGAAATAGCAGGTGTTCTCGGCGGCGCGGCACAAGGCGGCTTTCTCATGGAATGAGTTCGCAGGATCGGCGAAACTCGAGGGCACGTAACCGCCAGGCTCGGCTATGTCGAAATGCGGGTGGAACACGATGTGAGCGCCGTGCCGGACGGCCCAGCGAGCCGTTTCCGGGTAGCGCCAACCCTCGTGGCAGATCGCGACGCCAAATGTCAGCGGACCTGTTTGGAAAACGCGCCTCCCGGAACCGGGCGAATAGATGCCGTCCTCGGAGGGGTCGAGTTGGACTTTGTCCTGGAAACCGGCGATCGTTCCGTCCCGATTGACCACCATCGCGGTGATGAACAGGGCCCCGTCAACGACGCGTTCAGCGCCGAGAACCACCGCGATGTTTGCCTTCGCGGCGGCCGCTGCAATGGCAGAACGGGCGTGTTCGAGGAACACAGGGTCGGGGGGCGGCACGGACTTCCCCAATCCGCGGTAGCCGGGTACGAAGCATTCCGGAAAGCAGACGATGCCGGCGCGCTCGATGGACGCTTGAGCGATGGCTTGTTCGGCCAACGCGACGGACTCGTCCGGACTCTCCGGGAACCGGATATTGGCAAGAGCGATGCGAAAAATGTTCACTTGGTAATCCTTTATTCTGTCTCGAAAATAGCGCACGTGGGAAAGCGCGGCAGCCCGCCCCTGAAGCGCAACGCACCGGCGCCGAAAGTTCGCCGCACTGAATATCGCATCTTATGGAGCGTGTTAAACTTGCGGTCGAGGAAGCACAGTGCGCCGCCAGAGCTCCAAGACCTCGCCCCGTCCTGAGCCGGCATGATGCGCGCATCCCCGAACATCCGTAAACTATGGCGATTCAAGTCGCACTGAATCACAAGACTCAATATCGGTATGACCGTATGGTCATGCTCGGGCCGCAGGTGGTGCGGCTCCGGCCCGCGCCCCATTGCCGCACGCCGATCCTGTCTTACTCACTCAAGATCCAACCTGCAGACCATTTTCTAAACTGGCAGCAAGATCCGCAAGCGAACTACCTGGCTCGTCTGGTGTTCGCAAAACCTACAACGGAATTCCTGGTCGAAGTCGATCTGGTCGCTGAGATGGCGGTCTTCAATCCGTTCGACTTTTTCCTTGAGCCTTACGCGGAGAAGTGTCCGTTCACTTATGACTACGCATCGGCTCGCGAGCTGCGGCCGTTCCTCGAAACCGAGCCGCTGACTCCGGCGCTCGAGAAATGGCTTGCGAGCGTCTCAAGAGAGCCTTTGCGTACTATCGACTTCCTGATTAACCTGAATCAGCGTCTTAGGAACGATATCGGCTATGTGATCCGCATGGAGCCGGGAATACAGACTTGCGATCAGACACTCGGGCTGCGCACCGGTTCCTGTCGCGATACGGCCTGGCTGCTGGTTCAGATTATGCGCCATCTGGGGATCGCGGCGCGCTTTGTCTCGGGCTATCTGATCCAGCTTGCGTCCGACGTCAAACCGCTGGAAGGCCCCGCCGGCCCTGCGAGCGACTTCACCGATCTCCACGCATGGACCGAAGTTTTCCTGCCGGGCGCGGGCTGGGTGGGGCTCGATCCGACATCCGGCCTCCTTGCCGGAGAAGGGCATATTCCGCTCGCGTGCACGCCGGACGCATCGAGCGCCGCGCCTATTTCCGGGCTTCTCGATCCGTGCAACACGGTCTTCCATCACGAAATGTCGGTGCGGCGAATCTATGAGTCGCCGCGCGTCACTAAGCCATACAGCGAAGAACAGTGGAATGACGTCGTCGCGCTCGGAGATCGGGTCGATGCCGATCTAGAGGCGGGTGACGTCCGCCTCACGATGGGCGGCGAGCCGACGTTCATTTCTCTCGACGATGCGAATGCGCCCGAATGGACTACCGCCGCTTTCGGACCGACGAAGCGCAAGCTGTCGATGGAGCTCTTCCTGCGGCTTCGCGACCGGTTCGCGCCTGGCGCGCTGCTGCATTTCGGCCAGGGCAAGTGGTATCCGGGCGAACCGCTTCCGCGTTGGGCGCTCAGTTGTTACTGGCGCAAAGACGGGGTTCCTATTTGGGAAAATCAGTCGCTGTTCGCGGGCGAAGATCCTGCTGTGAACCGTGCTGCCAAGCTCAACGCAAGCGATGCGCGGCGCTTCATGGAAGCCTTGACCCGGCGGCTCGAGGTGGATTCTTCATTCATCATGACCGCCTTCGAGGATACTTTTTATTACCTCTGGCGCGAGCGCCGCCTGCCGGTTAACGTCGATCCGCTCGATTCGAAAATCGAAGATCCGATCGAGCGCAATCGCATGGCCCGCATTTTTGAGCGGGAGCTCGGGAAGACGAAAGGATTCGTGCTTCCCCTGCGCCGGGCGCCCACGAAATCGGGGACGCCTCGCTGGACCAGTCAGCCGTGGTTTACCGCATCGCCGCACTTGTTCCTGGTTCCTGGCGACTCGCCGTTGGGACTGCGGCTGCCTCTTGAATCGCTGCCGTGGACTAAGCCGGAGGACGTCGAATACTCCTTCGAAGCCGATCCGTTTAAGACGCGCGAAAAGCTTCCCGTGAAGCCGGAGCGTAAGCGCGACCTGCTCACATCGACCGTGTCTGTTCTTAATCCCGAGCCAATCGAGAAGCGGGAGGCTCTCAAGAAGGGCGAATCCGCCGCGTGGGTTTCGCGACCGGCACTGTGCACGGAAGTACGCGAAGGCACGCTGTATGTTTTCATGCCTCCGGTTGAATTCCTTAGCGACTATCTCGACCTGATCGCCGCGATCGAAGACACGGCAGCCTACCTGGGGATGCCGGTCGCGATCGAGGGTTACGCGCCTCCCGCCGATCCGCGGATTTCGGTGATCAAAGTGACGCCCGACCCGGGCGTGATCGAAGTGAATATTCAGCCCGCCGAGTCCTGGAAGCAACTGGTGGAGAATACCACCGAGCTCTACCACCTGGCGCGACAGACGCGTCTCGGCACGGAGAAATTCATGCTCGACGGGCGGCACGCGGGCACGGGCGGCGGCAATCACGTGGTCATCGGGGGCATCACTCCACAGGACAGCGCCTTTCTACGGCGGCCCGATCTGTTGCGCAGTCTGCTTGGTTTCTGGCAGAATCATCCGTCGCTCTCCTATCTCTTTTCCGGACTCTTCATAGGTCCCACCAGCCAGCATCCGCGCGTCGATGAAGCTCGCACCGACTCACTTTATGAGCTTGAGATCGCGTTCGATCAGGTTCCGGACGCCGGGTCCGCCGAACACATAACGCCGTGGACTGTCGACCGCATCTTCCGCAATCTTTTGATCGACGCGACCGGCAACACGCATCGCACCGAGATTTGCATTGACAAGCTTTATCCGGCCGACGCGGCGTCATCCCGGCTGGGGCTGGTGGAGCTGCGGGCTTTTGAAATGCCGCCGCACGCGCGCATGAGCCTGGTTCAGCAGCTCGTGGTGCGGGCGCTGGTCGCCAAATTCTGGAAAGACCCGTACCGTCGCAAGCTGATTCATTGGGGCAACGCGCTGCACGACCGCTTCATGCTCCCCCACTTTGTCGAGCTCGACTGGCAGGACGTCCTTGAGCAACTCCGCGACGGCGGGTATGCGTTCCAGCAGGAATGGTTCGCGCCGCACTTCGAGTTCCGCTTTCCCCCGATTGGCTCCGTCACCGCGGGCGGCGTCACGGTGGAGTTGCGCCATGCCCTGGAACCATGGAACGTACTTGGTGAAGAAGCTTCCGGCGGTGGCACGGCCCGCAACGTGGATTCCTCGGTGGAGCGCATCCAGGTGAAAGTCACGGGCGCGCTCGGCGACCGGTATGTCGTCCTATGCAACGGGCGCCGGATTCCGCAGGCTGTGAGCGGAATCCGTTATCGCGCATGGCAGCCGCCTTCGAGCCTGCATCCGAACATTCCGGTTCACACGCCGCTGGTCTTCGATATCCTCGACACGTGGTCGTCGCGTTCCATCGGGGGATGCCTGTATCACGTTTCTCATCCTGGCGGACGAGCGAACGAAGAGCTGCCCGTGAATGCCCAGGAAGCGGAGAGCCGAAGGCTGGCGCGCTTCAGTTTGCTTGGCCATACCCCTGGTCCCATCGCGGCGCCGCCCGAAGAATCGAATCCAGAATTCCCCTTGACTCTGGACCTTCGCAGGAATAGCCGGCGCTGAATCGTGGCGCACG
>JBEKNN010000025.1:0-53703 GCA_049522755.1 Bryobacteraceae bacterium | reverse complement strand
CCCTGCGAGTCGATCCGATGCAGCAGCGCATTTTGATAATGCTGCTTCAGTTCGTTGTAGAGCTTGCGCTGCACCGGCTCCATCTCGCAATAGACCGTCTGCTCGGTCTTCAAAGGCAGCTCGCGCGCCACCTGCTCTTTGGTACGGCGCAAAATGAACGGCCGCAGCGCGCCGGCCAGCATCTGGCGCGTCTCTTCACCGGGTTTGTGCGCCTCTTCGCCCGCCAGCTTGAAGACGCTGGCAGCGCCCAGCATTCCCGGATTGAGAAACTCAAACAGCGCCCAAAGCTCGCCCAGATGGTTTTCCACCGGCGTGCCGCTGAGCGCCAGGCGATGATTGCCGCGCAACAGCCGCACCGCTTTGGCCGATTCCGTGCCCGCGTTCTTCACGGCCTGCGCCTCGTCGAGAATCACATAATCGAACTCGACGTCTTTCAACCGCAGCGCGTCCCGGCGCAGCGTGCCATAGGTGGTCAGCACCACATCGTAAGCGTCGAAATCGTCGCTGCTGCGCGCCAGGCCGGTGTAATCGAGCACGCGCAGCTGTGGAGTGAAGCGCTCCGCCTCCTGCTTCCAGTTGAATACCAGCGACCGCGGCATCACCACCAGCGACGGGCCAATCTTCTCACCGGCGCGCAATTCGCGCCGCGTTTCAAGCAGCGCCAATACCTGCGCGGTCTTGCCGACGCCCATGTCGTCGGCCAGGCAGCCGCCGAACGAGAAGCGGCGCAGGAATTCCATCCAGCCCAGCCCTTCGCGCTGGTAATCGCGCAGCTGGCCCACGAAACCCACGGGTTGCGCGGCGGCTTCCACGCCCTGAAACCGGCGCATCTCTTCGCGCGCGCGGGTGAATGTCGCGTCGCAAGTGGCCTCGGGCTGCGCGGCCAGTAACGCATCGAGGAACCCCGCCTGGTTGGGGCGGAACTTGATGTGGCCGTTCTCCGCAGTGCCCATCCCCGCCACCAGACCGATGCGGCGCAGCCACTCTTCCGGCAACATGCCATAGGCGCCGTCGTCCAAACGGACCATGTTATCGCCGCGGCGCACGGCTTCGAGCAGCGCGGGAAGCTTGGCGGTGGTGGAGCCGTATTCCACCGTCCCGTGCAGTTCAAACCAATCCACGCCGGACGATACGTTGATCTTGAACGCGCCGGGACGCCGGAAGATTTTGCCCTCCGCTTCCAGGTGCCAGCCCGCCTCCAGCAGCACCCTCACGGTGCGCGGTAGCTTGGAGGGAGCCAACTCCCAGCCCGGCTCCGGCTCCCAGTAAGTAGCGGAGCGGTACTTCAGGCCCAGCTCGTCCAGCAGCCCGCCGGCAGCCGTTTCCGCATCCGAATCGCGTCGCAGCAGACGGCGCGTGGCGGCATCGAAGAACCCGCGAGTATGTTCCGTCCCGCGCGCCATGCGGCCTTCATAGTCGAACCACAACTCCGCGCGCAGCTTGGCCCCGACGCCCGCGCCCGGTTTCGCCGCTGGAATTCGCAGACAAGGCCGCGGCTGCACGGTTACCTCTTCAAAGCGCAGTTCCTCGGGCGCATCGAGCGCAGGCAGCCCGGGCGAGCAGAGCAGAGTCGCCAGCAGCGCTTCCTTGTCTTCTTCCGGGGCCTCGATGCGACCCGCCTTGCGAAAATAGGAGATCCATTCAAAAGGCGTATTCTCGGCCAGCGGCGCCGCGCATTGGTCTGTAAACACCAGCCCGCCCTGCGTGAGCAGGACCGCGTCGGCAATATCCATGCGCTGGTCTCCGCGGCGAAAGCCTCCGGCAACCTCCCACGCTTGCTCGCCGCTGCGGCGCATCTCGAGTCCGAATTCCCAAGCTCCGCCCTCGTCCCACACAAGCGGAGTCAGGTCGTCCTGATCCTTGCTCTTGCGCAAGAAGCAGCGCCCGGTGCGCGCCGCCAACGGCATCAACTTCCCCGCCAATGGGTAAGCCACCTGGCAAGACGCCGGAATCTGCAGACTGGTCGCCGTGTATCCCCAACCGTAATACTGCGATCCGCCGGCCAATGCCGAGAGTATCTCGCGATCGTCGAGCACCGGTAGCTGCGCCACCTCGTGAGTCCGCACCGAAAGCGGCGTGATGCGGTTGAACGTGCCGTCCGTTTTGCGATCGTGCGATGCAATCGCCAGGACCAGGCTGCCCGTAGTCATGCTGCACGGGACATCGACTATGTAGACGATCTCCCGCTTGGCCGGCCATGCATCCGGCGACCGGCTGGCTTGCAGGCGAACATTGGCGATGCCGGCAAGCTGGGTCTGCCATGAGGGCGGCTTGGGAGCCGGTGGCGGCGAGACAACTTGGGGAAGAGGCTTATACACTACTTCGTCCTCATCGTCGTCTTCGTCAAGCTCGTACTCGTCGTCTTCGCCTTCGACCGGGTTAAGGACGCCAAAGTCTACATTCAAAGTGCGCGCGGACGCAGCTTCGGAAACGTGGCCGCTCCCTTCCGCCGCGAGAATTGTCGCCCAAAGATGCTTGCACGGACCGACGGATTCGAAATACGGGCAGTCGCACAGGGCGAACAGCGTACCGTCCTCCCATTCGAGACTGGTCTGGTATTTTCGCGATCCCTTCACGTGGGCATACGCCTGGGTGCTGGAACCAGCTTCGATGTTCACCTTCCGGCCAAGGTAGTAGCTAGCGCCGCGGCTGCGGACATCATCGTCGAATTCGCAAGCCAGCTTTCTTGAAAGGTTCATGCGTGCAGGACCACTGGGGAAGGTTACACTTATTTTAACCGAGAATCGACTTGGATTTCCAGCTCGGTGGAAAAGAAATCGCGAAATCGTCCCCGAGATCAAGCCGGCCGGAAGGCAGCCCACGGGGCCGCCCCACTAGCGCTCAAACAATTTCGTCAGTTCCTGTAGCCGGCCGGCCATCTCCGGCGTCAGCGCTCCCGGCCGGATCCGCCAGCGCCAGTTGCCGCTGGCCACCGCTGGAGTGTTCATGCGAGCCTCGCTGCCTAAGCCGAGAATGTCCTGCGCCGGGAAGAGCACCGTGTCGGCGACCGACGCCATCAGCGCGCGAATCAGCGTCCAGTTCATCTCCCGGCCATCTGTGTCGAGGTATTCCCGGGCGCGCGCCTTCTCCGCGGCCACATCCTCAGGCTTGCGCGTGCTGTCACCGCCCTCGCTGCGCCACCAGCCAGCCACAGTATCGTTATCGTGCGTGCCGGTGTATGCTACCAGATTGCGGACATAGTTGTGAGGCCTGAAACTGCGCGCCTGCTCGTCCTTGCCGAAAGCGAATTGCAATATCGCCATGCCGGGAAGCCCGAATTCGTGGCGAATCGCCTCAACCTCCGGCGTGATTACGCCGAGGTTTTCCGCGACAATTGGCAAGTCGCCAATGGCGTCTTTCAGCGCGCGGAATAGATCGGCGCCGGGCCCTTTGATCCACTGACCGTTGACCGCGGTCGCCTCGCCGGCCGGCACCGCCCAATAGGCTTCAAAGCCGCGGAAATGGTCCATACGCACCAGGTCGAACATGCTCAACGCGGCCACCATGCGATCGATCCACCAGCGATAACCATCGGCCTTGATACAGTCCCAGCGGTAGAGCGGATTGCCCCAAAGTTGACCGGTGGCGCTGAAGTAATCGGGTGGAACGCCGGCGACAGCGTCGAACTGGAATAGCTCGTGGCGCCCCCAAACATCGGCGCTGTCGAAGGCAACATAGATGGGCAGGTCGCCCATCATGCGGACGCCGCGAGCGGCGCAGTAATTCTTCAACGCGCGCCATTCGCGAAAGAATTCGAATTGCAGAAACTCGTGGTAGCGCACAATTTGCGGGTCTGGCTCCGCACTCGGCAATGAACTGGGCCCACCGGGCGACGTACCGGCGTCCCACTCGGTCCACATCCGGCCGCCATGCGCCGCCTTGAGCGCCATGAAGCGCGCATAGCCCGGCAGCCAGGCGGCGTGCTCCGTAAGGAACTGGTCTAATTCCGGGTCGTGGAAGCGCTCGAAGGCCTTCCACAGCAGCGCCTCTTTCCACGGAATCACGCGCTCAAATTCCACCCTATCCGGAGGAAATTCGGGAGCGGACGCCAGATCCGCGGCGTCCAGCCAACCGCGTTCCACCAAGGCATCCAGGCTGATCAGCGACGGATTGCCCGCAAACGCCGAAAAAAGCTGATACGGCGATTCCCCGTAGCCCACCGGCCCAAGCGGCAGCACTTGCCAGACGCGCTGTCCGGCGGCGGCCAGCCAATCGGCGAAGCGGAAAGCCTCCGGGCCAAGGTCGCCAATGCCATAACGGCCGGGCAGAGATGTCGGGTGAAGCAGAATTCCGCTGGTGCGGCCAAAGGTCACATCTTAATTGTGTGAGAATCCGGCGTCCGCCGCACTATTCGTTTAGCGTCATTTGCGAACCGCCGTACGATTCGCCGTCGCCGCCGAGTTCCACGGGGCCGCCGCTACTTGACCGGGCGGGGGCGAGTGGAGAATACGGCGGCCAGGAGGAACGCCGATACCAACAGTCCCGCGGCGATCTTCAGAACAGTCGAGCCTCCAGCAGGAACCTTGCGCGATTCAGCAGATAAGGAATGTTCCACCGTCACAGACTGCACGGACCCTTGCTGGTATCCCGAAATCCGATCCCACTCTTCGGTGGCGAGCAGAGAAGTATCCAGGGGGAACTCGAGGAAAGGAAACTCCGATATCCGCCGATGGCCGCGGGAGAAAAAGAAAGTCGCGTTTGGAGGGGCGAAGGCGCTGGGCTGAATCAACAGGAAAACGTGATAAGGCTTGCCAAAGAACGCTTGGAACAGTGAGAGATCGTTCTCATTCAAGCGAAGCGCGTCTCCCTGCTCGGATCGGTAATATCCGATCAACAAACGCTCTCGCGACTCGGCCGGCAGCGCGGCAATGGTTTCCGGCACGTTGCGCCTGGAAACTGGCTGATACTCGAAAATCTCGATTGCGCCTGCCAGAACCCGGCCGAAGAGCAGTCCCTGTTCCGCTATGCCGACGCCCCGATCCCGAAGTCGCTCTTGCAGCCCGTCAATGACGCAGAGGTCCAAATGCACCCTTACCGGAGAGCCAGGGAACCACCAGATGTAGTGTTGAGAGTCGGTCGACGCGGTGGTCGCGGTAATTGGCATTTGTCAGCTTTGAGCGGTGCGTAAAATCCGAAATAAGACCCAAAGACTAGAGTCGGACGTGCGGTGAGATCCACGACGGGATCAATGGAGCAATCCGAATTTCTCGGACAGGCGCTTCATGAAAGAGGAATTTGCCTTTGACGGGCCGTAGGGCGCCACTCTGGGAAGATTGGATTCGTCAAAAGGCTCGTTAGGGAAGATATTTGGCTGGGACGGCAGTTCCACCAGTTTCGGAGAACCCGGGAGTTTCTCGCTTGAGGACACAGTTATGGGCGCCGGAAAGGTGGAAAGAAGGGGGAGAGTCCCCGGCGTCTGAATCAGGCCCAGATTGGCGGCTGCATCCCGTACGTAATGTGCGCCGACGACCGGAGATTCGTCGCCGAAGGCCATCAGAAGCGAGCTATCGCAGAGGGAGTTAATCAAACGAGGGATGCCCTGCGACAATTGAGCGATCAGGGTCTGGGCTTCCTGGCTAAATGGCGGGGAGTCTTTCGCGCCCGCTTTGGCCCACCGGACCCGAATGTATTGTTGGACTTCCGCAAGAGTCAGGGGATCGATGTACAGGCGCAGGCCGATCCGCTGCTTGAGTTGCCGCAAGTCCCTGCGGTTCAGGAGATCGTCCAGCTCGGTTTGGCCCAGGAACAGAATTTGGAGAAACTTCTCGGAGGCGCTCTCATAGTTCCCCAGCAGGCGGATTTCCTCGAGGACCTCGAGGCTCAATTTGTGGGCTTCGTCGATCACCAGTACCGCATATCTGTTCTGATGATGGACGTGCGCCAGAAACTCCTGCAATTTCCAAAGGCGCTGCGCCTTGCTCGCGGGGACATCCGGAATGTCGAAATCGAGCATCACAATTTCCAAAAATTCGGATGCTGTGAGGGTTGGATTCAGAATGAAGCTGGATTCGACGCGCCCGGCGGGCAAACGGCTCAAAACGCTGTTGATCAGGGTTGTCTTGCCGGTGCCGGCGTCACCGGTCAGAACCGCAAAACCTTTTCTTTCCAGGATTGCATAGGTCAACCCCGCGAGCGCCTGGCGGTGCTTCGGAGGAAGAAACAGAAACGCCGGGTCGGGAGTGAGGTTGAACGGCAGCTTCTGCAAGCCGAAAAAGTCTGTATACATGTACGGAACCAACCAGCCGTGCGCTGGCGATAACTCTCTTAAGAATAGCAGGTGAAGCTATGCATGAGCCATCATATGCAAGCCTGGCGGCCATTCATGCGGGCCAATGAGTCCTATTACCCTAGTGACGAATCAGAACCAGATTGTTTTCAGATTTTAATTTCAAGTTCGTCACAGAGCGGCTGGGGATCCCGCAAAGCCTTCAGAATCAGTTCGTGTGCTCGCTGAGTCTCGTAGTACCGCCGTCTCCGGTGTATCTTGGCCGAAGCCACGTGAAAAAGCCGGTGTGAGGAAGGATGGTTTCCTGAGATCATCCTCCCCACACCGGCTGTCACTCAATTTCGCGAATCTCTCTAAGCTCTATAGTTACTCCTCCGACAAGTCACCCAAGAGGCAGCGAGACGCGGTCTCGATATTAGATATACTTACCGCCAGCGGCGGCCATAGAAGCCCCCGCCGAAGCCGAAGCCGATGCCGACCGAAGGTCCCCAATAGTAAGGATAGTACCCCGGATAATAACCGGGATAAAAACCGGGATAGTAACCCGGGTAGGAATATCCCGGGCCATAGAGATAGTTCTGCGCCGGATATCCGGGAGGCCGTACATTCAAGCGCGACGTCATGGCAGGCGGCCGTTCGTAATCCTCAGGACCCACATAACGGAACGCCTGCGGCGCGTTAACGGTAGAGACCGTGACCTGCCCAGTGACCTGGAATGTCAGCGGCGTTTCGGGATAGAGCAGCGCGGGGTGGTTCCGCGTCGCGATCACTCCGGCGATTCCAATCGCGGCTCCGGCGCCAGCGCCGATGCCAGCGCCCGTTCCGCCGCCCGCAATAGCGCCAACTCCGCCGCCCACGGCAGCGGTTCCCACTATGGCGCCGGCTTGCGCGCCCGCGGGAGTTGTGCCGCCCTGAGTGGTGGCAAGCTGCGATTGCACCGGAACTTGAGAACCGTCGGCCAAGGTGATGCCGGTCAGTTCCAGCTTCAAGAAGTGCGCGCCGTCCTTACCCTTGCCTGCATCGACGACTCGGCCCACCACGGTCTGGCCGCGCTGAGAGATCACGATGCCATTCACCACCAGCGGCTGCGCCAGCGAGGCAGTGAAGAGATCGCCGGGCTTGTTCTTGTTCGAAGCGAGCATGGTGTTGGTACGTACGGTGAAGAATGTGCCGGGCTTCAATGTCAATTGGGCAGGCACCCCATACGCGGGGCGATTCGACGCCTGCGGCGCCGGAGCTCCCGGATTTTGCTGTGGCGCGGGCTGATAAACGTCGCCGTTCTGACCTGTGGGAGCTTGACCCGTTGGGACTTGTTCTACCGGGGCTTGTGCTACTGGCTCCGTGGAATCGGCGGAGCCTTGGGGCGCGGGAGTATTGGCTTGTGGAGTAGCGGGCGCCTGATCGCCGACGTGCCGCCACCCGCCGTTAGCGGGCGCCGGGGTCTGTGGCGGAACAGGTGGCTGGTCCTGCGCCAGCGCCAAGCCGGAAGTAAGCAGCAGGGCGGCCATGCCAGAGCGAAATAGGTGATTTGAAATTCGTGTCATAAGTGACCTCATAGGGTTCGACGTACAACAGACATGCATCTGTTTCGCCATTTCGATTTCACCTGTAAACTATTGAAAATAAAATGGCGGGGCTCCCAATAAGCTTGGCCGGAAAGCACCGTGCTGGTGGTTTTCAGCCAACCGCACAGGGCTGGGTTGGGACATGGGCCCCGCGCCATTCGGGTTTTCAACGCGCATCGAAAAGATCGAGGCGCTCCACCACCGGAGCTTGTATGCTTTCAAACGTTAGCGATTCTTCCAACTCGCCGGCCTCGCGGGCATCGGCGATGCGGCGGCGGTTCCAGAACCAGGCGCCGGCCATCGCTACAGGAACCAGCAGGAAATTCCACGGATGGCTCAACATCCGCAATTCCAGGCGCGCGCCGAGTTGCGTGAATAGCGAAAAGCCGACGATTTGGATGACGCACAGAGCCAGGAGATTATCGCGGAAGCCGGGCATGGGGCAGGTGAGCGGAATCTTGCGATACCCGGCCAGCAGCACGGCGCATAGACACAGCGAAAGCGCGAGCACATACAGAGTGTGGATCGCGGCCACGCCGAACCCCCACTGCCGCCATGCGAGCGCGAACGCGGGCGCAAGCACCAGGGGAACCAGGAAACTCAGCATCACGCGCACGGGGGCGCCGATGGTGGGACCCTTCCAATGATCCGTCGATTGGTCCCGCGAATGGTGTGCGCGCGGGTCGAGCGTGGCGCGGAAGACCCAGTTCGCGGCAACCCCGGCGGGGATTTCAAAAGCGATACGCAGGCCGAGAATCAGCAGATAAGCGGCAGTGAGCGGCGCGGCCAGTTGCGAGGTTTCCGATTGAGCCGACATCTGCTGCACCGCGAGCAGCCAGCCAAGCCCGGCGGCCACGCCAATGCACATGCGGTGCGGCTCGCTGCGCAGCATGGCGCGGACGGTGAAGCGGTGGCAGGCGCGATCAAAGCCCCCGGCGCGCCTGGAAAAGAGATCGAGAAACGCGAGTACGGTTGCCAGGATGCGCTGCTGCGAGGGTGGGCGTCCGCTTTCCAGTACGCCCGCAAAACTGCGGCGGTAAGCGATGGCATAGGCGGCGACCATCAGGACGAATGCGGCCGCGAAGGCCCACAGCGCGGTGTGCGCGAGTTGCAGGATCAGCGGAGTGGGGCGCCCCTGCAGCGTTTGATAGAGGCCGAAATACCATAGCGAGGGAAGAAAGCGCGCCGCCGAATCCGGCGATTTCGCCAGGCCGCGCAACAGCGCCGGTCCGGTAGCGCTGGTAAACAGCAGCATCACCGAAGCCAGTAACGCTGCGCCGCGCACCCACGACGAGCAGGCCCGGAACGCTTCCCGCGGCAGCACCACGGCGAGAGATCCCAACAGCGCGAAGATGGAGCAGAAGGTGAAGAGGCAGGCGAGAGTGACGGAGACCGCGTGCGCGGCCGCGAACAGCGCGATGGCGCCGGGCCCCTGATGCGAATAGGCGGTGACAATGGTTGGGAACAGCACGGTGGAGGCGCCGTTGACATCCACGGCGAAGACCACCACGGCGATCGCGATCGCGGCGGCGTTGGCGAGCAGAATGGTGCGTGGGCGCACGGGTAGGGGCGCGAGATTCAGATAATCCTGCGCGTCGGGCAGGATCTGGTCCCACTTGATGGCCGTCACCACGCCGGCCACGGCCATGGCGAGGCAGATGAAGAAATACTTGTCCGGAGCGGACATGGCGTCGACGTTGGGATGGCGGCGTTGAAGGATGAAATCCTGCAAGGTGGAGTATTTCTCGAAGAGGACCAGCGAGCAGAACGCGCCGGGAGCGGCTAGAAGGCCCAGCAGCGGGCCGGCGCCGAAATCGAAATCGGCGCTTTCGGTTTCGTGTCCACCGCGGACCAGGCGGGAGAGGAAGTGCACCACCAGGCGGATGAACGAGCGCTGGGCGGCGCGCTGTAGACGGTCAGGCATAGGGTACCGGCTTGGGCATGGTCGGAGCGTTCACACGAGTGTGAACGCTGCACGCAGAAGTGCGTGCGCCACGAAAGAGTGGCAGGCCCATGCTAGTGCGCAGGCGCGAGAGCGGCGGCGGCGATGTTTTCCGCAATGGCTTCGGCATCCACCTGTTCCGTGAGTTGCATGAATCCTGCTTCCAGGCTTTGGCCGGCGAAGCCCGCCTGCATTTCGCCGATGGGTCCGGAAGCCACTACCGATCCGCGCTTGAGCACCACCAGATGAGAGCACATCTTTTCCACCTGCTCCAGCACGGGCGATGAGAAGAAGACGGCCTTGCCCTTCGCGGCCAGCAATTCGATGACGAGGCGCGTCACCAGGGCGGTGGTGACATCCAGGCCGGAAAAAGGCTCGTCGAGCACCAGCAGCTCGGGGTCGTGCATCAGCGCCGCGATGAGTACGATGCGCTGCCGCATGCCCTTGGAATACGATGCGATAGGGCTGTCGCGGTGCGGATAGAGGGTGAAGCCTTCCAGCATGGCCGCGGCCTTTTCGCGGAAGATGCGCGGCGGAATCTCGCGTAGCGTGGCAACCAGGTCCAGGTATTCCCAGCCGGTGAGGAAGCCGTAGAGATCCGGCTGTTCGGGCACATAACCGAAACTGCGCTTGTAGCGGGCCGGATCGGCCTCAATGCGCTCGCCGCGGGAAAGCACGTGGCCGTGCGACGGCTCCACCAGGCCGGTGATCATTTTCACGATGGTGCTCTTGCCCGAACCGTTGGGACCGAGCACGCCCAGGGTCTCGCCGGGCCGAATGGAGAAGCTGATATCGCGCACGGCGGCGACCGCTCCGTAGCGCTTCGAAAGGCCGCGGGCTTCGAGAACGGGCTCGCCCATCTTCAGGTTGACGCCGGATGGGCGGAAAAGTTCCCAGCAGCGCGGAGTTGGCCGGGACAGGCGGTAAGCTAACACAATGGGACTGCTATTCGACGCCGCGCACACTGCTCTGGTCGCGATGGATTGCCAAGCGGGTATCGTGTCGATCTATGCGAAACCACAAGAGGAATTCGTCGCGCGGGCTTCGAGCGTCCTGCGAGCCGCACGAGGTGCGGGGATGCCGGTGATCCTGGTTCAGGTGGGGTTCCGACCGGGATTACCAGAGGTCAGCGGTCGAAACAAGCTCTTCGGGGCGATCAAGTCGTCTTCGCAGCACCAGAAGCTGTTCGAGGGAGCAGCAGGCGCAATCCACCCGGCGCTTGGACCCGAGCCCGGCGACATTCTCGTGACGAAACACCGCGTGAGTGCGTTCGCCGGAACGGATCTTTCAATGCTCCTCCGCGCGATGGAAATCGACGCGATCGTCCTATTCGGCATCGCGACGAGCGGCGTGGTGCTATCGACTTTACTGGACGCCTGCGATGCCGATTACCGGATCGTCGTGATCGCGGATTGCTGCGCGGATTTGGATGCGGAGCTTCACGGAACGCTGATCGGCCGGCTGTTCCCGCAACGCGCGGAAGTGATGACAGCCAGTGACTTTGTGGAGGCGCTGCAATCGGCAGTCCCGCCTTTTGTTCCCGCGGAATCCGGTCTGGAGACTTGATCCTGGCGTTATGGGCTCGTGTTTACGAACACCACTCCGCCGAACATTTGACCGTAAAAGTTCAGCATAAGCTCCCCGGAAATCCCCGGCACATTGGTTAGCGGCGAAGGAATCTGAACGTCCACCTGTACCACGAACGGAGATGCCTGGACGATGTTCGTTACCTGCCATCCATTGGACGCGGTGAGCTGGATGGGACCGTTATTGACCTGCGGGTCCGGCGCCAGGCCATTCACAAACACCGAGACGACTGAGCCGGGCTGCGCCAGGTTGGTGGGAGAATTCATGGAGCCATCCGCGTTGAGCGCCAACGCAATCGGCTCTGGCGAATTGGCGCTCGCCGCGAGAGTCAGCGGGATATTCAAGAACAGGGTCGGATTTTGGTAGGTCAGGGAAAGCTGGCGCGGCGGACTGAACACGCCGTTGACCAGCACTTGCACTAACGATGAAGACTGGCTATAGGTAACCAGCGGCACAGCGAGGTTGATTTGGTTTGCGGAAGCGTACAGTATCGGGGCGGAGAACGCGCCGAAGTCGACGCTGACTCCGGCGAGTGAAAAGGTTGAATCGTCAGTGGCGCTTACTCCGGTTGCGGGGCCAAGCCCGGTTCCAAAGATAGTCAGTAGCTGATAGCGAGTGGCTGGACCAATCGGCGCCAGATTCGCCGCATTGACAATGCAGCCGATCTGGGGCGTTCCCGCGGCCGGCGCCGGCTGCGAAAAGTCCACCGCGCCCAGGTAAGCGCCTGGCACCGGGCCCGCTCCTGGATAGGGGCCCTGCAGAGGAATCGAACTGAGGAACTCGACGGTAAGAGCACCAGGCGTAAGAGGGATATCGGGCAGAGTGGTCGACCCGGCGATCCAGAGCGTCGAACCAGTGAGCGCGACGGCGGCGCCAGTGAGTGCGGAACCTCCGATGAACTGCGTGCCCAGTACGCTGCCGGAGGCTCCATCCACCTGAGAGACATAAGCCGAGTTCTGGATGTTCACGCCGTTGGGCAGACACTGTGTGAGGACGCTCGCCAGCGCCGGGAGGCTGGCCGTGACGGCATAGTCCTCGAGCACCTCCGAGCCGATCTCCCCGCCGACGTACACGGCCTCCGTGGAATCCACCTGCACGCCCGCGCCGCCAACCGGGACGGAAAACAGCAGCGTCTGTCCCAGCGGATCCAGCTTGGAAAGGAACGGCAGCGCCTCATATACGGTAGCGATGACGCTACCCGGGGGTATGACTGGCGGAGTGACAGTGTAAGGGTAAGTTGCTGCGGCATACCCGGTGAGATAGGCGTTCCCGGCGGCATCCACGGCCAGGCCCGCATTGACTGTGTTTCCACCGCCCGAAACAGCCGTCGAGTAGATCAGCTTTGAGCCGGTAGCGTTGACCTTCGTCACATACTGATTGGCTCCCTGAGAGGACACTTGGCAGAGCAGAAGACAGGTATAGAAGGCAGGGAACGTGGCCTGATAAGCTCCCGGCGTGGTGGGATAATCCAGCAGATAGGTAGTGCCCGCCACGTAGATGTTACCCGATGAGTCGACCGCGATGGCGCTGCCGCCGATTCCGGTCGCGGAGAAAACGGTTTTCGTGCCGGTGGGGTCCAGCTCGATTAAGTAGGGATGATTGGCTGTGTTGGGGACGCTGTAAGCGCCGGTGGTTGCTGGAAACCCCGACGCTGCGCTGGCGCCGCTGACCAGAATCTGGCCTGCCGCGTTGACGGCGACGGCTTGCGCGGCGCTCGATGTCGAGCCGCCCAGCAGATCGGAAAATACGACGTTGCCATTGGGATCGAGCTTGGTGACAAAGGATCGCTGGTCGGTCGCACTCGTAGGAGCCGTCCCCAGGCTGCCGCCAGTGGTGACTGGAAAATCCGGCGACACGGTGGATCCGGCGATATACGCGTTGCCGGCGCCATCCACCGCAATGGCGTTCGCATAGTCGTCAACCGATCCGCCCAGGTAGCGAACATAGAGGTATTCGCCGGCCTGCGGGTTCAGCTTGATCACCAGCACCGCGGTCTGCGCAGCCGCTGGATCGACAATCGCGTATCCGGTGAGGTAGACATTGCCGGAGGAATCCGTAGCGATCGCTTTGGGCGTGAAGCTATCGCGCAGGTAGGTGGAGTATGTCAGCGCCGGGAACGTGGCCGCGGAAGCCGCTAAAGCGAGGCCGGCATACAGAGAGAGCGCACGAACGAACATAGGGGTCTCCTGCGGACGCGGATCTTCTCAGGGTATCAGGAGCGTGGCGGGGTGGGATTGGCGGATTTGCCGGCAAGAATCCAAAAACGAAAAAAGGTCTTAATCACCCGTAAACTTTACTTGCTGGGCTTGTCAAGCTTTCCGAATTCACGCCCGCGCGTGTTTGAGCTTGCACCGAGCGGCGTTCGGCTCTCTGCGGCCTTTTGGATAGCCTCCACGTCCGCCAAATCCTGCCGCCTTCCAGATGCGAGTTCGGCGGCGATAAGGTCGTCGCGGGAAAGAAAATTCGCCGTTGTGCCGGTCGATTGGTCGATCACATCTTCCACGCCGCGTTCCCATGCTGCATCGAAATCGACGCCGGGAATTTCCGAAAGAATGTCCACGGCAACGGGTTCGCGTCCCATGCGGAAGAAAGAGCCGCCTTCCGCAAAGTCCGCAGGGGTCATGCCCTCAAGCGGTGCGCCGAACTGCGCCAGCGCCGCGTAAACCGCTCTCGCATTGTCGGCGTCGGGCTTTACCAAAAGGTCCATATCCTTCGTGGCCCGCGGCTGTGCATGGATAGAAACGGCGTAGGCGCCGAAAATGAGGTACCTTAACGCGGCCGGCGTTCAACGCGGATAAGAGTTCTTTGAAGTCCGGATACATACGTCGCCTCGCCCTTCATGGCGTAGTGTTCTCGGGTAAGTTCAGAAACCGCGTCCGTTCGCTCATACACGGGCCGACTCTGCCAGTAACGGTATTCGTCGGCCTTCATTTCGTCGAAGCTAGTGTATTTGCGAATAGTCTTGTCCATGGCGGTTCATTTATGGCATGCGCGGCCCAATGTTCCACGCGCTTTTCGCTCGGCTCCCTTTCTAAGCATACAGTTATGCCGAGGTCTGTTTCGACGATCTGGGCCGCCTATGAGACTTCGCCGAACTTGGGGTATATAGTCATCGACGGCAGGCATGGTAACCGATTTAACAACAAACTGGAGTTGCGGGGAAGCGGGCGGGCGTTCCAGCATTGCTGCTATCCTGGAAAATCTCCGAATCGGGCGAATCGGGAGTCCGGATTCATGGCAATAAAAGATAGGCAACCAGCAGTTCGAAGGGTTCCATCCGCCGCCGATCCCATACTGGGGGAAGTGGTTGGCCGGCTGGTGCGCCTATCAGCCGGAGAGGGTTTACCTTTTCGGTTCTGCTGCCCGTGGCGATGCCGGACCGGATGGCGATTACGATATCGTGGTCGTGGTTGCCGATAATTCGCCGCCGACTCGGTTGGACGAGGGGACGGCATATGAGGCACTGGTGGGCACGGGAGCCGCTGTGGACGTGCTCGTTTACAGGGCCAGCGATTTTTACGGGCGCTTGCCCCTGAGCGCATCGCTTCCCGCCGCGGTGGTTCGAGAAGGGAAGCTGCTGTATGCAGCCTGACGATCTTCGTCTCAAAGACGCGCAGACTGGCTTGCGAGATCCGACTAGGATTTGAGAAACGCCGAACATGATTTGACGGCTGCCCCGCCGTTTATTCGGGACGCTCTCTTCCACGCTCAACAGGCGGTGGAAAAGGCATGCAAGGGATTTCTCGCCTGGCACGATCGGCCTTTTCCCAAGATCCACAATCTGGAGGAATTGGGGTCCCTGTGCGCTGCGGTGGAGGATGAACTCGCCGGACTCGCGGGGCAAGCGGCGCCGCTCAACAAGTACGCGGTTCGGTTTCGTTACCCCGGCGAGCCGTATTCGCCCACCGTCGAGGAGGCGCATGAGGCTTTGGCGCTGGCGGGGCGCGTGGTTGCAGACCTTCTTGCCAGGCTGCCAAATGAAGTGCAGCCCCCTCGTAGACGCGATTGACGGCGCTCTGGCGAAAAAACTTCCCGGCAGCGCGGGCAAATCCGTGGCAGAATGGATGGTTCGGGGTCCGGTCAGGCTGTGTGCGTCGTTTAGGTTGCGGAAAGTTCGCAAGCTAGCTAAAATCAACGCGTTCACACCTAATCCCAGGAGGAATCATGTCGGTAGAGCAAAAGGTGAAGCAGATTATTGTCGAGCAACTCGGCGTCGATGAGAGCCAGGTGGACATGAACGCGTCGTTTGTCGACGATCTGGGCGCCGATTCGCTCGACATCGTGGAACTGGTGATGGCCTTTGAAGAGGCCTTCGAACTGGAAATCCCCGATGAGGACGCCGAGAAGATCACCACCGTCAAAGACGCCGTCGAGTACATCGAAGCCAAGACCAACAAGAAGTAGGCGTCGAGGAAAACAAGATTGCCGCGAAGAGTGGTAGTGACCGGCGTCGGTCTTGTGACGCCGCTTGGAATTGGGACAGCAGTGTCCTGGGAGGCGATCCGCGCCGGAAAGTCCGGCATTGGACCGATTACCCAGTTCGACGCGGCCGCATTTTCGTGCCGTATCGCCGGCGAGGTGAAGGGCTTCAACCCGGGCGACTACATCGAGAAAAAAGAGATCAAGAAGATGGGGCGCTTCATCCAGTTCGCCGTTGCGGCGGCCGACTTCGCCCTGAAGGACTCCGGTCTCAAAGTAACGCCCGAGGACGCCGAGCAGGTGGGCGTCTATATCGGCAGCGGCATCGGCGGGTTCGAGGTGATCGAGCGCGAACACCGGACCCTTCTGGAGCATGGGCCGCGGCGCATCTCACCGTTTTTCATCCCCGCCACGATTATCAATCTGGCGTCGGGATACGTTTCCATCCGCAGCGGCGCCAAGGGGCCGAATTCGGCGACCGCGACGGCCTGCACCACCAGCGCGCATTCGATTGGCGATTCGTTCCGGCTGATCCAACACGGCGACGCCGTGGCCATGATATGCGGCGGCACCGAGGCATGCATCACGCCTATGGGGATCGGCGGATTCGCGGCCATGCGCGCGCTTTCGACGCGCAACGAAGAGCCGGAGCGCGCCTCGCGCCCCTGGGACCGCGACCGCGACGGCTTCGTGGTGGGAGAAGGCGCGGGCATTCTGGTGCTGGAAGCCCTGGAGTTCGCGGAAAGGCGCGGCGCCAACATACTTGCCGAGATAGTGGGTTACGGGATGAGCGCCGACGCGTTCCATGTGACCTCGCCGCCGGACGATGGCGACGGGGCGTTCCGCGTGATGCGCAACGCGCTGCGCGACGCCAGGCTGGAGCCGGAGCAAATCGACTACATCAACGCGCACGGGACTTCCACCGAAGTGGGCGACCGCGCCGAGACGCAGGCCATCAAGCGCGCGTTCGGCGAGCATGCCTACGAGGTTGCGGTGAGCTCGACGAAGTCCATGACCGGGCACCTGCTGGGCGGCGCCGGCGGCTTGGAGGCGGGGATTACGGTCATGGCGATCCGCGACCAGGTGGCGCCGCCGACTATCAATTTGGATAATCCGGACCCGGTGTGCGATCTGGATTTTGTGCCGCACCACGCGCGGCCGCTGAAGATCGAGCACGCGCTTTCGAACAGTTTCGGTTTCGGCGGCACCAACGGGTGTCTCATATTCAAGAAGTTTTAAATGTGGCGCCGGGCGTATGGGAAATCCCGTGGCCTGCGCCGACCCTCATGAAAATCATCGTAGCTATCAAACAGGTTCCCGCGCGCGATTCCCAACTGCGCATCGCGGCATCGGGCAAATGGATTGAAGAATCCGATGTCGCCTACGAAATCAACGAGCCGGATGCTTACGCGCTGGAAGCGGCGCTGCGGCTGAAAGAGGCGCTGCAGCTCCAAGGAACGCCCGGCGGCGAAGTGATCGCACTCTGCGCCGGACCGGAGCGGGCATCGCAAACCATTCGCGAAGCGCTAGCCAAAGGCGCCGACCGCGCGATACACATTGAAGAGGACATGACCGCCTTCGATCCGCTGGCGGGCGCGCGCCTGCTGGCGGCGGCGATCAAGGCCGAAGCGCCGGACCTGGTGCTGACCGGGCTGCAATCGGACGACCTGGGCTATGGCCAGACCGGGGTGATTCTGGCGGAACTGCTCGGGCTGCCGCACGCCACGCTGATCATGCAGGTGGAAGCGCAAGGCGCCGGCATCCGCGTGAAGCGTGAACTGGAAGACGGCTGGTTTCAACACGTGGAGATGCCGCTGCCGGCGCTGCTGACGATTCAATCGGGCATCAGCAAGCTGCGCTACGCCACGCTGATGGGCATCAAGAAAGCCAAGACCAAAGAGGTCAAGCGCCTCAGCGCTGCCGGCCTGGTCGCCGCGCCGGGCGCGCCCAGTATAACGCTCGACCGCATCTACCTGCCAGAGCGGGCCAAGCACACGCAATTGTTCGAAGGCACGCCGAAGGAAGCGGCGGCGAAGCTGGTGGAGAAATTGAAATTCGAGGCGCGGGTTCTATGAGCATTCTCGCGGTGATGGAACAGCGGGGCGGCGCGTGGAACCGCATGTCGTTTGAGACGCTGGCGGCGGCGCAGCAATTGGCGAAGGAACTGAATACCACGGCGAGCGCGGCGGTGGTTGGCGACGGCGTGGGCGGCTTGGCGGCAGAGCTGGCGGCGAAGCAACTGGAAAAAGTCTACGCGGTGGAGAATGCCCTGCTGAAGGATTACACTCCGGACGCCTATTCCATCGCACTGCGGCAGTTGATCGAGCATGCGAAGCCGTCGGTGGCGATCTTTCCGCACTCGTATCAGGTGCGCGATTTTCTTCCCAAGCTGGCGGCCTCGCTCGGCAAAGTTGCTGTCAGCGACGTGATCTCTCACCGCGTCCAGGGTGGCGAGATCGTGCTGGTGAGGCAGCTCTTTCAGGGCAAGATCAACGCGGACGTACGCTTCTCTGGCGATGGGCCGCATTTCACCTCGCTGCAGGCAGGCGCATATCGCGCGGACCAGGTGGCGGAAGGTTCGGCGCCGGTGGAGAAGTTCGCGCCGCAGATTCAAGCCGCCGATATCCGCACCAGGCCGCTGGACCTGTTCCGCGAATCGCAGCGCGCGGTGGATCTGAGCGCCGCGGCGATTATCGTTTCGGTGGGACGAGGCATCAAGGAAGCGGACAATATCGCCCTGGTGCAGAAGCTGGCGGACGCGCTGGGCGCCGAACTGGCGGCCTCGCGGCCCATTTGCGACGCAGGCTGGCTGCCCATGGAGCGGCAGGTGGGAAGCTCCGGCCAGACGGTGGCGCCGAAGATGTATATGGCCATTGGAATCTCGGGCGCCATCCAGCATCTGGTGGGCATGAAGGGATCGCGAACCGTGGTGGCGATCAATAAGGATCCGAACGCGCCCATCTTCGAAGTGGCGGATTACGGTATTGTGGGCGATCTGTTCCAGATTGTGCCGGAGCTGATCGAGGCCGTTAACAGGGCGAAATAACCCGGCGGATCACTGTGAGCCTTGGCCTTCCAGCAAGTCGGCGTCATTTAGATCGATATGGCGTCCGGCCGCGCGCTGGTTTCGGATCAACTCATCCCGTCCGATAAACCAGGCACGCTCGGACCCGATGTCCGATTCGACACGCTGCTGCCATGCCTCATCGAAGGTAACGCCCTCAATCGACATCGGAATATCGATCCGGAGCGGCGGCCGTCCAAGCTGGTAGAAAAAGCCCTCGTGGCCGAAGTCGTCCGCCGTGAGTCCTGCCAGCGGGGCGCCAAACGCAGCGAGCGCGGCATGACCTTCGCGGCGTTTTCGGAAGTAGCGGCAATCCAAATATCGAGATCCTTCGTGTAGCGAGGCTCGGTATATAGCATGACCGCGTAACCGCCGACGATCAGGTACTCAACGCGGTTGGCGTTGAAAAGTCTCCATAGATCTTCGAAATTTGAGTACATCGGAGCCGCCGGGACGGCGCGAGTGGGCTTCGACTACCATCTGCCATGCAGCTTCAAAGATCGCATGCGGTCCTAGACGCTGCCAGTAGGCGATGTCGAACGACCGGTCCATATCCCGCAAGCGGCCGTAACGTTCCATGTGGAACGAGGTAGGTTCGTGGTCCACAGATGTCGGAGTCAATTGTAGCGCGGGCCATCTGCCGATCCCACGAGGTGCATACCGGACAAGGCGACACAAGGCGTGCACCGAATTTGACATTTCCGCGCCTCTCGCGGTACCATTACCAAGCCGCACGACCCCCCAAGAGAGCTATGCAACTTTTGGCGGAGTGTCTGCGTCTTATCCGTATCCATCCGAAAGGCCGGTGGATCCGGCAACTAACAGAAATGACTAAGACAATGAAAACGGGCCCCAAGCCCAAGTTCGCCATTTATCAAAAGACGCTGGAACGCAAAGCGGAGGAGGTCCGTAACAGCATGTCCGCCCAAAAGGCGGCGCAGGTGGTTGCGAGGCTGGATATTCCTTCGGATGAGGGCGACCTCAGCCAGCAATCGCACGAAGAGTGGATCTTCCTCAACCGCAACACCATCGACATGAAGCTGCTGCGCGAGATTTCCGGCGCACTGCACCGCATCGAAACCGGCCAGTACGGAACTTGCATGCAGTGCGAAGAACCCATTTCCGCCAAGCGGCTCGAAGCCTTGCCATGGGCGCGCTATTGCGTGCCTTGCCAGGAGCAGATCGCGACGCGCATCGCTCAGGGAGAGCGCGAAGAGGAGTTCGAGGAATCCGCGCGATGAAGCTCACGGATCTGCGCAAGCTCACCGTCAAGAAGCGCCTCAGAGTCCATTTCCATTTACAGAATGGGATGGAGTGCATTGTCGACGAGCATGGCTTGGCGCAGATTCCGGCGCTCCATAAGGTACCCGATTTCAATCTGGAGCAGGAACTCGTAGCGGTCACCGAATTCGTGATCGAGATGCCCCAGGAGACGGATAAGAAGGGCATTGCCAGGCGTCAGACGCTGGGGCGCGAGCAGCTCGCGGCGATGACCAGCGCGCCGGCGGGCGGGGCTGCGGCCGAACGCGAAGAAGAATAGGACAGGTTGCTTGTGGGGCAGGTTGTTCAACCCGGTTGTCAACCTGCTGCGGATTGTCAATCCGCCTGGCCGGAGTCACAGTCAGGCAACCCACTTCATTTCGCCGATCGATTGACCTGCACCTTATCCTTTGCGCGGATATCGTCGGATGAGCTCCCGACCATAATGTCGAACACTCCCGGCTTCACCACAAACTGCTTCGTCGCGACGTCATAGAATGCCAAATCGCTTGCCGGCAGCGTGAACGTCACAGGCTTCCTCTCTTTCGGATCGAGACTGATCCGCTGGAATCCGCGGAGCTCCTTGATGGGCCGCTTGACGCTCGCCTCCCGCTCGTGAACATAAAGCTGCACCACCTCCTCGCCGGCGCGTGTTCCGGTATTCTGAACCTCAAGACTCACAGTCACTTTGCCATCCGCGCCAACGCTCGCCGGCGTCACCTTCAGCCCGCTATAGCGGAACGTCGTGTAGCTCAAGCCGTGCCCGAAAGCGAACTGCGCCTTCCCGCCGAAATACAGATAAGTGAACCCCTTGGTGACATCGTATTCGTCCTGGGGCGGAATCTGGTCGAGGGAATCGTACACTGTGTAGGGCAGCCTTCCAGCCGGGTTGTACTCGCCCGTCAGGACGCTCGCCAGAGCCGTGCCCGCCTCTTCTCCCGGATACCACGCGGCCAGAATCGCGGGGATGTTTTCGCTGGCCCATTTGACCGACACCGGCCCGCCGCTCATGATCACGGCGACAGTTCTCGGATTGGCCTTATACACGGCTTCGAGTAACTGTTCCTGCGAGCCGGGCAAATCGAGGCTCTTCCGATCGCGTCCCTCAGCCTCCACCTTCAGGTTCGTGCCCAGAAAGAGAATCGCGACGTCCGCTTGCCGCGCCAGTTCCACCGCCTTTTCGATTTCGCCCGCTTTGGCGGGTTCCACGATATCGCAGCCGGCGGCGTAATCCACTCTCACGGCGGAGCCCAATTTCGCGCGAATCCCCTCCAGCGGACTCACGATGCGAGGCTTCGCGCCGAAGTAGTTCCCGGTTTCAAAAACGTCCGCCTGCGGCCCAATCACCGCGACCGACTTCAGCTTGCTCTTGTCCAGCGGCAAAAAGCCGTTGTTGTTCCGCAGCAGAACCATGGATTCCAGCGCCGTCTTCAGTGCCAGTTCCCGGTGCGGCTGCGATTCGATCACCTGGGCGCCAATCTTCGAGAACGGAACCGCTTCCGGCGGATCGAACGCGCCCAGGCGGAACGCCACGCGCAGTACCCGCGTCAACGCCTGGTTCACAACTTCTTCGGAGACCAGGCCGCTGCGCACAGCCACCGGCAGATTCTTCTCGTAGAAATCGTCGTCCAAGTCACAGCCAGCCGCAACGGCTTTGGCCACCGCGACCTCAATCTTGTCCGTAATGTGGGAGCCCTGCACCAGGCTGTTATTGACTCCGCCCAGGTCGGATACCACGAACCCGTCGAAGTGCCACAAGCCGCGCAAGACATCTGTCAGTAAATAGTGATTGGCGATGTTAGGCACGCCGTTGAGCTGGTTATAAGATGCCATCACCGATTGCGCGTGACCTTCCACGATGCCGGCCTTCCAGTGAGGCAGCCAATACTCCATCAGGATTCTCTCAGGCACGGTCGCCGAGAGCGCGTGCCGGTCGGTCTCCACATTGTTCACTGCGAAGTGCTTCAGCGTCGCAGCCAGCTTCAGGTACTTGGGGTTGCTGCCCTGCAGCCCCTGCACATAGGCGACGGTAATGCGGCCAGTCAGGTATGGGTCCTCGCCGAAACACTCCTGGATGCGTCCCCAGCGCGGGTCGCGGCTGATGTTGATCACTGGCGACCGGAACACCAGTCCGGCTTTTGCGCGCGGGCCGTCGGCGCCAATGTTATACAACGCGCGCGCCTCATCGGACATAGCGTCTGTGATGGTCTTGATGAGCGCTGGGTCCCAGGTGGCCGACATGCCGATGGCGGTAGGAAATAGCGTAGTAGGCTGCTTGGACCACACGCCGTGCAGCGTCTGGTTCCAGCCTCCCCAGGCGGGAATATGCAGCCGGTCGTTGCGCGACGAAAGATGATTCATCTCCGCGGCCTTCTCTTCCAAAGTCATTTGCGAGACAAGATCGGCCACGCGGGTTTCGATCGGCTGCGAGGGATCGAGATAGGCGGGTCTGGCATTCTGAGCCTGAAGAATCGGCGCCACGCCCAGCCAGAAGATCGCGGCCGCAGCAGTTATCCGTAAGTTCATCATGTTCAATATCTCGACGCAGAGGCGCAGAGATGCGGAGGTTCGCAGAGAAGACATATAAGAGATTTCTCCGCGTTACCTCCGCGTTACCTCCGCGTCTCTGCGTCTCTGCGTCGAATCCTTTCTCTCTTCTCTCTGGTCTCTCTCTCGCCCACTCCCGTAAATCAGAAACTAAACTTCAGCGCTCCCTGAATATTCCTCGGCGCACTCAGCGTGCTGGTGACCACGCCGCCCGACGAGGTATCGATGTTAGTCCCCGGCGGATTGAACGTCGGGCTGTTAGTCAGATTGAATGCCTCCGCGCGAAACTCGATACGTACGCGCTCATTCACCTGGAATGCCTTGAACAAGGAAAAATCCAGGTTCTTAAACCTGTCCGCCCGCAGAATATCCGAATCCGAATTCCCGTACGTGTAATTGGCCGGAACCACGAATGCCGCCTTATTAAACCAGTCGGCGATGGTGGGATTGGATAGCTGGCCGGAGGCGATGCGGTTGGGCAATTGACCGCCGATGCCGGTGTTCGACACATCGCGGGAAATCGTCGGCGTGAACGGCAGGCCGCTGTGCAGCGTCAGGATGCCCTGCATCTGCCAGCCTCCCAACACAGAGTTGGTGAAGCCGTTGGTGTTCGCCAGATACCTTCTGCCTTTCCCGAACGGCAGTTGATAGCCCGCGCTGACTGTCAGATTCTGCGGTATGTTGAAGGACGCCAGCGCCTTCTGGTACGCGTAATCGCCGCCTGCGGCCGGCGTATCCTGCGTGAAGAAGTTTTGCGAATAGGTGTACGAAACCAGGTACCAAAAACCCGCGGCGGCCCGCCTTTCGTATTTCACCTGCAACGCATTGTAAATCGAAGATGCGTCCTGCGCGTTGTAAGTGAGCGCTCCGAATATCGGGTACGGGCGGCGCGCCTGAACCGCGCCCGGGCCGGCCGGAGGATCGTTAATCGGGTCGGCTTCGTATAGATTCACGCCCTTGTTGCCGACGTAATCCACCTCAAGCACTGTGCTGTGGCCCAGCCCCTGCTGCACCCCGAAATTCCAATGTTGATCGTAGCCCTCATTCATCTTCGGCAGACCGCCTTCCAGAGACGGATTGGTGCCGGCCGCACCAAGTTCCTCGCCGAGAAAGTAATTCGCCATGGTTCGCACGCCGCCGGTGTTCAAGACGGTTTCACTGAGCAGGTACGGCACCATGAAGCGATTCACGCGGTTCCCGCTGCTCTCCGGCTCATAAAAGATGCCGTACCCGCCGCGAAAGACGGTGCTCCCGCTGAACGGACGCCACGCCAGCCCCACTCGCGGCGCGAACTGCCTGTAATCGGTGCTGGTGCAGTTCGCCGCCAGTCCGGCGTGCGCGCAGGTCTGGATCAGATTCAGGCCCGATGGGCCGAAGTCGGCATAAGCAATGGGCGCCACGCCCTGAGCGTTCAGATCGATCCCCTGGACGGCAATGGGTTGCGGCGAATGCGGAAGAATGGTTCCCACCTGTCCCAGGTATCCGTTTAACCACGGCGAATATTCGTAGCGCAGTCCCAGGTTGAGAGTCAGCCGGTCACTGACTTTGAAATCGTCCTGTACAAAGAAGTGCCAGAAATTCGCTTCCCCGCCGAAGGTGTCGCCGGGGTAGGTGCGGGCCACCGAATAGGGAATGCCCAGCATGTAATCGGCGAAAGCGTCTCCCGTGCCTCCGGCGCTAACCGGGTTCTGGGTCATGCTCCCGTTAAAAGTCCATGAGCCCTCGTAGATGCCGCTGTCGGTAAAGAGCGGCAGCCAGTGCCGGAACTCCACACCGTATTTCACGATGTGGCGGCCTTTCGCCCAAGTCAAGCTGTCATCCACAATGTAGAGTTTCAAGTTCTGGGTTTTGGGACGCTGGTCGAAGGTGGACCCGCTCATCGATGCATAGCCGCTCCAGGCGAAGTCGGGAAACGATCCGGCATCGCCCGGACGATGGCCGGTCTGTTCGAACCCGGTGACGCCCGCCTCCGCGTAGAAATCTGTGCCTTGCAGAAAGGCCAGCAGGTTGAGCGAATTCGGCATGTAGCTGAAGAGCAGTTCGTTGACCAGAGTGGGCCCCAGGTTGCTGATGAGGGCGCCTACCACGTTGTCGCCCCGGCTGTTCATGGGCGTGAAGCCGAGAGCCGGGAACGCGTTCGGGTTCGACTCGTTGTAGTTGATAAAGCTCCAACGCACGAAGGCGCGATTCTTGTCGTTGATGGTCTGGTCGATGCGGATGGTGAACTGGTCCTGATCGAGCGACTGCGAGGGACCGAAAATCGCGTGGTTCGCGCCCGAATTAGGATTGGGTATGTACGCGGCGAAAAACTGCGCCGGCGCGGAAATCCGGTTGGCCGGAATGATGTTGCCTGGAAACGGCGCGCCGCTCAGCGGATCGTAGATCGTGTTCAACCCCGCCCCGCTGAAATTCCCGTTCTTCTCGGCCACCGTCGGCACGATATTGTTAAACACCTGCCCGATCCGCTGCCGCCAACCTTCGTAATCGACGAAGAAAAAGGTCTTGTGATTGCCGGCGTGCGGCAACGGCAGCGGGCCGCCGATCCGCCCGCCAAACTGGTTGCGCTGCGTGGATGCCCGCGCCAGCGAGAAAAAGTTCCTGGCGTCGACATCGGTGTTGGTCAAAAAGTCGAATCCGCCGCCATGAAATTCGCTGGTTCCGCTGCGCGTCGTGGCGTTGATCACCCCGCCCGCATTGCGGAACTCGGCGCTGTATTCGCTCTGCTCAACCTGAAACTCCTGCAGAGCGTCAATCGACGTCTGGATCAGCGTGCCGCCCTGGTGGTGATCCGTGATATCCGCTCCGTCCAGGTAGAACGACGTCATAGTGCCCTTCACGCCGCTGATTCCGGTCCCGTTCTCGTTGTTGGCGCGGATGGGGATCGTATTGCCGGTGGGAGGCAGCGCGGTAGACCCCGGCGTCAGGCTCGCCAATTGATAAAAGCTGCGGGTGTTTAACGGAAGATCGACAATCTCTTTGTTGGTGATCTCCTGGCCTAGCGTGCCGGACTCGGTGTTTAAGAGCGGCGCTGCGGCTGTGACGTCGACTCTTTGCGCGACATCGCCGATCTTCAATTCCAAGTCGACGCTGGCAGACTGCCCCACCAACACTTCTACCCCGTGGACTTCCGACGTGCCGAAGCCACTGGCGCTGATCGCTACATCGTATAGGCCCGGTTCCGCGGGCGTCAGCACAAACTCGCCCACGCGGTTGGTTGTGAGATTTTGAACCTGGTTTGTTCCGGTGTTGGTAATGACCACCTTCGCATTCGGAATCACCGCCTTATTCGGGTCAGTGACTGTGCCGACGATTCGCCCGGCCTGAACTTGACCCAATAGATTTTGGATCGGGACCAGGGCAAACAAAAGGAGGCTTACGGCGACCGTGACCTTCGACGCAACAGAGCGTTTCATTTCGACACCTCTTCACCCTATCTAAGGCATGACGGACATCAGACAACCGGATGTCCAGATTACCAATAGAGTATACGGGCCGGAAATCGATGTCAATGACAAACTTAAACCGCACATTTGTGGTGCATGCACTCCAGAAACCCTCCACCCTGGTGTCGATTCTGATCGACTTGTGGGGCAGGTTGGCAACCTGCGGCCGATTGGTAATCGGCCTCTTGTGGGGCAGCCAATCCTGGCTGCAGCCGGCTTTCAGCCGGCTCTCTTCGCCTCGCGTTACGTTGGTTTCCGCCGCAAGAGACGCCTCCCCAGCGACCGTCCCCCTGCTCGTGGGAACGCGCTTAAGTTCACGGCCGGGATTGAAGCCCGCCTACCTACTCAAGCGCAACTCACCGGCCGCCACCTTCTCAAGCAGCGAAACGGCGTGCATAAACGTCTCCAGATGATCGCGCATAGCCTTGCGGGCCTTCTCCGGTTTGCGCTGAATCAGGGCCTGAAGAATCGCCTGATGCTGCTGATGGGCATTCAATCGCAGCCCGGGGAACTGCTGCGATTTCACGATCCACTCGAACACCAGATCGCGAATGGGGTTCATGAGTTGCTGAAGCACCGGGTTCTTAGAGCTGGCTGCCAATTGCAGGTGGAACTCCAGGTCGAGGTCTTCAAAACTTGAGTCCTCTGCTTCCAGGTGCTGGCCCATTCGCTCCACCAGCTCACCGATCGCAGCCAGTTCGGAATCCGTAATTCGCTCGGCCGACAAGGCCGCCAGTTCGGTTTCCAGTATGAGCCGCGTCTCGCAGACATCGGCCACGGCCTTCTCGGAGCGAATCAGACCTTTGGCCAGAATGCGGTCCAGCAAGTGCTCCGTCCCCTGGGCGACAAAAGTTCCTTCCCCGTGGCGCATCTGCACCAGACCTACGAAGGCGAGAGATTTCAATGCTTCCCGCAGCGTAGAGCGTCCGATATGCAGAGTCTTGCAGAGCTCCATTTCGGGAGGAAGCCGCTCTCCCGTGCGCCACTTGCCGGATGTCACCATAGCGGCCAATTGAGTAGCCACCTGCTGCCCCAAGGTTTGGCGGATTACCGGCTTCAGGCTCTCCATAGATTACAGGGATTCTCCCGGTTCAATCTAGCATAAACCCGTGTCGGTTGTCTGACCTCTTCTTCAAGTAGTTAAGGACCCCATCCGGCCACGCGAATCGGCGCTCCCAGCCATCCAGACCGCGGATTACGATCCCGGTTCGAGGCTAACTTCTGGATTAGAATGGCAGGCATGCTGGAGATTCTCCTTCAGGATATTCGTTACGGCCTGCGAACACTCGCGAAGAGCCCGGCATTCACCATTGTAGCGGTGGTCTCGTTGGCCCTTGGCATCGGCGTGAATATCTCGATTTTCGGCTTTATCAATGCCGCGCTTTTTAAACCTGTCGCCGTAGAGCGGCCCGGAGAGTTGGTGTCCCTATACCACCGCAATGAAAAAGGGGCCGAGGAGTTCTTCTCAAGCTCCTATCCGGAATACGAGTTTTACCGTGATCGCAATACGGTGTTCTCCGGCATGCTCGCGTACCTTCGGGTGCCCATGGTTCTGGGGAGCGGCGGGAGCGCGCGGCAGATCTCGGGCGAGCTGGTTAGCCCCGATTACTTTACAGTGTTGGGCGTCCGGCCCGCGGCGGGGCGATTCTTTCGCGAGGGCGAGCGCGATTCGGTGACCGTGATCAATTATGCGCTTTGGCGCGACCAATTTGCCCGCGACCCTGGAGCGATTGGCAGCACGATCCAGATCGGCTCCGGGAGGTTCACCGTAATTGGCGTCGCGCCTCCGGCGTTTCGTGGAATCGTGTTGGACTGGGCCGATCCACCTTCGGTTTGGACGCCGGTCCAGCAGTATAAGCAGGCGGCGCCCTTCTTCCCGCTCGATATCGTGCATGCCTGGGGAATGGAGTCTTATCTTGTGACTGCGAGACTGCGGCCGAGCGTGACGGTGGAACAGGCCAACGCTCAAATGGCGGCGCTGACTGCGCGGCTGCGTGAGACGCAGGGCCGGAGGCAACAACAGCGCGCGGTGCTGTTCCCTCTACAGGAGGCGCGCTTTTGGCCGAGCTACCGCGGTTCCATCGTCACCTTTCTGGGCGCGTTGATGACTATCGTCGGAGTGATCCTGTTGATCGCCTGTTGCAATCTGGCAAACCTGTTACTGGCGCGAGCCGCCAACCGCCGCCGTGAAATCGCGATGCGCCTGGCGCTGGGCGCCGGCCGGGCGCGCATCGCGCGTCAGTTGCTGATTGAGAGCCTGCTGCTCGCGGCGATGGGCGGCGCCGCCGCACTTGTAGTTGCCGCGTGGGCGTCGAGTTTCCTCGCGCAGTTCCATCGCGCGTTCCGGATTCCACTGGCAATCGATGCCAGTTGGGATGTGCGGGTGCTGGTTTTTGCGATTGGCGTATCCGTTGTCACCGGGCTCCTGTTTGGATCGGCGCCGGTGCTGCAAACCTGGCGGGCCGATCTGACTCACGCGTTGAAAGCGGGCGCCGCAGCCGCCGGCAACCCGCGCTCTCGCTTGCGAAGCGTTCTGCTGATCGGGCAGGTGGCGCTTTCCACCGTGCTGCTCGCGGGCGCGGGGCTGTTTGTGCGGACGCTGCACAATGCCCGCGCGCAGGACCCAACCATGGGCGCCGACCGCCTCCTTCTGGTAAAGCTTGAGCCGTCGGTGAATGGTTATTCGGCCACGCGCGGGCAGTCGTTTTATGACGACGCGTTGAGGCTCGTCCGCGCCGTTCCCGGTGTGAAGAGCGCCGCCCTGGTGTCCGTTGTGCCATTCGGCGGAATGCGCGGCGGCACGGACATCATCGCTCCCGACCAGACCAAGCGGCAGGTCGACTTCAACGTCATCTCACCCGGGTATTTCCAGACCACCGGGCTTGCCCTCCTGCGCGGCCGGGAGTTCACGGAACGCGATCACGCCGATGCATCCCCGGCGGCGGTGGTCAACGAGATCCTAGCCGCACGATTTTGGCCCGGTGAAGATCCGCTGGGCAAGCAGTTTCGCATGGTCAATTCGCCGCGAACAGTGACCGTGGTGGGAGTAGTGCGCGACGGGAAATTCCGAGGCTATCGGGACGCGCTCCGGCCAGGTTTCTATGTGCCGGTCGCGCAGCAATACCGCGGCGAGATGACGCTGGAAGCGCGTACCGCGGGGGAGGCGGCGCCATTCGGAGCCGCGGTCCGGCGGGAGATCGGGACGCTGGACGCGTCGATGCCGCTGACCGAAGTCCTAACCATGAAGGCCCGGCTGGACGATGTCCTATCGCAGGAACGGCTGATCGCCAGTTTCGCGTCGGGGCTGGGGCTGTTGGCGCTGGCGCTATCGGCGATCGGGATTTACGGCGTGCTCTCGTTCGCAGTTTCCCGGCGTACGCGCGAGATCGGCATCCGCATGGCGCTGGGGGCGCGGCCTTTTGAAGTCTCTCGCATGGTCTTGCGGGAATCGGCGGCGCTGGCAGCTTGCGGCTTCGCAATTGGCGGAGCCGGCGCCGCGATGCTGGCGCGGATGGCAAAGCTTCTTCTCTACGGCGTCACGCCCACCGATCCGGCCGCATTCGGATTTGCGCTCGCGCTGCTGATTACGGTGGCTTGCGTTTCAGCGCTAATTCCGGCTTATCGGGCTGCGCGCCTGGACCCTGCGGCGACGCTACGGAGTGAATAAGGAGAGCCATTAAGCGGATCGGCGCCAACAGCCGTCGGCCGGAACCGCAGATCATGGACGAGCCAAAGCCCTTGTACCGATCGCTGGCGTGCGGCAGCTTCAGCCTACACGCCGCGCTAAGCCAGCGCAACCAGACCGGCTCATCGTGAGGTGCTTTTTCCTGGCGACGCGCTCGACCTCAGTTGCCAGTTGCGCGGGAATAGTAACACTCTGCCGCACGGACGAGGGCTTGCGCGCACGAGTCTTTGACGCCCTTTCACAAATGCTAGCGGACGCACCGGCCTGGCGCACCAGTTGCGTCGGCTGTCATGCGCCGCATTAGGAGCCCAAGCTTGGGACACCTTTCAGACGCTCGTTGGTACGGCCAAAAAGTTGGGTGTGAACTTCTCCATTACTTGCGCGACCGCATCGGCGGCGCCCACTCGATCTCCGCGCAATATTGAGAAGACACGTAGCGCCGAATCTCGCGGTCGCGGCGCTACCATCGCCCGCGGCGTTGGGGGTGCGGCGGCGGCGTGGTCTTTTGATCGTCTTGCGAGACCAGGACACCCATGCCCTTCAGCCGCTTGATGAGCGCGGGCCGCTGTTTGCCTGGATCTTTGTATGCCAGCACGGTTTCGTTCAATTGCGTTGCGGAGCCTTGCGCCAGCCCCATGATTTTGAGCGCCGTTTCGCGGTCGGGACAGCGGATCAATATCGCGGATTCGAAAGTCACCTTCCGGCACTGCGCAAACCAACCCTGAATCTCGCGGCGGACATTGGCGGGCGCGGCCTGCGTGCAGACCCGATCCAAGATGTCGAGGACGGCGTCCGCCGTCAGACCGGCGTCCGCGGCGGCGAAGATGGATTTCCGCGTGATTTGAAACAGCGCGCCCAGGCCGCGGCTGCGCCGTTCGGCGAACTGCGCGATTTCGGCTTCGGCGGCGGGCGATTCGCCGAGGAAAGTCACGTCAAAATTGGGCTGCACGATCACTTGCGGAACCGTGTCGCCCGGACTCTGCCATTCCTGCGACTGGCCCAGGAAGTAGCGGCCCACCGGTGTTATGGCGATCAATATTCCTTTCTTGCCTTTGCCCAGCCGCACGGCGCCTACCGGCAAAAGCCGGATGCGAACAAACTCGCTAACCACCTGGACCCAAGCTTTATGCAGACCGGCCGCATCGGAGCGGGCCTTATACAACGAACCGGCCCAAAAGTACGCCAGCTTATCGCGCCGGAAGATTTCGAGCAGCGGGTTGGTTTCCGGACGGCAATAGGCGAGAATCTCTTTGAGCGGATAGAAGCTATCGCCTTCCAGTTCGCGGAACGGGAGCGTGGTGGCGGCGGCGAAATCGGGCAGCGGCGTCGCGGTAGTTTGAGCGTACGCCTGCGGCGCCACGGCGCCGACGTGCGCGCCTTCGAAATGCTGGAACAATTCAACCGACTGCCGGCGGTCCAGAATGCCGTCCGTCAGCACGCGCAGGCGGTCGCCTGCCGGCAGAGCGAGCCACTTCCGGCCGAGCTCGGTTACCGTCAGGCGTGGGGGATTCGCACCCTTCTCCACCGCCAATCCGAAGGTGCGGACGTAGGAACTGGTGGTGCGCAGGCGGATCTCAGGATTGAATTCGAAGGCGCGGTCGACCCAATTCGGCAGAGGCTGGATATGGGCCTCCAGGTCGCGCACGGTTTTGGCTAAGAACTGGTTATCGTTGGCTCTCAGGGCTGGCGGATTGGCCGCGCAGGCAATTAACAGGGCGGTCATATCTTCCATGAGGAACATGGGCGAGAAGATCTCCGCGGGCTCCGTCTTGCGCGGCGCCACAGCGGCCGAGGCTGCGATGTAGGCCGCGGTTGTGGGCCATGGGCCAATTACCGGGTCCGCGGCGTCGCGATCGAGCGATACAAACAGCAGCGCATAGCGAATGCATGCCGCCATAGCCGCCGTCAACGATGCGGAATCCGGCTCCCAGGCGGGCAGATCACGCCATGGCAAGGGCTGGCCTGCTTCGATCGACTTGCGGCATAAGCGTTGCGCAAGCCGCAGAACGCCGGGGTTTGCGAATGCGAGCGGTTCTTCCGTATCCCGTTGCACCGGCCCCCACTCCGTGCCCTTTGCGCTCAAAAAACCCTGCAGATAATCGGGGGAAGTGAGCTCGCGAAACATGGCGGCGTTGCGCTCCCAAGCAGGCAGTTCATCCACGAAAAACGCCTTCTTCTCGGCTGGCGTCAGATGGTCCGCAATGTAGGCCGAAAACGAGTCCTCGCTGGGCCACTGAAAGACCCAGCGGTCCTGCAAAATGCGCAATAGCCGCGCGAAGGTTTGCCGCTCGGGCGGAACCCGCCAACGATCCGGAGCGGCCGCGGGCTCAAGGAAGCCCGCATCGACGAGCGCCTGGAAATGACGGTGGTAGTCGTATTTGGAGCCGGTCTCGGATGGGTTGTGGATGGGCGCCAGTTCCTGGCGAACCGGAACCGGTAGAGGTTCGTAGACGGGGAGCAGTTCGAAAAACGCCCGGAGATTATCCGCCGTGAATTTCATGCCGCGGGAACTCCCCGTTCATCCACGTCCGCGATGGAATACGAGTATCCCTGCTCGCACAGGAATAATTGCCTTTGCAGCGCAAACTCCTGCTCCACGGTATCGGCGGTGACCACCGAATAGAAATGCGCCTGATTGCCGTTACGCTTCGGACGGAGAATCCTGCCGAGGCGCTGGGCCTCTTCCTGGCGCGAGCCGAACGTGCCCGAGATCTGAATGGCCACGGACGCTTCGGGCAAATCCACCGCGAAATTCGCGACCTTGGAAACGGCCAGCACGCGGATGCGGCCCGCCTTGAAATCGGCGAACAGCTCATCGCGCTTGCGCTGAGGCGTGGCTCCGGTCAGCACCGGAAGGCCCAGCGGGGCGGCGATTTCGCGCAGTTGGTCCAGGTACATTCCGATAACCAGCGCGGGCTCGCCGGAGTGCAGTTCCAGCAGCCGGCGCACTACCGCCAGCTTGCCCGGGTTCTCGGATGCGATGCGGAACTGTTCGCGCTTTTCGGCCACGGCGTAGCTCATCCGCAGGTCGTCGGGCATAGGCAGACGGATCTCGGTGCAGAGAGCCGTGGCGATCCAGCTTTGGCTTTCCAACACCTTCCACGGGACGTCGGCTTTCTTGGGGCCAATCAGCGCGAATACGTCGTCTTCGCGGCCATCCTCGCGGACCAGCGTGGCAGTGAGGCCGAGGCGCCGCCGCGCCTGCAAACTGGCGGTTACGCGGAACACGGGCGCCGGCAGCAGATGCACCTCATCGTAGACGATGAGGCCCCATTCGCGGCTATCGAACAGCATCAGGTGCGGATAATCGGAATCCTTGTTGGGGCGCCAGGTCATGATCTGGTAAGTGGCTATGGTGACCGGACGGACCTGCTTCAAATCGCCGCTATATTCGGCGATCTGATCTTCGAGCAGCGAGGTTTTGTCGAGAAGCTCGGCCTTCCACTGGCGCGCGGCGGTGACGCTGGTGGTGAGAATCAGCGTGGAAGTCTGCAAGCGCGCCATGCAGGCCATGGCGGCGATGGTTTTGCCCGCGCCGCACGGCAGGGTGATGACGCCGGAGCCTCCACGCTCAGTGCCCGCGGCGTGGAAAGCGTCCGCGGCTTCGCACTGGTAGGGGCGCAGCGTAAATGGCTGGCCGGAGCGCGCAGTCTGGCGCAAAGTGAAAGCGAGGGTCTCGCCTTGAGAGTACCCGGCGAGGTCTTCGGCTGGGAAACCGGCCTTGATGAGCGCCTGCTTGATTTCGCCGCGCGCCGCCGCAGCAATGGCGAATTCGAGCGGCGACAAGCGGACGCCGAGCCATGGGGCGACGTGCTTGTTGCGCGAGATCTGCTCGGCAAGAAACTCGTCGTTGGCCTCTAACACGAGTCCGCGCGGATCGCGCAAAAGCTTCAATCTTCCGTAGCGCGATGCATAGTCGCGGATCTCGATGAGCACGTGCTCCGGGACCGCATACTTGGAGAATTGAATCAGCGTTTCGGCGATCTCGGCGGCGGCCACCCCAGCCGCGCAGGCATTCCAAATGGAGAGAGGCGTGAGCCGGTAGGTGTGAACGTGCTCGGGCGCCTTGACGAGTTCGGCGAACCGGGCGAGCGCATCGCGGGCCTGAGTGTAGAGCGGGCTCGCAACTTCCGCCAGGATGGTGTGATCGCCCTGCACGATGAGCGGATTCTCTGGCTGGTAGCTCATGGGTCGCGATGAAATTTCAAGAGTACCGCAGTTGGCGGATCCGCCGGTGGGTGGCCGATTTCCGACGGTAGAGTAGGAGAGAGGGCGAGCACTGAGATGCCGTCCCACTCTCCCCTCGTCGAACCGGACATGCGGCCTTTGATCTGCCTAAGGCGAGAGCATCCGGAAGCAGTCGCGGGGTACTGGCTCACAGATAAAGCATCCCATGTGCTGAAGCTGTTCATAAGTAAGTTACTCCCCGGCGCCCGGAAGGGCCGCTCGCGGGCCGCCGCCCCCCTCGGGACGCACTTCAAGCATTTCAAGAAACTTACAAAGAGGCAGTACATAGGTGGAATAGTTCTGGAGTAAGTAGGGTTACATTTGAGAGTTATCTAAAGTTAGTGGGCGCTCTAGCGCAAGCGGTGTTACTATTACCTCAGCCGATCTATCTGCCAAAGTAAGCTTCAGTAGAACTGAGCATACACTCGCAGCACGAAAATTAAGGATGAAACGTTTATGCAATCCTCTCAGTATGGGCTGTTGATTTCTTGGCGCGCCGCCGCCACCGCCCTTTGCGCCGTGATTCTTGCGGCGAGCGCCGCCACTCGGGCCGAAGCCACTACGATCACGCTGGACCTCAACGAACTCGCGACTGGCGCATTCACGGCGCCCCTCAACATCGATGGTTTTGTGCTGACGCCGCGACTTAGCGGATCAAGCACACCCGAGATTGAAAATTTCGGCGGAACGAACGTGTTGAGCAGCACTGGCAACATAGGATCGGCTGGCGCAGACACTTACTTAACGATGGCGGATGGCGGCAGTTTCTCGATAGTTTCTCTCTCGATGGCGGATAACTACTCGGATCTGATCGGTGTTAGCGGCGGGGGGGTAGGTTTAACTTATGGCCGGGCCCTCGCGCTATATCCTACCTTGACCGTATATAGCTATTCGTCAGACTTTCAGGACATAACCTCGATCGATCTCGATCCCCTGACCGAAGGCGGGAACCCGGTCATCGGAGACATAACTGTGTCTTTCACACCTTCGACGCCGGAGCCTGGCGGTTGGGCTTTATTGGGCCTCGGGCTGGCCGGATTGGTTCTTGCAAAGCGTTTCAGACTGAATTCCTTCACCCGCGCGTAGCCAGCGGCCTTTCGCTCCGCTTACGTTCGAAAATCTCCCGCAAGTGAAGGAATGTGGTATAGCAGTATGCTTCAGTCTGCGGTTGTGGGTCTGATTCCTTCGCAAGAACGCAGTCTGTGGGAACGCTTTCGACGGAACGCCGATAAGTACAGATAAGAGCTGAGCTTTATTATCGGCGTTTATTCGCGTTCCGGCGGCCCTAACTAACTGGCTGTCTTGGGAAGAAAGCTGTCCGAGCAGAATCGGCACGCCGGCAGTCGCAGGCTTTCCCGTCCCGGCCCTCACCGGATATCCCGCACGAACGTGCTTGGCGCGGGAGATCTGCTCGGCCAGAAACTCGCTGTTGGGCTCCAATACCAGTCCGCGCGGATCGCGCAAAAGCTTCAATCTTCCGTAGCGGGATGCGTAGTCGATCTCGATGAGCACGCGCGCCGGGACCGCATACTTGGAGAATTGAATCAGCGTTTCGGCGATCTCCGCGGCCGCCACCCCGGCCGCGCAGGCATTCCAAATGGAGAGGGGCGTGAGCCGGTAGGTGTGAACGTGCACGTGCGCCTTGACGAGTTCAAACCGGATGGTGATGCGGGTGGCTCCCTAATCTGCCCGATAAACTGGACGACGCGGAAGCCGCCCAAGTCCTCAGGAAGCTTCTGGACCAGCATTGCGAGCTCCGCACCGATTGCCGAAGCCGTCGTCAGGGACATGTTGGCCGGGATCTCACCGACCTCTGCCGCGGGCGAGGTTGAAGATGCCTTTTTCTCATCACAAGGCGCCGGTTCGCCAGTACCGACGCCGCGTGTAAAGATAGCGGAAGCGCCTATCCCCGCCCTTCATATTTCGCGCGAAATGGGCCTATGCGGAACAGAGCCGCCGACGTATGGACGACCCCGCTTTGTCGACGCCCTCCTACCTTCCGGAATCACTGGGGCTACAGACCGCCGCCAGCCGCCGGGGGCGCCATCAGCGGCATATTGGCTCCGCGATGGCACGTGTAGCAACTGACATGTACTTTGCCATCGGGGAACTTGGCGTTGATGTCGTTCACCATCTGGATCATGAAGCGCGCCGTGGCCTTCTTCGGATTTTCGTCGCTGGCGAAATCAGGTGGCACGTGGCAGAAGCCACAGTTTTGACCCAGACCAAGCGCGGCAGTGTAAGACCGCATGGTCGGAATCAGATTGCTATCCGCGGGCAGGATCTTCAGGTTCTTGGGAGCCGGCATCCCTTTTTTCTGCGGTGGATTCTGTGGCGCTGCAGCCAGCAGAAGCAGGGGTATGGCGAGCAGCAAAGTCGGCAATATTCGGCGCATTTGGAAATCATACACTGGTCCGGATGATTTTTCCAACAGTTCAGCCGACAAAAATTTGTAACACTTCCAAGGCGCCCAACCGTGCGGCGAGCCACGCGGCCGCGACCGTCCAAAGCGCGCACGCCACGCCATCGGCAATCCGTATGGGCCGCGTGGCGCGCTCTTCCAGCGCCAACCGGCGGCGCAACTAGGCGCGCCACCACACCGCCCCAACGGATGTGACCGGCGTGCTAACTTCGGCGTTCGCCAACTGCTTCATTAAGCGTCCGGAAGCGCGCCGGCCGTCGATAAAGGCCGATGAGCCAGATCACAGAAATACGAAATGGCGGCGTCAACAGCCGTGCGGATGATTCCTCCGTGTAACCCAGAATCGCCGCGACCGTGCAAAGCACGCACGCGACATCCCGACAATGACCAGCCTTTGTGCTGGATATGCCGAGGCGCCCGCCTGTGTCCGAGGCGGAGTCAGCGAGGCGGCTTCGGGGCTTCGGGCATCGAATGATACGGCTCAATGCGTTTCGTCTTGGGGCTCCTCCGCCGGCTCAATCTCCGCTGCCGCCTCAGCTTGTGCCGCAAGCTCTTCGTCGGAAACCCGGCTGTCGAGAACTTCGCGAGCCTGCTCCAACAAAGATGGCGAGACAGACAAGCGGAATCCGCTTGGGACGCTCATATTCCCCGGCAGTTTGGCGTCAGTCGCCAGATACGACGGAATCTCCGCGGATGCTAGCAAGTCCCGCGCCAGCCTGGCATCGTCTGCATCCGTGAAGGTGGCGATTTCGACCAACCTCCACGTCGTAGCACTGCTGCGCGACTTCCACTAACTGATCCCGATTCACCGCCAGCAGAGCCTAGTCGTTCAAGCTTTCATACACTCGTCGAAAATCATCCGCGTCTACCACCTTCACGATGCGCCTCCGCGTCTATTACAATGGTCTCCGCATTCAACTCGCGGCGTATTCCTCGAAGTCCGCGATCACAGCCCTCTCCATTTTCTTCGCGGCGCGATACAGCCGCCCGCGCGGGCACGCGCTCAGATCGGCCGCCAGTGTGCGCGCCTTGGCCGAGCCCAGATGCACGCCCGTGGGTTGGAGATTTTACCGAATCTGTGACTGCCGCTAGTGAAGACGCGGCCAAACTGTATAGCGATGCGGCTTCCGAACGGCGCGCCAGTACTATGCCTACGTATGGGAAAAATGATTCTATGCGGCTCCGCCAATGTTCTCAAGCTCTTTAACTCCTACTTCGGGGGGGGCCCGCTCAAGTCCCCGCGAAGATTCTGCGAACTGCCGGCGCCGACAGAAATATCTGCCGAAGAGGCTCTTCCGCTGCGAGCGAGTTCGCCAATTTCAGGATGGTTGCGCGGCTGAGTTCACGGTGATGACCCGCAGCGGGGTGTCTGGCGGAATCGCCGTCCCCTGCACGTGCGTAAAGGTCGGCAGCAGTTCCATGGACCCGCCAGGCAGCCAATGGAGCTTCAAATCCTTCAATGGCCGACAAGGCTTTGGAGACGCATTCCTCCGCGCGGCTCCACTCCATTGCGGACATGGCGACTCGCGCATTTGCTTCCCATGCCAGCGCCTGCCAGGTGTGTTCCGCAGTCGCCAACGTAGTCGCCAGAAACGTTTCCGCCTGCGGCTGCGCCTGGGCCAGATCGCCTTTCACGAGCCAAAGTTCCGTAAGAGCGGACTCAACTGGCATGCGCCACCACCAGTCCCAAACAACCTGAGCCCGTTCCATCTCAGCCTGGGCTGCCGATAAGTGCTCCAGCGCGCTCTCATAGTTTCCTAACCCCGTGGCGGCTGAACCCGCCAGAAACAGGAGCATGCGGAATTGTATTGGATACGGAGCTGGATGGCCGGGAGCAGGGCGAAGCGCGGGATCTCTAACCAAAGGGAACGCCGAGTTGCAAATCTCCAACACGCCGGCGAAGTCCATTGCATGTAGATGTACAAAGGCCCGGTCGAGGCGCATTCGCCGGCTCCAGTAACGGTCGGCGTTCTTGTCCAACATGGCGACTGCGTCATCGATCTCTCGCAGCGCCTCGCCCCAATCGCCAAGGAACAGGAGACTGAGGGGAAGGATGGCGCGGCGGCCTATCAGATAGGGGAAACTCAAATAGGGGCTTTCCTCTACTGTCTCGAATTGGATAGTACGGCTTTCGTTCAGGCTGCGGCGGGCCTCGCGGTATTCGGAGCAGATCCAACTGATGAAGCCAGAGTCGGCCAAGTAAGGGGCGAGTATGCGCCGATCGTTGGCGCCGAGAATCTCCGCGAATGCATGGCGGAACTCCTCGGCGTCCGGCCAATTCCACTCTTGCCACAAGCGCAGCGCGAAGCCGCGCGCGCGCGTTTTGGCCCGTAGGAGCGGATCTTCAAGCCGGGCGCTAAGGCGCAGCACCCGTTCCAGGATTTCGAGCGAACGCCGGGAACTGGTCCATGATACCGGCGTCGCCATGTCGAGGAGAGCGCGCACCTCCACATCGATTCGTCCACCTTGAGCCGCACGCGCTGCTAAAGCTTCATAGCTCTCGATGGCGCCGACGTCGTCGATGAGCATCGTGTGAATCGCAGCCAGTTTCTCCAGAATCTCGATTTCGCTCGCCGTTCGCTCCGTCTCGGGCAGTTTGCTTGCCACTTCGAGGGCGTGGTCCAGAATCGCCCTGGCTTCCCGATAAGCGAACCGCCGTCCGGCCGTATCCGCGGCCAGGTGCAGATACTTGATGGCACGCAGCCAATCTCCGCTCTGTTCGAAGTGGCCCGCCATTGAGGACGCGACTTCGTTCAATGGTTCCCGGTGGCTCTCAGTCCACTCTCCGAGCCGTCTGTGCAGTTTCACCCTGCGGCCCGGGCTGATTCGCTGATAACACACCTCGCGGTAAAGGACATGTACAAACTCATAGCACGCTGTAACTGTCCCGTCGCGCAGCTTTTCCGAGCCCGCCGGACGCACAATGGAATGCCGCCGCGACAACCTTTCACACACGTTTTCAAAGACTTCCGGCTCCATGTCGCCGATCGCGGCCCTGGCGGCGACGGTGAACTGGGAGCGGCCGCCGCTTGGCAGGCCGGCCAGTTCCAGCACGCGCTGCTCCTCCTTGCTCAGCCGCTCAATCTGAGCTTCGATCATCTTGCGCAGGCCCTCTGGCACGCGCAGATCGATCCTCTCCGGCGCAGCCCTCAGTTGCCAGCCCTCTTGCTCGCGGGCGATCAAGCCTCTGTCGACTAAGTGCTCCAGACATGCCACCATGAATAACGGATTGCCTTCCGAGCGGCGGTATAGCAGTGCGGCCAATGCCTCCGGGGGCTCGGTTCCGGATGCCTCTCTGGTCAGGTATTCAGTAATTTCCGCTTTGGTCAACGGCCCCAATGCCATCTCACGACACAAACTGTGAACCACCAGTTCCTCGGTGAGTCCCTTGAATGGATGGTTTGCCAATTCCACTTCGGCCGGGCGATAGGTACCGAGGATCATCAGCCCGGCGCATCCGCGCCGCCGCGCCAATGCGGAGATCAGATCGACCGTGGAGCGATCCACCCACTGCAGATCTTCGAAGACTAAAAGCAGCGGACTTGCCGAAGCGATCGAATCGAGCACGTCCCCGATCTCGCGCAACATCCGCTCACGCGTGGCCCCCTGGATTTCGCGTTGCAGCATTTCGCGATATTCGCGCCTGATCAAGGCGGGAAACTGAACCAACCAGGTGGGAGCTTGCGCGGCCAGTGTCCGGACCACCGACTCTCCATCCGAACCGCGGCACAGTTGACCCAGCGCCTCCAGCATCGGGTAATAAGGCTCCTGGCTGCCGTAGCCCTCGACGCATTGTCCGCGCGCGATTCGAAGACCCGGCGCCCCGGCCGCTGCCTGGCGCCGGAACTCGTCAGCCAGGGCGGTCTTACCGATGCCCAGCTCGCCGGTGACGAAGACGAATTGACACCGCCCTCTCAATGCCTTCTCAAGCGAATCCCGCAACTCGCCAAGCTCTGCCTGGCGTCCGACCAGTACCTCGGGTTGCGAATCGCCTCCAGGGCTCCCGCCAGCCGCGCTGTCCCGGACAGGAGCGATAAACCGGTACCCTCGCCGGGGCAGCGTCTCAATGAAGACAGGGTTCTTGGGAGGATCCCCTAAGGCACTGCGAATGTTCAGGATTTGATTATCCAGGACGCCCGGTTCTACGGCAGCGCCGGGCCATACGGCATCCAGAAGGTCGTCTCGCGTCACCAACCGTCCGGCGTGCTCCACCAGATGGCGCAGGACCGCAAACGCTTTGGGCGTCAAAGGAATGCGTTCGTTGTTTCCGGTATCCACGCGACGCCATAAACATTGGTTTAGGGTGTCCAGCCGGAATTGAGCGAACTCCTTCACGATTCGGGTCCGATTCCCCGTTTTCCGCTTGTTGCGTGCCCGGACGGAGCGAAAACGTAGTTTAGATCACAATATGACTGCTATTAGATCACAGTGTGATCGCAAGATTAGGGCCGCGTGAGGACGTATACAGTAAATTCCCGTAGCCTGTGACTTTAGCGCACAAAGAGGAGGGAGCCAGCGGGCGAATAGAAGGACGCCGACCGTTTCAGATCGACCCCCGCCGCGGATGCAGTTTCCCGCGTTGCCATCAGACGGCCTGCGTCGGTCTGGCAATTCCAGGGCCTCTCTTTCATACCGATTACCTTCACCATGCCCGTCGACAAGCCGCCCGGGGAACGACCAAGGTCTGCGCGAGCGCTATGAATACATTCACCTCCTGCTCGATTCCGCGGCCGAGGCCGTGTTGCCGTCCAGTCGGGAGCGCGGGGGGAAGGAAGGCGGAAAGAGCCCAGCCGAATGACTAAAGAGAACGCGATCGTTGCCAAGAACTATAAGCGCTCCTTGGATGTCGAACGCGCAGAAGCGCGGCTGGATGAGGCAGTCGCCCGCCTGAAGCGCCAATTCGCGGCTCTCGAAGCCGCAATCGAGGATCTCAAGCGATGCCACCGGCATCCGGCGCCTTCGCCGCGCCGGCGACGGAGAGGCAAGAATGGATGAAGAAGACATCGTGGCCCTAGCCCGAATGCTGGTCAAGCGCTTGTCGGATTCTCCGGATCCGCATTCGAACGGTTGGCAGGAAGTTGTAAACCAGGCGATTCGCGGCGTTCGCAAGTTTCTCGGCAAGAGGCCCGATCCGCCTACCGCCGTACCGTGGCAATGGCTGCTCGTCGCCAGGATTCGCACGCTCCCGGAGCACATCCAAGAACCGCTCCGGCGCTATTACGTCTTTCGGGAGGCGGAGGAAAGCATTTGCCTCTCCCTAAGGACGCGCCCCGAAGAGTTTCGCCGATTTCTGCGGGAAGCCACCGACTATATCCTCCTGCGGCGGGAGCGCTTGCCTGAATTCGATCCGCAACGGCAGTCTCCCGGAAGGCAGGGCGCATGACCGGCGTTTCTCCACGTTCGGCACTGCACCACTCCGGGCCGCTACCCAAAAACATCGCGGGCGGATTGCTGTCCGCCAATATCGAGTTCACCGCCAACGAACTGGAACCGCAATCGGCGGCAGTGCGATTTCCTTTTGCGCCGCGCGCTTAAGTTGCGAGCGGCCCCGGTCACGTCGTCAGGGGCGGTGCGTTCTGAGCATATGGTGAAGGACGCCCAGCTTGGCTGACGCGTTGCCGGTAGGCAGGATCGGATCGAGAACGCGGCGCCAAATCGCGGCGCAGTAGCGCAACAGGAATTACCAAGGGGGCAAATAGAGATGGAAAGACAAGCAAGCAACGCCTGGCGAGTACCTCCCGGTTGAAATTCGTCTGCCGGCGCCGCCGTTCTGGACCACCGTAAACTGCAGCGTCGGGCAAGGTCGAAGACTTGATCACGCAGACGTATATCGGCGACCACGAAGAGATGAAGCTGGCCGTCGACAACATAGCCAAGGCTTGCAGATGAAGATAGCGCGAGTGACGGAGGCATCCCGTGAGTCGCAACTCGCGCCCAAAGTGCGCCATAGAATTGGGGGGCGTGTCGAGATAATCCCGACACGTGCTGGCGCGAGGATCGAAGCGCGTTCACACGAGCGACAGACGATCCCTTCGGGAGCGTCTCTTGCGGCAGAAACCTCGTTTTTTTTGCCACCGCGCCGAAGTGTATTTCCGTGCAAGGCCAAGATTCCGTGCTGGTTCGGTATAGCTTGGCCGGTCCGCGAGGTTTCTGGGAAGTGTAAACGCTGCACGCAAGTGCCCCAGAGGCGCCCAGTGCGCCACGTCCGCCTTACTCTTCTCGGGCCTCATCCTCAACTGGCTCAATCTCCGCGGCCGCCTCAGCCTGTGCCGCAAGCTCTTCGTCGGAAACCCGGCTGTCGAGAACCTCGCGAGCCTGCTCCAACAAAGATGGCGCGACAGACAAGCGGAATCCGCTTGGGACGCTCATATTCCCGGGCAGTTTGGCGTCAGTCGCCAGATACGACGGAATCTCCGCGGATGCCAGCAAGTCCCGCGCCAGCCTGGCATCGTCTGCATCCGTGAAGGTGGCGACTTCGACCAGTTCTTCGCTGGCCGCTTCCGCGCTGGCTAGCGCCGGACCGGCGGCGGCATCGGCGCTCGCCGTCAATCCGCGCTTGGCAACCTCCACGTCGTAGCACTGCTGCGCGACTTCCACTAACTCATCCCGATTCACCGCCAGCAGAGCCTCGTCGTTCAAGCTTTCATACACCCGTCGAAAATCATCCGCGTCTACCTTCACGATGCGCCTCCGCGTCTTTTACAATGGTCTCCGCATTCAACTCGCGGCGTATTCCTCGAAATCCGCGATCACAGCTCTCTCCATCTTCTTCGCGGCGCGATACAGCCATCCGCGCGGACGCGCCTTCAGATCGGCCGCCAGGGTGCGCGCCTTGGCCGAGCCTAGATGTACGTTCGCCGTCTCCCAACCCATGGCATGCAGCAAACGCGTTTCGTCGCGCTCCTTCGGCAGCGCCGATAACTCAATGCGCGAACAATCCGGCGCCAGGCGCCGCACAATCCATCGCTTCTCCAGACGTACAAACGGATCGCGGCAGCGCACCGCGCAATCGAGAATCTTCTGGTAGAGAATCGGCGCCGTGCCCTTGCCCTGTTCCGCCCACACGCACGCCGAAGGCGCCAGCGCTTTCGCCTCGCGCGCCACAGAACCCCCGCGCCACTCGGCAACCGCCACGTAGCGTTCGCGGCCCAGGCTGCCGAGCCCGGCCACGCGATGCGCCACGTGCCAGTGCAGTCCCGTCTCCGGCATGTGCCGCGCGATGGCGTTCAGCGCGGCGGCCGGCGGCTCTTCCGTCACCTCAGGCAGCGCGTGCAGCTTTTCCCAAAAGGCTTCGGGTTCGTGCAGCCGCGCGGTGGCCATCTGGCGCAAGACGCGGTGATGCTCCGCCAAGGCGACGGGACGCCCTCCAGTTTCGAGCGCTTCCAGATACCCGTTGCGGATGGCTTCCATACCGAGCTTCTCGTCGCACTCCATCCTGGCGAGCAGCGCGCTGGTGGCGAGGCGTATCAGGTCATTGGTGTAGGGCAGGGTCCAGGTCTCGTCGAAATCGTTGATGCCCCAGATCAAGCGGCCTTCGACGTCGCGCCAGGTGCCGAAATTCTCCACGTGCAGATCGCCCACGGCCAGCGCTTTGGGCGCGTGCGCCGCTTCGCCGCACACCTCTTCCCAGATTTGCGCCCAGCGGTAATAGGTGGCGCGCAGAAACGGGAAGACGGCGGAGCGCATCTGTTCGTGCTTGATTGCCAGGTCTTCTTGCAGGATGTTTAAGTGGCGTTCCAGCCAGGCTTCGTAGCGGGTAGTGGCTTTAGCGATTTTCATTGGATTAGCTACGTCTTAGGATTGGCCATGTCTTAGTTTAAGGCGATGTTTAAGGCGATCCGGCGAAGCGCACCCTCCGCCTATGACAGCGCCGCCGTCAGCATCCATTTGAGCAGTCCGTGCGGCTCCGGTCCGAAGTGTTCGCAATCTATCCTCGCCAGGGCGCCTTTTTTCATGTCTACCTGCAAGGTTGGCGAGGAAAGCAAAAATGCGGCCAGGGAACTCATCAGCGGTTCGTGGCTTGCCAGTAGAATGGCCTCCTCGGTGCGGCGCGAGCAGATTTCCTCCCATGCGCTCTGGGGCGATGCGTTCGGAACCAGCGCCTGCGTTTTGACAATCTCGCCGCGGTATTCAAGCAGCTCGGCCGCCGTCTGCGCCGTCTCCACGGCCCGCCGGTATGGGCTGGCCAGAATCACGCCCGGCCGCACTCCGGCCACACTTGCCCGCTTAAGCACACGCCGCAGCTTTTCGCGGCCTTCGGCGGTCAGCGCGCGGTCGGAATCGCGCCCGCCGGCGCGGCCCTCCTCCGCTATTCCATGCCGCAGCAGGTAGATTTCCATCGGTTTGAAGCTGCCATTGTACCCCGTCCGCCGTTTTACGGACATTTACGAATCCAGTCCGCAACTCCGCGTATTGGCAAGGTTTAATACAATCAGAGGATTTTGATGCGCCACCAAGTACTGATCGCGCTGGCTTCCGCCGGATGTCTAGCCGTCTTCCCAGGCATCGCCGCCTATGCCAAGAAGAAGAGCGCCGATGAAGCGCGTCAGTTCCTGCAGCAAATTCCTAAGGATCAGCGCATCGAGCAAGCGCTCAACCGCCTCACGTTCGGGCCGCGTCCGGACGATGCCGCGCAGGTGAAGGCGATGGGCTTGAAGATCTGGATCGACCGCCAGCTTCACCCCGATCGGATCGCGGAAAATCCGGTCCTGTTAGAGAAATTGAAGACGCTGGACACGTTGACCATGACCAGCGATCAGTTGGTGCGCAACTATCCTACCCCGCAAATGGTGAAGCAGATGGTAGCCGGCCAAATGCCATTCCCCACCGATCCCGGTAAGAAGATGATGATCGAGAAGCTGGCGGAGCGCTACGAGAAGCAAGGTCAGCAGCCGAACGGCGCCGCAGATCCCGCCGCAAATCAAAATGCTCCGCCGGACCCGGCCGAGTTGCGCAAAATGCTTACCGGCGATCAGATCCGCAGCCTGCGCCAGGGCACGCCGGAGCAGCGGCTGGCATTCTTCCAGAGTTTGCCGCAAAGCAAGCAGGATTACGTAGTGATGGCTATGCCGGGCGTGCGCCAGGCCATCTCTAGTGTCGGCTCGCCGGAGTTGCGCCGACGTATCGAGTTGATCGGCGGGCCGCAACAGGTGGTCTACCGCGATTTGGCCGAAAGCAAAGTGTTGCGCGCCATCTACAGCAACCGGCAGTTGGAAGAGCAACTGGACGATTTCTGGTTTAACCACTTCAATGTGTATCTCGACAAGGGCGCCGACCGTTACCTGGTGACCGCTTACGAGCGCGACGCCATTCGCCCGCATGTGCTGGGCAAGTTCCGCGACCTGCTGGAGGCAACGGCCAAGAGCCCCGCGATGCTTTTCTATCTCGACAATTGGCAGTCGGTTGGCCCGAACGCGCCTCAGCCGCGCGGGCAAAACAACAAGCAGAATCGCGGCTTGAATGAAAACTACGGCCGCGAGTTGATGGAGCTGCACACGCTGGGCGTAGATAACGGCTATACGCAGAAGGACGTCACCGAGGTGGCGCGCTGCTTCACCGGTTGGACCATCAATCAGCCGCAGCGCGGCGGCAAATTCGTCTTCAATCCGCGACTGCACGACAACGGCGAGAAGGTGGTTCTGGGTGTGACCATTCCCGCCGGCGGCGGAGAGAAAGACGGCGAGAAGGTGCTCGACATTCTCGCCCGTCAGCCTGCCACCGCGCGCTTCATCTCGAAGAAGCTGGCCATGCGCTTCGTGGCTGACGATCCGCCCGCCGCGATGCTGGACCGCATGGCGGACACGTTCCTCAAGAGCGATGGCGATATCCGGCAGGTGATGCTGACCATGATCGATTCGAAAGAGTTCTGGTCGGTGGGCGCATATCGCAGCAAGATGAAATCGCCGCTCGAAATGGTGGCCAGCGCGGTGCGTTCGGTGAACGGCAATGTGGATTACGCCACGGCCCTGATGCAACAGGTGGCGCAGTTGGGCGAGCCGCTCTACCGTAAGCTGGAACCCACCGGCTATTCCAACTCCAGCATGGAATGGGCAAACTCAGCCAGCTTGATGGCGCGCATGAATTTCGCGCTGCAACTGGCGGGCAACAAGGTAGCGGGCGTGAAAGTGGAAGTCGCGCAGGCGGCTACGCCGGGCGATCCGCTGGCGGGAATTCCGCTGGGTTCGCCGGATTTTCAGAAACGTTAGCAAGAGGTTGAACATGACGAATCGCCGCATCTTTCTTCGCAACTCGGGCCTGGCAATGGTCGGAATCGGCACGGCGCCGCTGTGGCTGAAGCGTGCGCTTTATGCCGCCGATGCGCCTTCGCCGCGTAATTCGACGCGCAAGAAGATACTGGTCGCGATTTTCCAGCGCGGCGCGGCCGACGGCTTGAACGTGGTTGTGCCGCACGGCGAGAGAGCCTATTACGACCTTCGCCCCACAATTGCGATCCCGCGGCCGTCGGCCAGCGGCGAAAAATCCGGCGAGACGGCCCTCGATCTCGACGGTTTCTTCGGGCTGCATCCATCGCTTGCGCCGCTGAAGCCGCTCTACGCGGCGCAACACCTGGCGATTGTCGATGCGATCGGCTCGCCCGACCCCACGCGCTCGCATTTCGACGCGCAGGATTATATGGAATCCGGCACACCCGGCCGGAAATCCACGGATAGCGGCTGGATGAACCGCGGGCTGCCGAGGATAGAAGGCAAGGAATCGCCGGTGCGCGCGGTGGCGCTGGGCGCGCAACTTCCGCGCGCGATGCGCGGCCGGGAGCCGGCGCTGGCACTGCAAAGCATCGGCGGATTCCAGGTACACGATGAAGCGGCGGCCATGCAGTTCGAACAGATGTACATGGCGTCCAAAGACCCCATGCTGCAAGCCGCCGGCCGCGAAACGTTCGAGGCGATGGCGATGCTGCAATCGATTCAGAAGCAGCCGTATGTTCCCGCGGCGGGCGCCGACTATCGCGGCCCCTTCGGCAACAGCCTGAAGCAGATCGCGCAACTGATCAAGTCGGATGTAGGAGTGGAGATGGCCTTCGCCGATATCGGCAATTGGGATCATCATGTGAACGAGGTGGCCCAGCGCTCCACCGAAGGCCAGCTCGCCAACCGGTTGCAGGAATTCGGCGCGTCGCTGGCCGCATTCTGGCTGGATATGGGCGACCGCATGCAGGACGTGGTGGTGGTCACCATGTCGGAGTTCGGCCGCACCGCCCGTGAAAACGGCGACCGCGGCACCGATCACGGCCATGCCAACAGCATGTTCGTCATGGGCGGCGGCGTGAAGGGCGGCAAGGTATATGGCAAGTGGCCGGGCCTGGAGCGCGAACAGCTTTACGAAGGCCGCGACCTGGCATTAACCACCGATTTTCGCGATGTGCTGGGCGAGTTGGTGTCGCGCCACATGGGCAACCCGTCGGTGAACGGCGTTTTCCCGGGCTACAAGCCGAATTTCCTGGGCTTGGTGTAGGTTGGCTTGGTGTAGGTTCCGATACAAATGAGAAACCGGCGGCCACCCGGAGGAGTGCGGCCGCCGGTCTTCGGCCCGCGGATTCTTAGTACCGTCCGCAGGACATCCGTCAGATCCCTACATTCGTCAGGACGTTGCGGGTGGGGTTTTGGTTGCAGGCCCAGTGTGCGCGGTATCTCGTTTGGCGATTAAGTGAGCCCGCTGTGGCGGCCACGGAGCGGGCCATCGGGAATGAGACGACTTGTGCCTCACCAGTAAGACTCAAGCCACAACCGGAGCGTCAAGTCGTGTGGAGCCTCGTGAGCCGCCAGGTTCGGACGAAGCTCGCGGTAATAGCGCTCACTTCAGGATCTCTGGTTTCAATCGGCCCGCACGTGCAAGCTGCTGCACGTCGTCGCGATCGCGCTCAATATTCCGCTCTAACTTGGAGAGGGCTAAATCATGGGCCTCAAGCGCGAAGAGACTGAGGCGAGGCCAGGCGCCTGGAAACATCGGGACAAGCCGGTCCTCGTAGTTTTCGGGCGGCGTGGCGACGGAGACGGCATCCAGGTAGACCTTATGCTTTCGGTGCAAAACGGAACCCTTGCCGGCGATATCCGTCAAACTGCCTGCTACGTAGGGCACCACGCCCAGGAAATCAACGTCGCTGGTGGTGCGCGCGACGCCGTAGAGTTGTGTCACGACGAAACCGCCGCAGCAATGCAGTTGAACATCCTCGGCGAGCCGGGCATCTACCTCTGCGAAGAAGGATCGCCACGGCTCGGGCGGCTTTTCAATGCGCGGCATACGGCAACTGCTCCGCCGAGAGGCCGGTTAGAAGCCCCCAGTGGGCCGCGGCTTCCGGACGATTCGTCCTTAACCAGGCGCGCTCGCTCTCAGGCATGGAGTCGCGGCAAAGCGTACCTTCGCGGGCGAGACGGGCCTCTTCAAGGTCATTTTCCCACCGGGACAAGACTGGAACGGCGCCTTGGCGCTCCGGCAAAGCCCGCGCTGTTTGCTTTGCGAGATGCACCAGGTAACCCAATCGATTTTGAGCGTTCTGCAATTTGGCGCGGTCCCGCAGCCATTCCCAATTCAGATCGGTATATGCGCTCAGGACCCAGGGCAGCGCTTCCACCAGGCGCGTGTCCAGGTCCCGTTTCACGACGGCGCCGAGAACTACTTCGGCAGGATTGCCGATCGCCTTGGAACGAACATGCTCGAAGCCGGGGTAACCGAGAGACGCAAGTTTTCGCTGAAGATCATCGGGCTGAACCACCGGAACGTCGAGGGGCACGGGCAAGGGGAGAGCGGTGGGCGAAAGTCTATAAAGCTTCGCGGCTCGTCGAGCGAGCTCGCCACCGGCCAGCCGCAACCCTGTTTCGAGTTGAGACAAGTATGGCTGCGACACGTGCAGCGAACTTGCGGCCTGAACTTGCGTCAAGCCCGCTTTCTCGCGTCCGGTCTTCCATTGCTCTGCGGTCATGAGGTTACCTGAAAATAATATAGCACAGTTAGCTATATTGGGACAAGACAACTTTGGACGTCAATGGAGCGCACCGTTCCGGTCTAGTGTCCGTGAATTCTAGCGATACAGTCCGCCGGGATTGAACAGTCCGCTTTTTTCTACCCGATCGCGCCGCCTGTGGCAAACTAGCTGAGTGCCGTTACGCTCCTCGCTCTGCCTGATGGTCCAGATGGTGCGCGACCGCGCTGTTTCGCCCGTGGAACTGGTGGAGGCGCACCTTCGGCAAATCGAAGCGCGTAATCCGGCATTGAACGCATTTGTGAGCGTGTTCGCCGAACCTGCATGCGCGGAAGCGCGCGAACGAGAAGCCGCCATCGGGCGCGGTGAGACGCTCGGCCTGCTGCACGGCGTGCCGCTCACGGTTAAAGACAGCTTCGATATCGCCGGCCAGTCTGCGGCTGCCGGCTGCCGCTTTCGCGATGCCCATCGCGCCGCAAATGACGCTGCCGCGGTGGCGCGTCTGCGGGCTGAAGGCGCTATCCTGCTGGGCCGGACCAATACGCCGGAGATGCTGGCGAGCTACGAAACCGACAACTTCGTCACCGGACGCACCAACAATCCGTGGGACCTTGAACGCACGCCCGGCGGATCGAGCGGAGGCGAAGCGGCTGCCATTGCCGCATTCTGCTCGCCGGGCGGGATCGCGAGCGATGGCGGCGGATCGATCCGCGTGCCCGCGCACTTTTGCGGAATCGCCGGTTTGAAGCCTACGCCCGGGCGCATTCCCACCACGGGCCACTATCCCGCGCTCGGCTACCCCGGCGGCCTCACCACCGTCGTGGGCCCCATGGCTCGCACCGCGCGAGACCTGCGGCTGCTCTTTTCCGCGCTGGCATCCTTCGATGCGCAGGACCCTTTCTCGGTACCTGTGCCGCTGGCCGCGCCCGCATCGCAGCCCGCCCGTATCGGCGTTTGGGAGCAGTTCTATCAAATACCGGTCCACGCCGCTATCCGCAACGCCGTGCGCAAGACCGCCGGAATGCTCGCCGGGCTCGGACTCGCCGTGGATGAGTTCCAGCCCGCCGGACTTGAGCGCGCGCCCAACGTTTGGGGATTTCTCTTTGCGCAATGGCCGCAGATCGCCACACGCAAAATGTTCCAAGGGCGCGAAGAGGAGCTGCACTGGACGTTGCGCGAATCCCTGACGCAGGATGAGCCCACCGCCGAGCAGGCGCTGTTGAATCTGGCTGCGCGCGACCGCATGCGAGCGTCGCTGCTGCGCCAGATGGAAAACGTTTCCGCGATACTGATGCCGGTATGCGGCGTGCCCGCGTTCGCGCATCGGCAGCGCAAGTGGGAGATCGACGGCAAATCCATCGGCCTCTTTCAAGCTATGATGCCGGCCGTGCTGGCGAACGTGCTTGGCCTGCCGGCGGTCACGATTCCGATTGCCGTGTCGGAAGAGGGACTGCCGGTAGGCGTGCAGTTGACAGGGCGTCCGTATGAAGACGAACTATTGCTGGATTTGGCGGTGCGGCTGGAGGAAGCGCGCGGCGCTTGGACTGGGCCACAATAAAGTAAGATGGTTTCCCGGTTATCCCTATCGCTATCCTGCGCAATATTTGCGGCTGCCGCGCAAACCCCGCCGCAGAAGATCTTCCCCTACGCTTATACGCAAGACGACCTTCCGAACGGGCTGCGCGTGGTGACCGTTCCCACCGATTTCCCTAACATTGTGGCGGTATACATTGTGGTGCAGACCGGCTCGCGCAACGAAGTGGAACCGGGTCACACCGGCTTTGCGCACCTCTTCGAACACCTGATGTTCAAGGGCACCGAGAAGTATTCTCAGCAGCGATACAACGACGCCATCAAGCGCATGGGCGGCGCATCCAACGCCTTCACCACGAGTGATTTCACCTGTTTCTACACGGTTTTCTCGAAAGAAGATTTGCCCACAGTACTCGCCATGGAGGCCGATCGCTTCCAGAATCTTAAGTACTCGGAAGCGGAATTCAAGACCGAAACGCTGGCCGTGCTCGGCGAATATAATAAGAACGCATCCAGCCCATTCCAAAAGTTGAATGAAGCGCTGCTTGATACGGCCTACTCTACCCACACCTACAAACACACTACTATGGGCTTCCTGAAAGACATTCAGGACATGCCCAATCAATACGAATACAGCCAGAAGTTTTTCAGTCGCTACTACCGGCCGGAGTATGTCACCATCGTTGTGGCCGGCGATGTGAAGGCGAAGGCAGTGCGCGACCTGGCGGTGAAGGATTGGGGCGCGTGGAAGCCAGGCGATTACAAGCCGGGAATCCCCGTCGAACCGCCCCAGGATGCGCCGCGCACCAGCCACGTAGCCTGGAACGGCCGAACGCTGCCGCTTCTTGCCGTTGCGTATAAAGGGCCGGCCTACGACGATTCCACAACGGATACGGCTGCACTGGATGCGCTTTCGTATCTCGCGTTTTCGGAGAACTCGGAGCTATATCAAAAGCTGGTCATTCAAGAGCAGAAAGCCGACGCGCTATACGCTTCCTCACCCAACCAGGTGGACCCGTCGCTGTTTCAGGTTCTGGCGCGAGTCAAGAAGGCCGAAGATGTGGAGTATGTGCGCGGGCAGATCCTCGCAACCGTGCAACATTTCCAGGACAAGCCGGTCGACGGCTCGCGCCTGGACGCCGTGCGCAAGCATCTGCGCTATGAACTGGCCCTGCGCATGGATAACAGCGAGACGGTGGCGCAAGTGGTCGCCGGATACGTGGCTCTGCGGCGCACGCCCGATACAATGAACAAGCTCTTCGAGCAATATGCGCGTCTTACTCCTCAAGATGTGCAACAGGCGGCCGCGAAGTATCTCACCGAGAACGCGCGCACCATAGTTACATTGGATGCCGTGGGGGCCGCTAAGTGACGTGCCAAGTGAAGAGCAAAGTGAAACGCCTGGCAAGCCTGCTTCTGTTCGCTTCGGCCGCCGCCGCGCAAATGCGCGTGATGGCGCTGCCCACCAACTCGCCGCTGGTCGCGTTCCGGATCGTGTTTACCGCCGGCTCCGCTGACGACCCTCCAGCCAAGCCCGGCCTGGCATATCTGACTGCGATGATGCTCTCCGATGGCAGCACCAGAACGCAGACATACCGGGAGATTGAAGACTCGCTGTTCCCGATGGCCGCATCGTTCAGTGCGCAAGTAGATAAGGAGATGTCCACATTCATCGGCGAGACTCATGTTGACAACCTCGAAGGCTATTACAAGCTGGTACGCGGCATGTTACTCGAGCCCGGCTGGCGCGAGGAAGATTTCAAGCGAGTGAAAGACGACGCCATCAACGGCATCAAATCCGGCTTGCGCAACAACGATGAGGAGTTGGGAAAGGAAGTGCTGTACAGCGAGATCTACCAGGGCATGTCTTACAGCCACTATTCCATGGGAACGGTGACTTCGCTTGAAGCCATTAAGCTCGACGACGTCAAGCATTTTTACGCCAGCCACTACGCGCAAGCGAAGCTTATTTTGGGCATCTCCGGAGGTTATAAGCCCGCGTTCCTGGAGCGCATGAAGAAGGATTTTCGCCAACTTCCGGCGGCGGCCGGTTTTCAGCCGCGACGCGAAGAGCCGAGGCCAATCGACGCGACGCGCGCCGTGATCGTCGACAAAGATACGCGCTCAGTGGCCATTTCTCTCGGGTTTCCCATCTCATGCACGCGTCGGAATCCGGATTATGCGGCGCTGCTGGTGGCATCGTCGTATCTGGGCCAGCACCGCATGAGCGGCAGCGTGCTCTACGATGAGATGCGCGAGAAGCGCGGCTTGAACTACGGGGATTACTCTTACATCGAATACTTCCCGCGCGGCATGTATCAGATGGAGCCTAGCCCCAACCTTGGGCGCCGCTATCAGATTTTTCAGATTTGGATCCGCCCGGTGCAGCCATCCACCACAAAGTTCGCGCTGCGGCTGGCGACCTACGAGCTGGATAAGTTGATTAAGGACGGTCTATCCCAGGACGGCTTTGCGATGACGCGTGATTTCGTGACCAAGTACATTAACGTGCTAATGCGCACACAGAGCGCGCAATTGGGTTTCGCCATCGACGGCTTATATTACGACAGGCCCGATTTCGCCGGGAAGCTCAAGCAGGATCTGGCTAAGCTGACTCTTGCCGATGTGAACCGCGTAATTCGGCGATATCTGCGCGTGGACCGGCTTATGATCGCGGTGGTTTCCAACAACGGCGAGGAGTTAAAGCAACAGCTCGTGAGTGACGACCCATCGCCCATGATCTATAATTCGCCAAAACCAGCGAGTGTCACCGATGTAGATAAGATCGTCGAAAAATGGCCGCTGCATTTGAAAGCGGATGCTATCAAGGTTGTGCCGGTGGATCG
>JBEKNN010000024.1:0-54172 GCA_049522755.1 Bryobacteraceae bacterium | reverse complement strand
ACATGTGCTAGGGGAGAAAGGCGGCATTGGGAAGATCCTGCTGCTGGCTCCGGATTCGAAGGGCTGATTTCTTCACGGCCAACTCTCATTGGAACTGGCGCGAGGCAGCCGGCTCGAGGCGCTGGGTGGCTTTGGTATTGGCGGCCTTGATCTGCCAGTAGAGAAGAAAGAAAATCCAGACCACGGGAAAGAAAGATTCGTAGAACCAGAGCATTCAGGACCTCAGGGCGTTGAAGGTATTTACGCAGGTGAGCGAGGGGAAGTTCCAGGGCACGCGACATTTCGCCGTCCCATATAGCCGACTTGCGAGGACTTATCCAGCGATTTGCGTCGACATCATCCCATAGGGGATTCATGTGGAGACGTCTACTGCTACGGGTTGCGCCCCTGCAGGGGTTTTGCCGCCTCCTTAGCCTCGATCCCGAGGCGCCGAGTCACGGAAATTCCGGCGCGGCAAGACGGATCTTCCCGATACAATTAAAAACTATGAATGCCGATCAAACAGTCATCCAGTCCGCATACGAAGAGGCCCTTCATACCCTTTATGCGAAACTTTTCGAGGCTTATATCACAACAGGCGGAGCCGCAGCGCAAGAGCAGGAGGCGGACGGTCGTTTCATTGCGGGATTGACGGTCGCGCGGAGATCGCGTGATCGAGCACTTGCCCTGCTAGCCTAGCCTCGGCGCAACAATAGGTGGAGAAGTTGACCTTGCCCGAAGGATCGAGCTTCATGGCAAACGCATTGGTGTGTCGGCTAGCCGCGGTTGCGCCGCGACGGAAGCGTGAGGACGGCAGCCCTTTTCCGTTCGGCTCAACGCGGCCCTTGCCCATGCCGCTCGGGCCGCCGAATCGCTAACGATAAAGCCGGTTATCTGGCCGCTCTCTGGCGCGGGACCTTTGTCCGTGTGGCCGACGATGCGACGACGTCCCCCCTTCCCGGACCGCCACTTTTTTGCCACCCTTCCCGGCGCGGGCGGACCCGCGCGAGGCCGCAAGTTGGATAGAATGGTCGCCAGCGCGCTCGCAGACGCTCGCAAGAGAGGGTGTATGACTAATCGCGAATCGCATCAATCGTCTGAATCGATATTTGATCGCCGTACCTTGTTGGGCGGCGCGGCCGTTGTGGGCGGCGCGCTGGCCGGTATTGCGATTGAACCCGCGTCCGCTTTGGACGCGAAGAGGGGAGACGCGGCGAAAGCCGGAGATTCGCCGAACCTGAACCCGCCTGTTGTGCAGGTGAAGAGCGGCAAGCTGCGCGGGTTCCGCGACGGCAAGACGAGTACCTTCCTCGGCATTCCCTACGCCGAAGCGCAGCGGTTCGAAATGCCGCAGCCGGTGAAGCCGTGGGACGGCATCAGGAGCGCGCAGGCGTGGGGCCCGGTGTGCCCGATTCCGACGCAGGACAAGCCCGGTTCCGACGAATTCGTATTTCCGCACCGCTTCTGGCTGGAGAACGAAGCGTGCCAGGCGCTGAACATCTGGACGCAGAATGCCGGCGCGAGCGTGAAGAAGCCGGTGATGGTGTGGATGCACGGCGGTGGATTCACCAACGGCTCGTCGATGGAGTCGTATGCCTATGACGGCAAGAACCTGAGCGAATTCGGCGATGTGGTGGTGGTGAGTCTGAATCACCGGCTGAACATCATCGGTACCCTGGATCTTTCGGCGTATGGTGCGCATTACGAGAACTCACGCTATACAGGCATGGCGGATCTGGTTGCCGCTTTGCAGTGGGTGCAGGAGAACATCTCGCAGTTCGGCGGCGACCCGGGCAACGTGACGATCTTCGGGCAATCCGGCGGGGGCAGCAAGGTGACGCGGCTGATGCACATGCCCGTGGCAAAGGGGCTGTTCCATAAGGCGATTGCGCAGAGCGGCGGCGGTCTGAACTACCGGACTGTGGAGCCGGCAGCTGCGATCGGCAGGCAGCAGGCGATTGCGGCGGCGACGTTGAAGCAACTGGGCCTCGACGGTTCGCAGATCGACAAGCTGAAGAAGGTTCCGTATAAAGACCTGATCATTGCGGGCACGGCGGCGGCGCGCGAGGTGGCGCAGGCGGCTGGCGGACCGGGCGGCGGCGGAGGCGGCTGGGAAGTGATCGCCGACGACAAGTACGTGATGCGCGAACTCTGCGATTGGGCCGGCGCGATTCCGCTGATGGCGGGAACCGTGTTCAGCGAAATGCAGGGGACGCTGGTGCGCGGCGATGGGCGCAAGAATGATTGGAGCCAGGCGGAGATCGACGAGAATCTGACGAAGGCCTACGGCGAGAAGAAGGCTCAAGTGGTGACGGAATTCCAGAAGGCGTTCCCGCGCAAGAAGGTGCAGGACGTTTTGTACTTCGCTAATGGGTCGCGGCCGACGGTGAAACAGACGCTGGCGTGGAAGCTCGAGAAGAGCAGCACGCCAGTGTGGAATTATCTGTTCGCGTGGGAGTATCCGGTGAACGGCGGGATCACATCGTTCCATTGTTCGGAGATCGCGTTCGCGTTCCACAACGTGAACGAGCCGCACATCAGGCTGGCGACCGGCGGTGGCCCGGCGGCGATGGCGCTGCAGGATAAAGTTGCCGGAGCGTGGCTCAGCTTCGCGAAGACGGGCAATCCGGGTGCAGGCTTCAAGCCATGGACAGCGGCCGAGCCGAACACGATGGTGTTCGACGCGGTGAGCGAATGCAAGCCGCTGCGCGACGATCGGCTCATTACGCTGATGGGCAACACCGGCGGCCGAGGCAGAGGCGCCGCGTAAACTTTGCCGATTTCCGCCGATTCTAGCGCGAGTTATGCGGCACTCGTAAAGAGCTGGGACTGCGATGCTATCGATATCGCGCCTTAACGCGCACACCTGCTTCAGCGCATAGCCGCTTCAATCTCCTCAGGAAGCAGACTGCCAGGCCGCCTCGTCCACCAAACAGCGCGGCCTCGATCAGCTCTTAAACGAGCTCGCGCTTCCTCCGTCCGCCATCATTTTGGAGTAAAGTGCGGAAGCGCTGCCGGATAAATCGGTATGGCTGCTCTCATTGCTGTGTCGCCAAACTGAAATCCACGAATTGCTCCGCATGTTGCGGCTTGGATTTCTCCAGCCGGTCATTGACGACCAGTTCGAGTGCGTAGTCGCCGGGCGGCAGCGTGGCAGGCAGCTTAATCTCGCCGGCCGCGTGAACCGCCGCCGTGGAGTTTCCGTCGGCTATCGCCAAAGCAATCGGCCGGCCGGTATAAATCCGCTCCGGACCGCGAAACAGGCGCACCGCAACATCCACCTTCGGTTTCCCCGTTTGCGCGTCGATCTGAAACCCCGACACCGTACAGTCGTAATCGAGGACCGCGCCGGACGCAAACACGCGGATCGCTGGCCCGCCCGCAGCCATCACTCCGGCCCGCGCCAGCGCTTCGGCCCGGCCAGCGTCACGGTCCGATAGCAGCACGCTCGAGAGCGCCAGGCGGCGGTTAAAATCCGGAATCTGGACGAAAGCCGTCGCCGATCCGCTTTGGCCCGAGCCCGGTTCGCGCACCGCCGACCTCAATTGGTACCCGCCTGGCTTGGGGACCGGCACATCCACTTCGACAGCCAAGCCCTGGGATACGGCCCGCTCCATTTCCGCGGGTGTCTTTTCGATAGTGAAAGTCTTGTCAACGTCTGCGATCGCCTTGTCGTTTTCGCCCCAGATTCCGGCGAGCACATCGAGGACCAGCCGTTTCTTACCTCCAGCGATGTCTTCGGGCGTCAGGCCGCGGGCGTCGATTACCATCAGGGTGCGCAGCGTTGTCTGAAGGCGGTGTGTCTTCTTCGCGCCGTCCTCCGCGGCTGAATAGAACGCGCTCAGATGGACCGGAAAGCCGTTCGCCTGAAACGGTGAGAACAGAGCTCTTCGCAATTCGTCTTGGCGAGACTCTCGGGCAGTACCTTCTGAAACCGAAGGCGGGTCGGGAATACCCACGAAACCATCGCGCGAGCGGACCTGCAGCCCGGCACGCAATACTTTGACATCGGTTTTGTGGAACTTGGGAAGTCCGCGCACTTGATCGAAATCCGCACTCTGCGGCTGATATCCAATCAGATAATAGCTGCTCATATCGTCGAGAGCCTTGGTCAGACCCTGGCTGAGATCGTTATCGTCGTGAAAGAAGATGCCGCCGGTTCCCTGCGCCAGTTGTTCGAGGCCCTTTTGTGTGTCGCGATAGGCTGCCAGCCGCTTCGCCTCGTCGTTGTCGATGCCGTTCCCGAGGGTCATAGTTCCCTTCGCGTCGACGGCCGTAAAAAACTGGGATACCAGCCCGCGCGGATCGAGAGTGTAGATCGCTACCGACGCGCGATTCGCGAGCTGGATAATTCCGCCGGCAGCCGGCGGAAATCCGTCGGAGAACAGTGCGATGGCCTTTCGACCCGGCATTTCGCGCAGACCCTGAATCGCATACGCAAGGACGTCAAACGTGCCCAGAGTCAGAACAGGGGATCGAGCGGCGTTGAGCCGTTGTTCAATCTCCATTCTGAACTTTTTGTCGGGACCCAGCGGCAATATAGGCTTATACCAGGTCAGCCCGGTACGCCCTGGCATGTAGTGGATGCGCTCGATCGAAGCATAGAGCTGACGCTTGTCGTTCGTGAGCTGCTGCATCGCGCCCATCCCGCCCGAAGTAGTCATGATCGACACCAGATCGCCGGCCTCCATTTGCCGGTCGACAAAGCTCTTCATCGCCTTTCTGACATTCGGGATGTCGTCGGAGGAAAGACCAAGATCGTCGGCTATGAGGACGATCGTGCGCCGAACCTCTTCCGGCCGCAACGCGCGTGCGGGAGGGGGAATCGCTTCGTGGGGGTTGCCGGGATTCTTTCGCGGCGCCCGGCTAACAGGCGCCGGCCCGGCTGCAACGGCATTACCTGCCACATACGAGAAATGTGTGATCTTCTGCGGCTTGCCGTCTTCGAGGATCTCGAAATCCTCAGGCTTGAGGCCGGTCACGTGGCGCCCTTGCGAATCGGTGACCACGGCGTCCACCTGCACAAGATCGACGGTCACACGGATCACGGGACCGGCGGATTGCTCACCGGTTTGCTGTGGAGCGAGCGGCGCCGTCCCGAGCACTATCAGCCCGACGGCCCCGGCATACCGTAAAGAACGCATCATGCGGCCACGCTCTCTAAGCTTAATACGTGCCGACGTCGTTCATAGGGCGAGGAAAGTCGGAGCGGATCGTGGCGCGCGCACTCGTGCGTGCAGCGTTCACACTCCTGTGAACGCGACATGTCTAACAGCCCTCTGAGCGACAATCATCGCGGCAGAACTGCGCAGCCCCAAAATTGTTAAGCACCGCGGCGGCGTCCGCGGACGCTGTCGATCATCTTCGTCACGCGGGTGAGCAGCCACCTTCTCGCCGCAGCTTACGCCGGCGCGCCCCAGAGTGGACGCACCTCGACGGCGCCGTGACTTGCGGCCGGGCAGCGGGCTGCCCATGAGAGAGCTGCGTCGAGATCGGCCACGTCGATGATAAAGTAGCCGCCGAGCTGCTCTTGCGAATTCACATAAGGGCCATCCAGCACTTGCGGCCTACCATTCGCGACGCGTAAAGTAGTCGCGGTCGAACTCGGCCGGAAACGGCTGGCGCCCGCGAGGATGCGCGCCTTCGTCAGCGCCTCCGTGTAGGTGACATATGCCGCCATCCCCTGTTCCTGGTCTGCCTTAGTCAGCTTAGGCCATCCGGCCTCGTTCACATAGAGCATCAGAATGTATTTCATTGGTAGCCTCCTCCATAGGCTCGTGGGCGGGGCTATATGTCCTCCGCCACTTACAATGATGCTCGAACTCCCGCGATTTGGCGCCGCCTACTTCAGATTCTCGTTAAACCACGCAATCATCCGCACCAGCACATCCTTCTGATGCGCCGGCGTATGGAACCGGTGCCCTTCGTTCGGATAGACCACCATCTCCGTCTTCACGCCCAAATCCCTCAGCGCGTGCCAGAATTCATACGATTGCGGCGCGGGGCATTCGCCGTCGCGGTCGCCCACCACCACCAGCGTCGGCGTCTTCACGTTCTTGATGTAATCGATGGCGGAACTCTTCGCGTAGACCGCCGGGTCGTCGTAGACCGTGGCGCCGAAGTACGGCAGCATCCACTGGTCGATAGAATTCTCGCCGTAATAGCTCTGCCAGTTGGCGATGCCCGCGCCCGCCACCGCCGCGCGGAAGCGGTTGGTTTGCGTCACCGTCCACATCGTCATGAAGCCGCCGTAACTCCAGCCGGTCACGCCAACGCGGTTACTATCGATGGACGCGGTGCGCACCGCTTCATCCACTCCGGCCAGGACGTCGCGCAGGTCGCCGCCGCCGAAATCCTTCACGTTGGCCATGGTGAATTTCTCGCCCTGCCCGTAGCTGCCGCGCGGGTTCGGCAGCAGCACGAAGTAGCCCTGCTGCGAAAGCAGCGTGGCGTTGAAGCCCGGCCTCGGCCACGCGGGCTTCATGGATGAAGCCGGGCCGCCGTGTATGCTCACCACCATCGGATACTTGCGGCTGGGGTCGTAATGCATCGGATAAATCAGCCAGCCTTGCACGCGGAACCCGTCGCTGTTCCAATGCAAACTCTTGGCCTCGCCCCACATCTGCAGACGCACCTCGTTGGCATGAGTTAGCATGCCCCATCGGCCCACGGGCCCAGCCCATACTTCCGGCGCGTGGTCCCAGGAGCTGCGCACCACCGTGCTCCTCTTGCCGTCGGCGGAAAGCGCTACGCCGCCGCCATCCATGGTGAAGATGGTTTCGTCGCCTTGCCACATCCGCTCGGTCTGGCCGGTACCCGGGTCGATCTGCGAGACGGCGCTGCCGCCATCGTAGTGCTCGCTGAAGTAAAGGTATTTGGAATCCTTAGGCCACACGAAATCGGCCACCGACGAATTGATGCCCGGCGTCAGGCTGCGCGCCTCGCCGCCGCCCGCCGCGGAGACCGTGTACAGCTCGCCGCCCGTGGAGCCTTCGTCGCTCATAATCCCGCCGATGAAGAGGATCGATTGGCCGTCGTGCGACCATTGCGGCTCGGCGATTTGTTGCTGCACGCCCGGCTTGTACACCGGTTTCAACTCGCCGCCGGCTGCGCTCAGCGTGTAGATCTGCGCGATCCACCAGTTGTTGTCGCCCATGCCTGCCGCGGCGGAAACTGCGAAGCTTCGCCCGTCCGGCGACCAATCGTACTCGTAAATGTACATGTTCGCCGGTGAAATCTGGCGCGTGGATCCCGCAGCTACGTCGACCAGCGCGAGCCGCTGCTCGTAGATTTTCGATTCCATCACGCCGGAATCTGGCGGCACCGGGTCGAGCGGTCCGGCGCGGTGCGGAAGATTCTCAGTGAAGAGGATGGCGATGCGCTTGCCATCGGGCGACCAGTGCGGGTTAGCCAGCAAGCCGGTGAGATGCGTCACTTGCCTGGCTGGGCCGCCGGCCGCGGGCGCGATGTAGACTTCGAACTGATCGCTCTTGGCGCAATCGGAGAGGAATGCGATCTGTTTGCTATCGGGCGACCATGCGATGCTCTCCTCGTCGCACGCTGCTTTGCCGTCGCCGGCGGTGATGCGGATGGGTGCGGCGGCGTGGATATAGATGGCGGACTTGCCGGGCGCGGTCAGCGCTTCCACGTAGGCGACGTGGGAGCCGTCGGGCGAGATGGCGGACTGCTGGAACCAGCGCGTGGCGGCGATCTCGGCGAGTGCGGGCTCGACCGGAGTGACCGGCTGCGACCATGCGGCGGATGCGGCTAAAACCAGAATGTAGAAACTGAGCTTCAAGAGTTTGCTCGCTTTCTGAGAAATCGACCGGCCTGGAGGCCCGTCGTACATAAGCCGGCCAGAAGCGCGGCGACACTTAGCCAGCGCGCGGCCTGCTGCTCCATGCCGCCGTCGTATCCCAACTCAACCGTACACGGGCCGTCGCAGAGCGGCTCAACGACCATTTGACCTAGTTTATCCTGCCACACGCGGCGTGCCTGGCCGCGGACGCGGGCGCGCCATCCCTTATCCCATGTGACTTGTACGCTCAGGATATGTTCCGGCTGGAAATTGCCGCTGACCACCGCCGCGCCAGTGCCGCGCCACACGAAATCGGCGTCGGGCAGCGACGGGTCGTCGAGAGCGGCCAGATAGTGCTCCAACGGCTTCGCGTAGTATGCCGGCGGGCGCTCCTCAACCAGATCGGACGGAAGCATCACATGCGCCAGCGACGCGCGCCGCCGCGGAACGGAGTAGATCACGTCGGGCCCGTCGCGCCAGATCTCGGGCAGGCCGTCGAACTTCTCGGGATGCGCGTAGGGGTGGTAGAACTCGCGGCTTTTGGGTCCGCCGCCGATTATGGCCGATACGCCGAAGGCCTTCAGCCACGCGAGCATAGTGTCCTGGCGGTCGCCCGCATAGATCTGGTAGTTGACGTCCTGCAGGAAAGTGTTGCGCATGCCATTATCGAAGCCGCCGGTGAGCATGGGCGTGTCGCTGAAGGACTGCATCCAGAAGCCGATGGTTCCCGGCGCGAAGACGCGCTGGTCGCGCAGGTGAGCGCCCAGCCAGTGCGAGATTTCGTATTCCACGGTGGATTGGATATCGATGGGCTTTTCGATATCCTGCGCGCGGCGGTGCTGGTGGATGGCGATGGGCACGGCCAGAGCCGCGATCGGCAATAGTATTCCCGCCCCTGGCCACCCACCTTTCCGATCGTGGGGCGGCCCCCCCGGTCCGCGGCCGACCCCCCGGTCGGCCTCTCCGCGTTCGCTGGAGGCTGCTTCGACCAGCCGAAGAGCGGGTCCAGGGGGACCCGCGCGGACCAGGGGGTCCGCCCCACAAAGCAGCCCCACGGCCAGCCAGAAGGCCATATCCATTTCCAGGTGATACCGCTCGGGCTGCGGAATGATCGAGAGCTTGAACCAGTAGGCGCAAAGCGTGATGGCGGCGGTGAGATATAGCAGCAGGATCCCGAACCTTCCGCGCGGCTCCACCTGCGCCTTCCGCAATCCCCACGCGAGCAGCAGGGCGCCGGCCAGGAAAGTAGCTTGCAACAGATAGTTGGCCTTATATCCGCCGGCCACCAGGGGCGCGTTCGCCATGATGGTAGCGATGGTGGAAGGCGTGACGAATGGCGCCGCCAGCGCGTATGCCCAGACTGCCATCGCAGCCATCCGCGCCCATAGCGGGAGCCACGCGGCGCTGAAACCCGCGAGCAGGTACGCGCCTGCGATCAGCGCCAGGGCCATGGCGCCAATCCAGTTGCTCAGAACCACTAACGCCATGGCGAGCGCGGCCGCAAAGTACCACGCTGGGCGCCGCCGCTGCCACGCGGTATGCATCGCGCCGAGCGCCAGCGGCAGTAGCGTCAGCGATGCAATGTGCGGTCCCTCGCCCCAGCGGACCATGGCGTCGAGACGGCTGGGCGCGAACCATCCGCCGATATCGTGGCGAATTTCCGGACCCAGCCAGATGGATGGCGAGAGCAGCGAGTAGCCCAGAGCCGCGAGAAACGCCGGCAAGCGGCCCGCGCCCATGCGCCGCGCGGCCCAGTAGAGAGTTACCGGGCCAAGCGAATAAAGCATCGCCGTGACCGCGTGATAGGCCAATCCGATATCGATGCGGCCCAGGCCCGAAACCGCCGCCACCAGCGTATGCAGCAGCGGCGGGTAGCTATCGGGAAATGGAATGCCGCCATACCAGAGCGGCATCCAGGTCAAATCGGGAAAATGGTCGCGGATGTAGCGCGCCAGCCCAATGAAAGCCCCTTCGATGGAGGGCATCTGCGCAATGTAATCGGAATGGAAGAGGCGCAGGGTTACGAAAGCGTTGACGAGGAATAACACAAGACAGGCCAGGAGGCCTGTCCTGCCAGATCCACTAGAAGGTGAAACTCAGGCCTCCGCGCACGCTACGCGGATTCTGCACCAGCAGGATGCACTGGCCCCCAGTGGCGCTCATCGGCAGATAGCCCTGCGCCAGCATGTTGCGAATATCGGCGGTGGCCTCCACATGGCGCCTGAAGCCGGGGATAGGCTGGCGGATGTAAACGTTGAACCCCGGCAGAGGCTGCAGGGAATCGGCAGCGTAAAGATTACCTACAGTCAAGGCGCGCCGGTCGCCGGTCCACTGGTAGCTCGCGATGAGGTGTGTGCCCGCCCCCGGCAAGACGCCCGAGAAGCGCGTGGTGACGGCGTGCCGTCTTCCCGTGTGGATCATGGCGCGCAAGTCGTCGGGGTCATTGCTGACCACTTCATTCGCGTCCGCCGTGAGCGCGCCGTTATCGCTGTAAATCATGGCGACGCTCGCGTTGCTTCCCAGATTCTGCGTTACCGAACCCGCGAAACCATTATTCTGAAAGTTGCCCGCGTCGAAGACCGAGGTGCCGGCAAAGACGTCGGGCAACACGTTGCCCACGAAGAATCCCGCCGGGGCCGACATGGTGATGCCCGCGTTGGCCACGTACTGGCGGTAGACCGAGCCGCTGTAGGTGCGAGATCCGGCTTTGTGCGTAAAGACGATTTCGTAATCTTCGCCGCGCTGCATCTCCGTCTTGCCATTCAGAAGCGACATGCGCGGGAAGACGCCCAGACCGTCGATATCGCGCTGCAGGGACCCATCTGCCGACGATGCGCCATCATTATTAGACGATGGGCCGTCGGACGGCGGGCCATTCGGCCGCGCGTTGCCGGAACTATACGCCAGCTCCAAGGTGTTGTTTTCGTCCGCGGCATACGTCAGGCGCATGTAAGGGCTGTAGTAGTTGGAATGATCCACGAACGAGATCGAATCCATCGTGAAGCCATACTGCAAAGTGACATTCTCGCCAACTCGATACTGGTCGTCGACGCTCACCGAGAGATTGCGCATCAGAGGCAGCGCTACGCCGTCCGGGCCGGCAATCGCGGGCATCAGCATCTGCCGCATCGTCACGGAAATTTCGGGAGTGTCATCGGCGATCTGACGGCTATAGGTTGTGCGAAACGCAGCCGTGGGAGCGCCCGTCGCCGAGCCGTATCCAAGGTTACCGGCAAACTGCAGCAGGCTGTTGCCGTATAGAGAGGTTTCCAAAGCGAAGGTCGTTCCCAGGTCGGCTTCCGTGCCCACTCCAACGGTCAGCGCCCCCTCCCCCGCGGACACTAGCAGCAATCCGCGTGTCTCTGAGAACACGGCGGTGTGTTCGGTTGTAGACGCCGAATCCGCGGACGTGGATGCAGAGACAGTTCCTGGATCGATCAAACGCAAAACCGGCCGCGTGGAAGAGGCGCTGCGCAGCACCCATTTCCAGTCGTCGGTCATGACGTTGCCGCTCTCCAGCGCCGGATAGGCAAATTGAATGGTGCTGAACAGCGTGCTCAAATTCACGTTCAAGATGCTTCGCACGCCGGGCTGAACCAGAATCTCCTTAGTGGCGGGAACGAACGAAGCCAGCGAAACCTTCACTGAGTAGGGAGCCGGAATCAGACCCAGGAGCCTGAACTCGCCGTGATCGTCCGTCAGAACTTTCCCGATGAGTCTCTGCTGGCGGTTATATAGGATGACCGTCGCGCCCATCTGCGGAATGCCGGCCGTACCGCGGACTATTCCGGCTATGGCGCCATTGAGCGGAGGGGGTGCTTCGGCGGCGTCAGCCCAGCGGGGCCCCGAGAGACACGCCATGCCTGCGAGCAGCAACGCAACCGTTTTTGGCGTCTTCTTCTCCAAAATCCGCGACGCTTCCCAGCCCGAATCCGTCGTTCCGGGCCGATCCACTGCAACGGGCCAATCCGCTATTTCATTTAGGTTACCGTAAATTGGGCCGTCAAGGGGAGCGATTGATTACGCTTCTTATCGGTGACCTTCACCGTTAGAGTGTACGAACCCGGAGTCAACTTCCAGTCCTTAACACTCAAAAACTTTTCGATTGTGACTTGGCTGGCGTTGGCTTCCGGAATCTGGCTCAGGTCTTCGCTAAAGTCGAAAATCTTGTCGGCCGAACCGGTATGCACCAACTGGTAGCTGATCTGACCCGAAGGCCTATGGGTGTTCTCATCGGGCCCGAAGTTGTAGACCTTAAAATATATGCCGATTTTCTCTTCCTGCTTGAAGCTGTTGCCAAGGCGCGGCCGGACTTTGGTATCGCCCAGCACGAACATGCCGGTTCCGATGCTCTTGTCGGGCACGTGCTCCATGATATCGGCGAGAATCAGCGAGCTGGCGCTAAGCTTGTCTGGATCGATGCGCGGCACGGTGATCGGCAGGTCCTGGATGGCGACATTGCCGGCCACCACGTCCTTCGCCACCACGCTCAAACGGAACGTACCCGGCTGCAGCGGTATCGCCTTTTGATAGATGGAGCGGTTCTGGCTGAGCGCCTGAAGCATCGATGGAGAGATGGCGATATCGACGGGGTCGTCGAAAGGCGTCGCCACGCGGCGATGGGTCATGCTGGTGATCCGGCCCAGAATTTCCAGCTCCGCCTTTTGCACGCCGTCCTTGGACCGGAACTGCAAGTCCTTATTCTCAAATTGCACCGTGACCGTCGCGATCACCGTAGCGTCGGTGATGGGGAAATAGTCCACGCGCACCTTCATCGGCAGGATGTTATAGCTGACCTTGGATCTGACATCCGATTCCAGGTCGGTCAACTTGATCTTTGGCGCCTGCTGGAGCTTGGCGAACTGCTCGATGCGGTTGAATTCGTTCATGCTCTCCGGCTGGCCGCCGAAGGCTTGGCCCAAGTGCGTGCCGTCGGTATTTTGGAAGCGCTGGTTCTTGTCGGAGAGGCCCATCTGTTCCATCATGGTGAGGCCGGCTCCGGGGACATACAAGAGCGCATCCTTTTCCGAGGGATCGCTGGTCATCCGGAATTCACCGGACATAGTGGGGTCCACGAACTCGATGATGATGTTGTTGCCTATGCCCTCTATATAGCGATAGCGCCACTGCTGGAAGGGGAAGGTGGAAGTCTCGCCGCCGCCCTCTTCCGGAGGCCGCTCGTAGAAGCCGCCCGAGGAGTGATCTTCAATCTCATCCGGCGGTCCGAACGTAATATAGATGCGGCCGCGGTCCGTCTTCCAACCCGGAATGCCCGAAGCGTAGTGCTCATTGGCGTACGCGATGCGCCGGTAGTGCTCTTCCTTAAACTCGTTCTCTTCGGTATCGGGCGTCGGGTCGCGGCGCAGCCAAAATTGCTCGATGAACTGCTCGCGCTCCTCGTCGTTGTTGGCCTGCTTGAACGCGGCGCGCTCTTCATCCGTGATGATGTAAGCCACGTCCTCGTTCAACCACTTCTTGTACGGCGTTGCCAACTCCTCGCGGGCCTTCTTCTCCTTGGCTTTGCGCTGCTTTTCCGTCATTGGCCGGGCATTTGTCTCGCTCTGGGCCGGCGGGGCGCTCTGCGGTTGGGTGGTTGGGGGAGTGGTCTGCTGCTGCGGTCCCGCAAGGGACAACCCGAGCAGAATCGAAATGGAAACGCAAACTATGGAAAGGCGTGTAGCGTTCATACGGCTCACTGCTCACTGCATTGTGGAATCGACTGCCATTTATTGTAGATCCCAATACTTGCGCCGGTCAATCCCGTGAAGGCCGGTCACACTGTGCCGCGGCAGGAAGCACAGGCCTCCTGGTATCCTGCCCGTTTATTTTCAATAGGATGTGGCGCGGGCCCATGGCCTGCGAAGTTAAGCCGCAAGTCTCCATGGAGGATTTGCCGGATCAACAACCCCGAGCGCCCGGCGCGGCTCGGAAGGCAGCCCGCGGGGCTGCGCTACCTATATCGGATCGAACCAGGAACGGCACGCCGATTGCTCACTCCAAAACCGGAGGGCATGGCAATGGAAGCCATAGTGATCGTGGGCACGATGGTCGGGAGTTTTGCGGGGGCGTTCGTGCTTCAGAAGGCCGCGCTGGAAGGTTTGTTCCGCATGATGAACGCAGACCGCCGCACGCGCCACTAATCCGCCACCAGAGGCGGCAGCTCGCTATTTCCGCGAGCCGCGCTGCGGGTTCTTCAACTGCGACTGGCGCATCTTGGCCTTCTTCCGTTTCGGCTTGCTGATCACAAAAGTGCCGCTGCCCAGATACTCCGCTTTGAAAAGTTTATCTTCCGCCATAATTGATCCCCCATTGTACCGCGCATTATCCTGAAATCAGATGCCCCAAAAACCGGGAGTCCGGGCGGTAGCCGCTTCGTTTTCCCTTTTCCTCTGTTTCCTGCCGACGGTAGCCTTCGGCCAAAGCCCCGTATGCAATCAAGTGCCGGCGATCCTGGCGGAACTGACCCAGATTACCGGCATGAAGCTGCATCACCCGGTTCCCTGCGCCTTCATTACTAAGGACGATGTCAACAAGTTCCTCAAGGATCGCGTCAAAGAAGTGGCGAAACCCGACGAGATCCGTGCCGAAGAGTTGACGCTGAAGAAATTCGGCTTCGTCCCCGGCGATTTCGATCTCGCCAAGAACACGGTGGATCTTCTGACCGAGCAGGCCGCGGCGTTTTACGATTACAACAAGAAGAAGCTGTTCCTCACCGAATCCACTTCCACCGAATCGCAGGAGCCGGTGCTGGCGCACGAATTGGCGCACGCGCTGGCCGATCAGAATTACAATCTGGCGAGGTTCATCCGGCAGGGACGCAAGAGCGACGATGGGTCGACAGCGCGACTCGCCGTGATGGAGGGACAAGCCACCTGGCTGATGTCGGAATTCCTCGCGCGCAAAACCGGGCAGTCGCTGAAGAGCTCGCCTGCCTTAGTGGACATGATGAGCAAGCTGAGCGATTCAAGCGGCGGCCAGTATCCGGTGTTCGAGAACGAGCCGCTCTACCTGCGCGAGACCCTGGTGTTCCCGTACACCAAGGGCATGCTGTTTCAGAATGCCGTATTTCAACGCGACGGCCAGCGCAGCTTCGGCGAAGTCTTCGACCAGCCGCCGCTTTCGACGCAGCAGATCATGCAGCCCGACACGTACTTCAAGGGGACCAAACCCACCGACCCGAAACTGCCCGACCCGAAACTGCCGCGCGGCTACAAGAGCCTGGTGGGCGGAACGTTGGGCGAGCTGGAGCATAGCATCCTGCTGGCGCAATATCTGGATGCCGCCGCCGCGGATGAAATCGCGCCGCACTGGCGCGGCTGCAACTTCGAGCTGGTGGAAAACAAGAAGGCCGGGCGCGTGGCGCTTCTATACGCCGTGGAGTGGGACAGCGAAGATACCGCGCGCCGCTATTTCGAGGCCTACCGCCAGGTGATGAAGAAAAAGTGGAAGCAGATGACAGTCGCTTCCGAATCGGTAGACCAGGTAATGGGCTCCGGCGACGACGGCCGTTTCGAGCTGCGGCGCACCGGCGCCACGGTGACCAGCGCGGAAGGGCTCGAAAGTGCGGTAAACTGAGAGCATGCGTACATTTCTTGCGGCCGTTTTGTGTCCTGCCGTTCTTTGTCTGACAGCGATCGCCGCTGGCGCGGCTTCTCTGCCGCGGAAAGCGCCCGAGCTACAGATTCAGGTAAACGGCGCCAAGCCGATAGAGCTGAGCGAATACCGCGGTAGACCCGTGGTTGTGGCGTTCATTCTCACCACCTGTTCGCACTGCCAGTTCACCACGGGGCTGCTGGTGAAACTGCAAACCGAATTCGTATCCAAGGGATTGCAAGTGATCGAGTGTGCGGTCAATGATGGTGCAGCGGCCGACGTGCCGAACTTCATCAAGCGCTTCCAGACCAATTTTCCAGTAGGCTATACCAGCGATCAGGTGGGCGTGCTGAGCTTCCTGCAACATCCGCAGACCGCCATTCCGCACATGCCGATGCTCGCGTTCATCGACCGGCACGGCATCATCCGCGAGCAGTATCAGGGCATCGATGCAATGCTGAGCGACGAGGCCGCGCAGGAACAGAACCTGCGCACCGAGATCGAAAAGCTGATCGCCATCAAATAAACACCCAGTGGGGCGGACCCCCTGGTCCGCGCGGGTCCCCCCGGACCCGCTCTTCGCCCGTCCCGATCAGTCTCCAGTAATCCCCAAAAGGCCGACGAGGGCGTCGGCCGCGGACCAGCGGGTCCGCCCTACTTAAGCCCCGCTAAAGTTTCCCCAGCACCCGTTCCAATTTCCCAACATCGCCCACGCTGCCCTGCGCAATTCTGGCATTCCCGCCGCCGCGTCCACCAACCTCAGATATCGCCGCTTTCAGCGCCTTCCCGGCGTCGATTCCGGAATCCTCCGACACCGCGAACAGTACCGACGGCGGCTCCTCCAGCGCTGCCGTGAATACGGCTTTCGGCTGCGCCGTGAAGTTCTGCGCCACGGCGCGCAGCTCTTCGAGGCTGCCGCGCGCAGCTCGCTGCGAAACGCGGCGGAATCCATCGGTCCCCGCCGCCGTGTTGCGATACAATTCGCCGCCTCGATAGGCCGCAAGCTCCAGTTCCAGCTTGCGCTGCATCTTCTCGGCCGCACGCGCGGCTTCCATCTGCGCCGCAAGCATGGCGGGCGCCTCATCGAGCGGCGAAGAGAAAAGCTGCGCCACTTTCGATAGCGCTTCGTAATCGGCGCGGGCGCGGCCCACAGCGCGCATTCCGCAAAGAAATTCCACGCGCACGGTCTGGCGGATCTTATCCAGCTTGCGGATCAGGATCGGCCCGATCTCGCCGGTAGAGCGCACATGCGTACCTCCGCAAGCGCTGCGGTCGAGCCCGTCAATCGACACGATGCGCAGCGTGCCATCGCGATCCGATGGCTTGCGCAGACCCTGCGCCTCGGCGGCGTTCTGAAACTCCACCGCGACCGGCCGATTCTCGAAGACCACCTGGTTGGCGCGCCGCTCGGCCTCGAGAATAGTGCGAGCGTCCACGGCGCCGCCTTCGATATCGATAGTGGCGCTCTCCGCGCCCAGGTGAAAGCTGACGGTCTTGAGATGGAATAACTCCTCGAAGACGGCCGAGAGCAGGTGCTGGCCGGTGTGCTGCTGCATGTGGTCGAAGCGGCGCGCCCAATCGACGGCGCATCGTACATCCGCGGCTTCCACAACCCCCGCCTCCAAAATCCCCGCGAGTTTGTGCGCGATGCCCTCGCCCTCGTCGACGACATCGAGCACGGCGACGCCCGCGATGGACCCGGTATCGAACGGCTGCCCGCCGGATGTGGGATAGAACGCGGTGCGGTCCAGGTAGACGGTGCGGCCGTCATCGGCGCGCCCGGTGATGCGCGCCGCGAACTGGCGCAAGTAGGAATCGGTATAGTAGAGGCGTTCGGTCATGGAGACATTGCTATTTTGACAGATGGCCGCGCGTGCGAAAGCGGCGCGAGGCCGGGCAAGAGTGGAACAATTGTCTCCGGCAATGCCGGGCGGCATCTTTGACGTTTTGGCACTGCGCCGGAATTGCGCCCACATCACGCGCTGGTAAGGTTACGCGACCGTTGCAGCCGTGAGAATAGTCAGAGTCTCAATCGCTTCGTAGTCGCGGGCGTTATGAGTCACCAGCGGGATATTCAGCTGTAAAGCGGCTGCTGCAATCCAAGCGTCCGCGAATGAGATCGGCCTGCCCTTTCTCTCGCATCCGATCTTGATCCGCGCCCAGTGAATTGCGGTGTCAATGTCCGGCAACAGAGGCTTAAACCGGGAAAGAAAACGGCCCATGAGATCGCGCCGCCGGGCTCCCCAATTCTTCGCTCCCATGCCGTACTCGATTTCGGCCAACGCGATTAGCGAAACCGTAAGAGGTCTTCCGGCGAGAATCGCCCGATAGGCGGGAGCAAGTGGATGGTCTTTGAAAATGAACGAAATTACATCGGTATCCACAACTACCGGAGTTGCGGGATCCATGGCCGGGGATTCACTCAAAGCGCGGCCGGGCGGGAGTCCGGCTGACGAAGCGCCCGGATCAAGGCCACGAACTCTTCCGCTCCTTCCGGGTCATGCTCAGTGTCTTTTTTCAAGTCATCCATGCCGACAGGGGGCAAGAGGACAAAGCCCTTCGGAAGCCTTATCCGACCCGCTGCCGATTCTGCGCTTTCCGTTTCTTGCGGCATCTCGCCATAGTAGAGGCGTTCGGTCATGGAGACACAGCTATTTTGACAGATGGCCGCGCGTGCGAGATATGCCGAGCTACGTCGAGCAATGAAAGAGCACCACCCTCTGGGTGAGGGCTTGAACCTCGGTAACTTGACCCTGGCGCTTCAATCAACGGCGTCGTTACAGGCCGCCAAAGACTTGCGGCAGGATGCGCATGCAAGATGAAGGCTTTTATCCCGGCTCTCGGTCACGCCGTTTCAAGACCGAATCTCAGGCGGCCTGTTTCGGAATGACGTCCCGCTCGATCGCAGCTTGGTCGATGGAATCGAGATCGAAGCGATTCTGAATGTTCAACCAGTATTGCGCCGCGGTTCCAAAGTAGCGTCCCAGGCGTGCGGCAGTGTCCGCCGTGATGCCACGCTTCTCATTCACGATCAGGCTGATGCGGTTCGCGGGCACGCGGATCGCCTGCGCCAAGCCGTTGATACTGATCTCTTCATCCCGCATATCTTCGAGCAGGATCTTGCCTGGGTGAATCGGCGGCAGCTTCTTTTCCCGCTTAGTGGTAGTCGGTGATTTCGACATCGGTGGGTCCTTTCGCTCTCCAGTTGAAGCAAATTCTGAATCGATCGTTGATCCGAATACTGAATAACCCTTTGCGGCTTCCCCTCAACGTTTCCAGTCGGTTGCCGCGAAGAGCTCGCAGGTCTTCGAGGGAAGTCGCGGAGTCGAGCCGGATCAGGCGCGTTCGAGCTTGTTCTTCGATGCTCACCAGTTCAACGACGCGCTGGCCCCCCATCAACTTCTTGGCCCGCACGTCTTTGAACGACTGAATCACACCTTACAAGATATTACCTTACAGGTAATACGTCAATAGGGCAGACCTAGAACCGGCCTCATTCCTCGGCCTTCAGGCCGATTCTTGAAGACCACCTGGATGGCGCTTCGCTCGGTCTCAAGAATAGTGCGAGCGTCCACGCTGCCGCCTTCGATATCGATGGTGGCGCTCTCCGCACCCAGGTGAAAGCTGACGGTCTTGAGGTTGGAACAACTCCTCGAAGACGGCCGGGAGCAGGTGCTGGCTGGTGTGTTGCTGTATGTGGTCGAAGCGGCGCGCCCAATCGACGGTGCACGCGATGGGTGCTCCCCCGGCCGACTGAACACCGATAAGAATCGTGCTTTTACTTATCGGCGTATATCCGCGTTCATCGGCGGCCAAAGCACTTTCCGTATTCGGTTTGGCCACCAATAGTTTCAGCTTCGGCACGTCCGCGTTGCCCGTCCCAGCCCACCCAAACCGGCCACACCCCCGACCCGAACCCCAGATTACGAAACGACCCCAGTCCCAGAAACGGACACTCACCTACACCTGCGCCGCCAACTGCCTCAGCACATACGGCAGTATCCCGCCATTCCTGTAATATTCCACCTCCTGCGGCGTATCCACGCGGACATCCACCGTGAACTTCGTCGTATTGCCGTCGTCCGCCACCGCGCGCACCGCGGCCTTGCGTCCGCCGCCATTCAAGGATGCGCGAATCCCGTCCACATGGTATGTCTCCTTGCCCGTCAAACCCAGGCTGGCGGCGCTCTGGCCCTCGCGGAATTGCAGCGGCAGCACCCCCATTCCCACCAGGTTGGTACGATGGATCCGCTCGAAGCTCTCCGCGATCACCGCGCGGACGCCCAACAGCAGCACGCCCTTCGCCGCCCAATCGCGCGACGAGCCCGAGCCATATTCCTTCCCCGCGATAATCGTCAGCGGGACGCCGTCCTTCTGATACTTCACCGAGGCATCGTAGATCGACATCTGCTCGCCGCCGGGCAGGTACAGCGTCCAGCCGCCTTCCGTCCCCGGCGCCAGCTGATTGCGCAGGCGGATGTTCGCCAGCGTCCCGCGCACCATCACTTCATGGTTGCCGCGGCGCGCGCCGTACGAGTTGAAATCCACGGGCTTCACGCCCTGCCCGATCAGATACTTTCCCGCCGGACTATCCTTCGGAATCGACCCCGCCGGCGAAATGTGATCCGTGGTCACCGAATCGCCCAGCAGCGCCAGCACGCGCATGTCCCGCATATCTTGCACGAACGTTTCCGGGTCCGCCATGTGGTCGAAATAGGGCGGCTTCTTGATGTAAGTCGACGAATCGTCCCATTGGTAGATTCCGCCCGTTGGCACAGGCATCGATTTCCAATTCTTGTCGCCATCGAACACCTGCGCGTATTCGTGCTCGAACATATCGCGGCCAATCGAATCGCGAACCGTGTTGCGCACCTCCTGATCGGTGGGCCAGATATCGCGCAAGTAAACCGGCTGCCCACTCTGATCGTGCCCCAGCGGGTCGGCCGAGATATCGATATCCACCGTACCCGCCAGCGCGTAAGCCACCACCAGCGGCGGCGACGCCAGATAGTTGGCCTTCACCTGCGAATTGATGCGGCCTTCGAAGTTGCGATTGCCGCTGAGCACGGCCGCTACCACCAGATTCTCGCGCGTCACCGCCTCGGCCACATCGTCGGGCAGCGGCCCGCTGTTGCCGATGCAGGTGGTGCAGCCGAACCCCACTAAGTGGAAGTTGAGCCGCTCCAGGTAAGACATCAGCCCGGCCTTCTCGAAGTAGTCCGCAACCACCTTCGACCCCGGCGCAAGACTCGTCTTCACCCACGGCTTCACCGTCAGGCCCTTTTCCACTGCCTTCTTCGCCAACAAGCCCGCGGCCAGCATCACCGAAGGATTCGACGTGTTGGTGCAGCTTGTAATCGCCGCGATCACCACGCTGCCGTTGCTGAGTTGATCCGCCCTGCAGCCGTTCACGGAGTTGCCATTGCCGCCGCCGCTGACTCCCAAGTTGGCCCCGTTAAACGCCGCGTGGAAATTCGCGCGCACCCCCGGCAGTTCGACGCGATCCTGCGGACGCTTCGGCCCGGCCATCGAGGGATTCACCTTCGACAAATCGAGCTCCAGCGTGTCTGCATACTGTGGATCGGCTATTTCGTCCGTGCGGAATAGGCCCTGCTCCTTTGTATATGCCTCCACCAGGGCAATCAATGCGGCGTCGCGATTGGTGAATCTCAGATAGGCGAGCGTCTCGCTGTCCACTGGGAAAAAGCCCATGGTCGCGCCGTATTCCGGCGCCATGTTAGCCACCGTGGCGCGGTCGGCGACGCTGAGCGCGCTCAGTCCGGCGCCATAGAACTCGACGAACTTGCCCACCACGCCCTTCTTGCGCAGCATCTGCGTGATGGTGAGCACCAGGTCGGTCGCGGTGCAGCCCTCGTTCATTTTGCCGTGCAGCTTGAAACCCACCACCGGCGGCAGCAGCATCGAAACCGGCTGGCCCAGCATGCAGGCTTCGGCTTCAATGCCGCCCACGCCCCAGCCGAGCACGCCCAATCCGTTGATCATGGTGGTGTGCGAATCCGTGCCCACCAGCGAATCCGGATACGCCTGTCCGCCATTGCGGAAGACCACCGGCGCCAGGTATTCCAGATTCACCTGATGCACAATGCCCGTATCCGGCGGCACCACGCGGAAATTGCGAAACGCCGTTTGCCCCCACCGCAGCAGCATGTAGCGCTCGCGGTTGCGCTGGAATTCCAGCTGCGCGTTGAATGCAAATGCGTCCCTGGTTCCGAACTGGTCCACCTGCACCGAGTGGTCGATCACCAGGTCGGCCGGCATCAAAGGATTCGCCCGTTCGGGGTCGGAACCCATCGCGGCTAGGGCGTCGCGCATGGCGGCCAGGTCCACCACGCAGGGCACGCCCGTGAAATCCTGCAGCAGCACGCGCGCCGGCATGAAGCTGATTTCCTTGGATTCGGTAACGCCGCCGTCCCCGCTGAAATCGCCGCGCGCTACGTAGCTGACGTCGTCCGCCGAAACCCGCTTGCCGTCTTCGTTGCGCAGCAGGTTTTCGAGCAGAATCTTGGTGGAAAAGGGCAGGCGCGAAACCGTACCCGCGCCCGATTCTTCTAGCCGCGCCAGCCGGAAAATCTCGTATTCCGCTGCGCCCGAGCGCAGCTTCGCCGCTGCGCCGAAACTGTTTTTTGGCATCACCTCGATTATAAAGCTGGTTGATAATCTGGAGTTTCTACATTTTCCTGCGATTGTGGGGCAGGCGCTTTCGCCTGCCAACTCGTTATGTTCTACCGCAGAAAGCTTCCCCACTGGCATCCCGATCTCACAGGAGGCAACCTTCCTGTTTGTCACTTGGCGTTTGGCCGGCTCCACCGCGCGGGCCCGGCTGCTGCAGACGCCCACAGGCGCAAATCTATCCGCGGGCCGAGCCTTCCTCCGTCTTGGACCGTGAAGTGGACCAAGCTGCTTTCGGGCCGGTTTGGCTGCAGGATGCCCGAGTAGCCGGTGCAGGGCCGATGCTCTCTTGTATGGCGAGAGCGGAAGGCATTTTTACCAACTCCGAGCCTGGGTGATCATGCCCAACCATGTCCATGTACTGCTGTTGCCCAAGACCTCACTACCAGTGATCATGCGTTGGTTGAAAGGCTCCACCGCGCGGCAAGCCCAACCTGATTCTTGGCCGAACCGGGGAGGCCTTCTGGGTGGAGTACAACGTGAGGCAGGCGCTTTCGCCTGCCGACCGCGCGCTCGACCAAGGCCAGGCACAGGGATTCGCTGCCAGGCCAGCGCTTACCACAATTGGTCCGATCGCCTCCGAAATGTAGAAACTCCCCTGCCAGCCGCATCCGGATCGTGACCGTGACATGGACCTGCGGGATGCCATCCAGCGGATCGCCTTGGAGTGGCCCAGTTACGGCCGCGGATCACAGCCGAACTGCGGCGGCAGGGTTGGGAGGTGAATCCCAAACGGGTTTACCGCTTGCTGCGCGAAGACAACCTGTTGTGTGGGCGGAAGCGGAAGTTTGTGGTGACCACGGATTCCAAACATGGCCGTGAAGTGTATCCGAACCTGGCCCAGGAGATGGCGCTGACCGACATCGACCAGCTATGGGTGGCCGATATCACCTACATTCGGCTGCCGAGCGAGTTCGTGTACCTGGCCGTAGTCATCGACGCCTATTCGCGCCGCGTGATTGGCTGGGCTCTGGACCGCACGATGGAAGACGATCTTACTTTAGGAGCGCTGCGGAAGGCGCTGGAGTTGCGGCGGCCGGCGCCGGGAGTGGTGCATCATTCCGATCGCTACCTCCTTGAGACGGACCTCATCGGCTTTTGCTTGTGCGAAGGGGAATTCGGGAGAGGTGGCCGGCCGATGCGTCATTCTAAGATCGCCGTTTGGGGCCAGTTCCGATAAGCCCACATATCATGCCCATCACTCTTATAATAGTTCCAAGCAATGAAAAGACGATCTCGCGGAAGCCGCCTTCGGGCGCTCCTGAAGGCACAGTTGAACTCAAGGCTCAGGCAACTTGCTTCTTCTCACGATTAGACGAAGACGCCTTTTTCGAATGGCTCAAGAAGCTGCCCTGCGTTTCGAAGTTTGAGGGGAAAGGCGACACATTATTCATTCGAGTCCCCAAGTCCAAAGTTGATGAGTACGCATTGCGAGAACTTCTGGCATTGTTTCATCGGTACGGAATCGACATGAAGCAACTCAGCGCCTTCGACAAACGGGCCTTCGCGGAATGGTTTCACAATAGCGAAACCTACTGGTATGAATCCGTGTTCGGTTGCTGACGGAGCTTGTCGCCAACCGGAAATACACTGGAAGAGGTTGTGGCTGCAAGACAGTCTTGTCGTGTTTTCACTTGGGTCTGAGCCTGCCCCCTCGGCTGAGACAAGCAGCGATAAAAAGAAGCTCCTAAAGTTTCGCCCCGTATCCGCCGAACTTCTGTCCGTGGAAACTGAGACGCTCGGGCGGCCCGCCCTGGAGTCGCTGGTCGAAAACTTTGACCGCGACGCCGCCGCCGGCAAAATCCGGATTCGAGAACTGCTGGAGCAAGACCCCCAGTCGTTCCAGCAGGGCGTTGTGCGCCTCATCAAGTCGCCTCCTTCCAGCCTGCGCGGCGTCCACTACACGGTGAGCCTGCTGGTCGCCAACAACTTACTCCTCCTTACCTTATGCGATCAGGCTTTGAACCTGTCACAGGCAGCTACCCTGGCGCGGATGGCATTGCAGCTGGACCCCATGATGGATGTCGCCCTGGCCAAGAAACTGGCGGATGCCACCGCGCTGGGCGAGCCTCTACCTAACGCCGGCCGCCTGATGGACATATTGGGGGAAATCTCCGCGGGCAACCGGATCACCTCCTCGCTGATGCGCCTATGGCGCAGTTCCGATCCGCAAATGCGCTCCAAAGCCGTGCTCCTGATCGGTCGCAGCAGCCGCAGCATCCAGTGGGCGCAAAGCCGCCTGGCCGAAATCGATCCGCGAATACGGGCCAATGCCGTGGAAGCGCTATGGGGCCTCGATACCGCGGAGGCGAAAGTGGTTCTTCGCGCCGCGGCGGGCGATTGCAACAACCGGGTTGCCGGCAACGCCCTCTTTGCGCTTTATGCCATGGGCGATACCACGTCGATCTCCGACTTGCTCAAAATGGCAGCCTCGGATTCTCCGCAGTTTCGCTCCTCCGCCGCGTGGGCGATGGGTGAGACGGGCGATCCGCGGTTCTCCGAAACTCTGGGGCGCCTGATGAGCGAATCGAGCTCCTTTGTCCGGAAGCGCGCGTTCGCGGAGCTGTCGCGTCTCAAGGCAGCCGCGAAGGCGCGCCAAGGCCGCGAGTGGCGCGTAGCCGCCCGTCTGTTGCCGGTCTCGGGAAGTATGCGCCAGTTCGGCTTCGAAGCGAGCCCTCCCGATGGAGGCGCGGCGCCGCTGCTGCTCCCCACCCGATTCATATTGAGCGAAGACGGCCAGCCCGTGACGCAGTATCAAGTGGAAGCCTACGTCCCGCCCGAAGCCCTGGCGTTGACGTTTCTCTTTCCGCACTCCGCCAGCCCCGACAGTCCCGCTATCGGTCCACCGTGGCTACAAGGGGCCATCGGGTGCTTGAACTGGAAGCGCCCCTCCGACCAATGGTGCGCCACATTCTATCTGCCCGCCGATGACAAACCAGCCGAGAAAGCCCAGGGGACGCCCAATCCGCCGCAATTTACCGCGGACGTGCAAGCGGCCCTTGTGGCGCTGCAAGAGGCGCCGGCAAAAACCGCGTGTGCGTCGTTCTGGGATGCCATCCGCAATTCGGCTCAGGCTACCGGAGCGCCGGAGCGTGGCGCGCGCCATCTGATTGTGTATAACCTCTCCAGCCCCGCGGCGCCGGCCAGTCTGCCGGAGATAGTCGCGGCGGCCGTGGCTTCGAAAACCTCGGTTCATGTAGTCTCGCTGGCGCCCTGCCCGCCGCTCGAAGAATTATGCCGCGGCACCCAGGGAAGCTTTCGCCAGGCGAAATCCGAGCCGGCGCTGCTCAGATTGGTGGAAGAAGCGCACATGGCACTGCTGCCGCGCTTCCTGGTGGGCTACCCGCCCGTTGCCCCCGGCGCCCGCATGCTCAATGTGCGAGTCTTCGACGCCACAGGATGGGGCGAAGCCACAATACAGCTTTAGAGTGCTGCGAGAGTGGCGCGGGACCCATGGCCGACCCATGGCCTGCGACGTCCGCCGCTACCAATCCATCGCCAATCGCACCATCGTCCGCACCGGAACCCCGGCCGGTCCCTTGGCCAGATAAGGCTTCGCATCGTCCAGCCAGGCTGTACCGGCGATGTCGAGATGCACCCACGGCGTATCTTCGGCGAACTCCTTGAGGAAAATCGCGGCGGTGATGGCGCCGCCCCAGCGTCCGCCGATGTTTCCCAAATCGGCGAATGCGCTTTTCAGATATTCCTTATAATCGTCGTCCATCGGCAGCGGCCACATACGCTCGCCCTCGGCCTTCGATGCCTTCAGCACGCGTTCCTGCAGCGCATCGTTGTTGGCGAACACCCCCACGTGGATATGCGCCAGCGCCACTACCACGGCGCCCGTCAACGTGGCCGCATCCACCAGGTGAGTGCAGCCCTGCTGCCGCGCATAGGCCAGCGCATCGGCCAGAATCAGGCGGCCCTCGGCGTCGGTGTTGAGCACTTCGATGGTCTTCCCGGACATGGCGGTCACAATGTCGCCGGGGCGCTGTGCACGGCTGCCGCACATGTTTTCGACGCACGGAATGAACGCCGTCACGGTCAGTGCGGGCTTCAGTTGCGCGATCGCCTGCATGGCGCCGATCATGGCCGCGCCGCCGCTCATGTCGTACTTCATTTTCTCCATGCCCTCGGCCGGCTTGATGGAAATGCCGCCGGTATCGAAAGTCACGCCCTTACCCACCAGCCCCAGATGGTCCGTCGAACCGGCCCTGGCGGGCTTGTAGCGGATAACGATGAGCGCCGGCGGCTCCGCGCTGCCTTGCGCGACTCCCAGCAGCGCCCCCATGCCGAGCTTTTCCATCTGCTCGCGCTCCAGGACGTCGCATTCCAGATGAAACGCGGCTGCCATTTTACGCGCTTCTTCGGCCATTTTCAGCGGCGTCAGAAGGTTCGCGGGCTCATTGGCCATGGCACGCGTGAAGTTCTGCGCTTCGGCGAGGATTCGCCCGCGCTCCACGGCCGCCTCGTCTCCGCCGACGATCGCCACCGCGTCGAGCGAATGCTTGTCGTCCCCGGTCTTATAGCGGTCCGGTTCGTAATCGCCCAGGATGGCGCCCTCCACCGCAGCCGCGGCGAAATCGGCGCCGGCATAGCTGCCGCTGAGCGCAATGGCGATTCGCTTAATGCCTTTCGGCTTCAGGAAGCGCACCGCGGCTCCGGCGAGTTTGCGCATCTCGGCGGAATCGAACTTTTCGGCTTTTCCAGCTCCCGCCAGCAGGACTCGCTTGGCGGCGCTGCCCGGCGCATGGTGCAGCAGGGTAAATTCGAGCGGCTTCCCGGCAATCTCGCCGGATTCGCACAAATCGCCCGCGCCAAAGCGGGTTTCCCCGGCGCCTTCAAATACGGGCACAATCAGGGCATCGGCCTCAACCTGTTCGAGCGGCCTGTGTTCAGTTGTAATTTGCATTCACTCCGATTGTCCCCGAGACGGCCCTCCACCGCAACGGATCTTTGTAGGGCGGACCCCCTGGTCCGCGCGGGTCCCCCTGGACCCGCCAGTTTCGCTCAGCGCGTTCACAGACTAACGGCGCGTTCGCAGCCCACCACCCCCCGACGACAAAGCGCCCTTTCGATTCCAGATTTTGGAATTCTTGCAACCGATTACGCCCGCATGCGTATCTCCCTGTGTTCACAAACTGCTAATATAGGCTTATGGTAGACTCGGGGTGAAATTCCAGATGCGGAATTTCCAAAACCTGTAACTGTGAGGGCATCGGAATCGTCCAATACAACGTAGACGGCGGTCCCGTAGGGGGGCTTGCAATAAAAATGGCTGACTTGTCGCAACCGAACAAACCATTCTTACCGGGCGGAGACGACGACCATCTCTCGCGCATGCTGCTGACCGAGAACGACGAACCGTTCTACAAGTCTCTCTATCGCAACATCAAAGAGGCTATCAACCCCCCCAAGCTTCCACCCCTGGAATTGACGTCTAAACCCGTCGCGGTAAAAGACATCTGGGGCTTATACGGCAATCAGAAGAAGTCGTTCATGATGTCGTTCGGGTTTCAGATCTGCCTGGTCCTGTTCGTGGTGCTGGCCCTCTCGACTAAACCCGTGCAAAAAGCCGTCAAACAGGTAGCGGAATTGGTGCTGCCGGCCGATGTCCCCGTGGATATAAAGCCCATGAAAGGCGGCGGCGGCGGCGGAGACCGGTCCCCGCTTCCCGCCAGCAAAGGCAAACTTCCCAAACCGCAGTTGCGCCAGTTCGTACCTCCCACGGCCGTCATCAACAATCCGACGCCGAAGCTGGCGATGGATCCTTCCATTTTGGCTCCTCCGGACGCGAACCTGCCGAACATCAACCTGCCGAATTATGGCGATCCGCTTGGCAAATTGGGACCGCCCTCAAACGGTACCGGTTCCGGCGGCGGCATTGGCTCCGGTAAAGGCGGCGGCGTAGGGTCTGGCAGCGGCGGTGGCGTAGGCGATGGTTCGGGCGGCGGATTCGGCGGCGGAGTTTACCGCGCCGGCAATGGCGTCTCGCAGCCCAAGCTGATCAGCAAGGTGGAACCCGAGTACTCCGAAGAGGCCCGCAAGGCAAAGTTCCAAGGCGTGGTAGTGCTCCAGATTGTGGTTGACGCAAAAGGCAATGCGGTCAATCCGAAAGTGATGAAGAGCCTTGGACTGGGCCTGGACGAAAAGGCCATCGAAGCTGTCAAGCAGTGGAAGTTTACCCCCGGCTTTAAAGACGGCAAGCCCGTCGCGGTAGCGGCGACGGTAGAAGTTAACTTCCGCCTGCTGTAGTGAGTGGGGCGGGGCCATGCCCTGCCACGTCTTGTTTGGAAGTTTGTGCCGGGCTGCTCTTTCAAGCTCTAATTGGACGCGCCAAGTAACGTGTCTCCTCGGGAAACCCTCCTCTCGCCTTCAAGTGACCATCGGTATGGCAATCAACCGCATACTCCACGGCATCGTTAAGCTTCTCGGCCCATATCTCGCTGTGAATTCTGTGGCAGCGGCAGGTGCGCGCCCGTTGCGGAGTTCTCGACTGCGGACTTGCGCAGCGACGTTCGTCCTACTGTCTTGCCTATTCTTTGCCGCGGACCAAACGGCAAGCGCGCAGTTTCAGATCGTCGGGCCCGCCCCGGTTTCGGCAACCGTAGCGCGCCAGCGGATCAGGACGCTCTTAGAGAACGTCAATCCTGGTAATCGCCAGGAGACCATTCAAGACATCTTCGGCTTAGTCAACTGGTATCGGGATCTGCTGGACGAAGAATTGATCGCGGCCTGGAAAAAAGATGGACGGGCAAATCTGACGGAGGTGATGGAACCGCTGGCCGATGCGCGCGTGGCCGCGGGGGTCATCGAGTACTCCTGGCGCCAGCAACCTCAGGCCACGTTCACTCCTGCCTACGCGCCAATGCTCGGGCATCTGATGGCTCGCTACCCGGACAGCGCCAAGCCCTTCTTCGACGATCTGCTTGGATCCCCGGCCGCCGGCCCGCAGGCGCTTGCTCTGTCGCCGCCGGAGGTCGAAGCTGTCTGTCGGATTCTGCTGGACCTGCCGGATATACGCAATTTCAAAAGGAACGCGCTGCAGATTCTGCCCCGTTATCGCCGGGATGCCGAAAGCCTTCTCGATAGGGATCTGCACGGCGACGACCGGGATCGGAGGGATCGGGTTGCAGGCTGGCTGGCCGATCTCAGGGTGGCAGCGCCCACCGCTTCTTCAGTGCCCGCTGCCTTCAAAGCCACCAATGCGGCGGGTTCCGAACCAGCGCGCGCCCGGCCGGGGAACGATACATCCGGCGGCCAGCCGGCGGGCGCGAATCCGCGGCCCGCTTCAGCTGGAGCAGGTGCGATGGGTTCCGACGGCGTCTACCGGGCTGGCAATGGCGTGTCCCAACCAAGACTGGTTTCGAAAGTAGAACCGCGATACTCCGAAACGGCTCGAAAACTCATAACTGAGGGGACCGTCGTGCTGCAGATCGTGGTCCAGCCGGATGGGACTGCGCGAGATTTCAGGGTTATGAGGTCGGTAGGCTACGGATTGGACGAGAAAGCTATTGAAGCAGTCCGGCAATGGCGATTCAATCCCGGCATGAAAGACGGGAACGCGGTTCCGGTCGCGGTGACAATCGAGATTAACTTCAGTCTGCTCATGAAGCGCTTCCCGGACCGATGGGCTTCGGGCCCGATGACATTCGCTCTGGAAGCTGGCGTCACACGGCCAGTAGTCGAAGACGGCTCGATGCCAAAGCCTGTTCCAGAAGTTGGGGACGAAAGCGTCGTTCTCGCTTTCACTGTCGATTCGAACGGCTCCGTGAAGAACATTCATTCGGTGCACGGGTCCCAATCTTCGTCCGAGCTACTTACTCGTAGCCTGACCAATTGGAAATTTCAGCCTGCCATGAACGGCGGCCGATCGGTCGAAGCAACAGGGACAGTACTCTTCACCAAAGGAAATGGAGACGAAGCTGGGAATCGCGGGTCCTCGCCGTCGCCCCAGACGGTCGCGGCGAACGGCGCGAATTCCGCGCGGCCAAGCATCTTAGCGGAAGAGGACGCAAGCGGAGTGACCCATGCGCCGGCCCCGCCCGGCATCTCCGCAGGACCGGGCAGTGGCGATCCCGTGATTCAGGGCGCCCGCGAGGCTGCGCGGCAGTATTTCGAATCGCTGCCTAACTTCGCAGCGAAGCGCTTCACCAACCGCTATAAGGCCCACGGCGACCGCAGCTCCTGGCAGGCCCTCGATGCGGTGGGCGCGGACGTGATATTCGAGAACGGCAAGGAGTCCTACCGCAACACGCAGGTGAGTGGAAAACCGCCGGGAGACGGGGTGGCGCCGCCGGCTTCGTGGTCAACCGGCGAGATGGCGTCGCTGCTGCAGAGCCTCATGGCCCCGCAGACGAACGCGGTCTTCAGCAACCAGCGTCCGGTGACCATCGTCAACCGCGCGGCTTTCCGCTACGATTTCTCGGTGGAGCAGCCGAACTCCCATTGGACTGTCATTGCGTCGTCCGAGCCGTACACTCCCGCTTACGCCGGCTCGATCTGGATCGATCAAGAGGACCAACGCGTACTGCGGATGGAAATGGCGGCTCGGAATTTGCCCGGGTCGTTTGCGCTTGCCGCAGTGGAATCCGAGGTAGACTACGACTACGTGCCGATCGGCGGCCGGAAGTTCCTCCTGCCCGTGCATTCGGAGATGCTGACTTGCGCCCGCGCAACCGGCGATTGCATCCGCAACGTCGTAACTTTCCAGAATTACGAGAAATTCGGCGCCGATGAAAACAGCGCGGGCGGCTCCGCGGGATCCGGACCCGGCAAAGGCGGCGGCATCGTTGGCAGCGTATACAGGCCCGGTAATGGCGTCAGTGCTCCGGTGGTAACCTTCAAGACTCCTCCCGAGTATTCACAAGAAGCGCAAAATGCCAGGCTCAGTGGCACGGTTGTGCTTTCAGTGGTTGTGGACCCCGAAGGTTATGCGCGCAATATTCAGGTGGTGGAACCGCTCGGCATGGGTTTAGACCAGAAGGCCATAGAAGCGGTGCAGAAGTGGAGATTCAGACCGGGCTACAAGGACGGCCAGGCGGTCAACGTCTTCATGCAGGTTGAGGTGGGTTTTCGGGTGCAATGAGGTGAGGGTAGAACATCTACCTACTTGCTTCGATCTTGATCAGCTTCAGTACTTCAGTCTCCCGTTCCAGTTCCGCTTTCCCAACTGGAAACCTGTTCGCGTTCAGCACGAAGGCCAGAATATCGGCATCCTGCTGGCGGCTCAACCGGCCCGGGTCGTCCTGCGGCATCGATTTGCGGATGCGCTCGAAGAGATCGCCGACGGTGGTCCCGTTCCAGTTGGAAAGAAACCCGTCGCCCACCAGCGCCGGAGCCGATTCTCCACCTGTCAACTCCGTTCCGTGGCATGACGCGCACTCTTTTGCGTAAAGCGTGCTGCCGCGCTTCGATTGATCCTCGGAGTACACGCCATCCCACACTGACCGCGTAGTCTGGGCCGCCAGGCCGAACACCATCGCAACCGCGAACGCTGTGCGCAAGGCCGTAGGGCGGACCCCCTGGTCCGCGCGGGTCCCCCCGGACCCGCTCTTCGCCCAGCCGAATCGGCCCGACGTGACCCTTGAGAGGCCGACCGGGGGGTCGGCCGCGGACCAGGGGGTCCGCCCCAGAATTAATGCCGACCATCGGATTGTGGGCAAAGTAAGTGACACTGAGTTATTAACCTGGGGTTGTTAACTTGCGAACCGCTTCATCCTAATCGACAGGCAGCGTATACGCAAGGTACTCGCCCGAATACGGACCGCCGCTGACTGCAACCACGATGTACTGCCGCCCGTTCGCCATGTAAGTCATCGGCGACCCGCTCTGCGGCGCCGGCATCATCACCGACCCGACTTCCTTGCCGGTAGTCTTGTCGTAAGCCCGCAGCATGGCCGCGCGCACGCCCGACGGCGTGGTGGTGATGGCGCCATCGCCGGCCACTACCAGCGACTTCGTCACCAGCGTGCCGATGTTGTAGCCGGATTGTCCGGTCCGCGGAATGTTCAGCCCTTTGAGCGCGGGATTATTGCGGATGTTGTCCGGCGTCTCGCCGTGCGCCACCTGCCACACGATCTCGCCCTGATCCAAATTGATGGCCGAAATGGTCGCGTAAGGCGGCTTGATCAGCGGCAAGCCCTCGACGAGCAATCCACCGCCGCCACCTCCTCCCCCTCCACCGACGGCTCCACGGCCGCCTGCCGCCGCGCCACCACCACCGCCGCCACGGCCGCCGCGACCGCTACGGCCCGCCGCGGGCGCAGGCCGCTCCGCTAATGCATCGGCTCCGGAACCTTCGCCCGGGCCGGTCCGCATGCGCACTTCCTGCCCGGCCGTGCCCGCCACGTAATTCATGTCCGACAGTTCCTTTGGCGGCTGCACCAGACCGATGGGCGTCAAGCAGGCATTGCACGCATACACGTAGACCGTATGCGTCTCGGGGTCGTACGATCCGCCGGGCCAGTTGGTGCCGCCGCTGGCAGTTCCCAGCGTCAGAGTGGCCAGCGGTCCGCCCGCTTTGCTCTCCACCGGCGGCGTAAATACCGGGCCGACTTTATACTTAGCCACCGCGGTCAGCGCCTCGTCGCGCATCTTCGGAGTGAAGTCGATCAGATCGTCCACGGAAACTCCATTGCGGGCGTAAGCCACCGGCTTGGTTGGAATGGGTTGCGTGGGCGCGTACCACTCGCCCGGCACATCGCCCTTCGGCGCAGGCTTCTCTTCGATGGGCCACACAGGCTGGCCTGTGACGCGGTCGAAGACGTAGAGAATGCCCTGCTTGGTGGGCTGCGCCACGGCTTTGACCGCGCGCCCGTTCACGTTGATATCCGCGAGGATGGGCGCGGACGAAATGTCCATGTCCCACAGCGGATGGTGCACCAACTGGTAGTGCCACTTGCGCTGGCCGGTCTTGAGATCCACGCACACCAGGCTCTCGCCGTATAGGTCGTTGCCGGGACGGTGCCCGCCGTAGTAATCGCCCGTGGGCGATTCCACCGGCAGGTAGACCAGCCCGAGTTGTTCGTCCACCGAGATCTGCGTCCACACGCCGGTGTTCCCGGTGTACTCCGCGGAGCCGTTGAGCCACGTGTCGTAGCCGGGCTCGCTCTTCAACGGGATAGTGTGGAAGATCCACTGCCGCTTGCCCGAGCGTACGTCGAACCCGCGCACGTAGCCCTTGTTGTTGCGCATGCTCTTGGGCGTCATGCCTTCGCGGAACGCCGCGCCGACGATCACCGTATCCTTGGCGACCACGGGCGCCGATTGCAGACCGATCTCGCCGGTAGTGAGGTCGGGGAAGAAAGTCTGATCATCACCCAGCTTCAAATCCACGGCGCCGTTTTCGCCGAACGATTTCACGAGTGCGCCGGTCTTGGCATCGAGCGCGATCAGGCGATATCCAGGCGTGACATAGAGGATGCGCTCGTCCTTGCCGTCAGACCAATAGGCTACGCCGCGACCTGAAAGCTGCCGCGGAGCCGCCGCGCCGCGCGCGCCCTCGTGCTCACCGTGAACCCAGAGCAACTCGCCGGTGATCGCGTCCAGCGCCACCACGGAACGGCGGTTGCCGCCCGTGGCGTAGATCATGCCATTGACCATCAGGGGCGTGCCCTCCAGCTTGAACTCCGGCCGGCTGCCGAGATTATCGGTCTTGAAGCGCCAGGCGATTTCCAGCTTGCTGAAGTTCGACGCATCGATCTGATCGAGCGGGCGATAGTGCGTGCTCCTCAGATCCGCGCCATAGGTAGGCCACTCAGTGTCCTTGGCGCTCTGACTCCACCCGAGCGACGCGGCCAGCGCCAGAACGATAAGTGGGGCGGGCCCATGGCCTGCCTGGTTCGGCGTCAGTATGGCCATGTTTATCCCAGTTGCGCGAGTTGCGAGAGCTTCGGTTTCAGCAACGCCTTCTGTTCGGCGGTGAGATCGAGCTGCGGCGGGCGGACGTAGCTCTCACGGAATCCATGGCCCGTGAAGCCAAACTTGATCTGCGCCGCGCCGCCGGGGACGCCCTGGACGTGCAGCACCGAGTTCGTCTCGCGAAACTTCGCATACGCGGCCGCGACGTCTTTGCCTTCGCGATGCGCCTGGAACACCGCGGCCACCTGCTTGGGAAACAGGTTGGCGGCGACCGAAATCGCGCCCATGCCGGCCGCCAGCGCCGCCACCAGATTGCCCTCCGTGCCCGTCATCATGTCGAGCTTGGGGAACTCCTTGCAGTAAGCCGCGTAGCCTTCCGCGTTGCCGGTGGAATCCTTGATCCCCGCCAGATTCGGATAATGTTCCAGTTTGTGCAGCAGCTCCGGCGTGATGGGCACCGCGCTCATGCCGGGGTAGTGATACAGATACACCGGCAGCTTGGTGGCTTCGAGCACCTGCGAGTAATACTTGTAGAGGCCTTCCACGGGTGGGTTTTTGAAGTAGAACGGCGGAATGCACAGCACGCCGTCGGCGCCGTTGGCCCCCGCGTGGCTCAGCAGTTCGAGCGTTTCCGGCAGGTTGGGCGTGCCTACCTGCACGATCATCTGTAGCCCCGCGCGATGCTTGAGCGCGGTCTCGGCGACCTTCTTCCGCTCGGCGACCGAGAACGACGCGAACTCGCCGGTCGTGCCCAGCACCACGACGCCATCCACGTTACGCTCTTTGAAGTACGGCATCAGGTCGCGATACAGGCCGTCGTCGAACCGGTTCTTGCTATCGCAAGGCGTTACCGCGGCAACATAAAGCTTGGGATTGCCCGACCGCGCAGATCCCGTTTCCGCCGCGGTGGCCGCGGCCGCCGTGAGTGCGCCCGCTCCCACGGCTCCCAGAAAATTCCGGCGAGTGGATTCCATGCAAATACCTCCAAGACGTTGGTTAAGACGTTGTGCGACCAATCATCGTACACCCGCGCGCGGCTGGAGGGAAGGGGTGGCAGCGGTTGGCGGTTGGCGGTCGGCCGGATGAACTGTATCACTCCGCGATCGCTCATTCCGGCATGGAACACCATTTGAGAAATCAGACGGGAGGATCCGAGGGCCGCGCCGATGCCTGCCACGAACCCCATCGCGACCAACCATGCTGCTTCTCGGAAGACGAGCTTTAGTGCCCATCCGGGCCGCGCACCCAAAGCCATACGTACGCCAATCTCGGAAGTGCGGATGGACACTACATAGGACATGAGCCCGTAGAGTCCCACCGCAGCCAACAGTAGCGCGAGACCCGCAAGAAAGGAGGACAACATCGCCATAATCCGATCCGTGTTTAGAAGCATGGCGGCGCGTTGGTCGAGGGTCTCTGCCCGCAGGACGATGTGACGGCCAAGTGACTCGATCACGCGCCGGACCGCGGGCAGAACGCCGGCCGGATCGCCGGCGACCCGAATATCAATCATGGCGGTGTTGTATTCCGTCGCCTGCATCAGCGCAAGAGTCACATAGGTCCCACGATTTGTCGCATGAAGGCTTTCATCAAATCCGTTAGCGCTTTGTGCAGGCAGACCACCGTATATACCATTTCGTATATACTACTAAAGCATGGCGACGCGCCTGGATTAGGACGAGAACAAGAACCGAACGAATCGTTCCAAGCACGGGATCGCGTTTGAAACCGCGGCGCTGGTGTTTGAAGACCCAAACCTGATTACGCGTCAGGATCGGGACGTTGATGGCGAGCAGCGCTGGCAAACGATCGGTTATGCGGATGGCGTGCTGACGGTCGCGCATACCGCGCAGGTCACTCGAGACGACGAAGTTATCCGGATCATCTCGGCACGGCGCGCGACGCGTGGGGAAAGGAAACTCTATGAAAAAGAAACAGTCGGCTGAAAAGCGGCGAAAACAGCTTGGAGCGGTTCGTGACCGCGATATCGACACGAGCGAGATCCCGGACCTCAGCAATACAACCGGATGGGTCCGGGGGTTGATGTATCGGCCCGTGATGCGGCCGATCTCAATCCGGCTGCCCGAGCCCGACATCGCCATGGCCCAGCAGCTTGCGCGGAAAAAGGGTATTCCATACCAGACCTATATCAAGACGCTCTTGCACGAAGCTCTGGAACGGGAAATTGGCGCAGCCGAGCATCGCTGAGAAGACGGTTCGGGCGACTGCCCGCTCAAACGAATCGCCAGCCCAAGGCGCTAGTCGTGACCGAACAGTCTCTTAAGGAGGCCGCACGATGGTCACAGGTATGTGAGCGCGCGCGCTCCGCGCAAACCGGAGAACAAGCCGGTGTGGGGCCAGTCTGCTCAACGCGAGAGCGCCTTTCTCCAGTTCTGCAACCGATGTTATTGGCGCACCAGCCGCGCGGCGCAGGAACGCATCGACGAGGCCGCGAAGACGTTGAGCGGAAAGCTCACAAATCCCAAGCGCAGCCGGATTCAAACCCGCTTCCGCCCGAGACCCATGGCAACGGGAATGAGCGCGGCAGTCCAGAACACCGGATAGCCCATCTTAATTGCATGGATTTGGTCTGTGCTTCCGTTGAGCGCCGGGAACACTTTGATCGTGGCGAAGGAAAGGGGCAAAACCAGCATTAGCGCGACCGCCACTAAAGTCCCGGCCCAATAATGCAGCGGCGCCAGCCACCGCTTCCCGGCGATAGTAAAGCCCACCGGGACTATCACCCACGCGATCGGGAAGACGATGGCCGGGCCCGGCGCTGCGCGGCCGGGAAAGCCTCCTGAGAACAACTCGAAAGCCGCCCATCGCGTCATCGCAAAGGCTGCGACGGCGATCACCCACCCTACGGCAAGGAACCTCGCGCGGTCCGGCCACTTAGCGCACGCAGTGACCGAGTAACTGGCCATAACAACGATTATGGCGCAGGCCGGCAGAGTGGACCAGTTGAATCCCGAGAGCCAGGCCAAGCCCGCCCAGCCTTTCACCCAACGAACCTCGGCCAGCCAGAGACCCCACGCAGCGAACGCTCCTGCGAGTAAGAGCGAGAGGCGAATCACCTTGCTCATGCGTTCGTCCTTATGTGACTTTGACCGTGTCCGGTCCCTTGATCGCTTGATCGGTCACATCCCACGCCTCGGACTCGTCGTGAAAGGCTTTCGCCAGTCCGGCCTTCTCGACTCGAATCGCGTTGCTGTGGTAGACAGTGATATCCTTGTCTCCTGGCGCAACCGCCCCCGGGGCCTTCGAGTTATAGTCCGGATTGGGCACGGTAATGTGTTTCGCCGGGTCCCAGTGATACTCATCGGACGCCTTACAGGTCCATTTGTCGAACGTCACGTTATACATCTGCGACTTACCTACCTGCGCCACGGATGCCACTACGTCGGATATCATCGTGAACCCGTGCAGCGCGTAAAGCGCGTCCAGTTCTCGAGGGTCGACCTTCATTCCCATTGCTGCCTTTACCTGTATGGAAACCGAGGCTTCCACATTGCCCTCCAGGTGCATCGGATAAGGTCCGGCGGGAGGAGTGCTTGGGATCGTACCGTTGATGCGAGGTACAACTCCGCCGATCCTGCCGCTCGGGGTCGGCTTGCGGCTGAGAAACATTTCGCGCGCCGTGTCTTTCAAATAAGATCGCACCTCGTCGAGATCCTTGACGTACTTAGCAGGATACACCTTGACTTTGCCGCCGCCATCCAACCAATGCAGGAGCAGAATCGCAGCCAGTGAATCGCCGCTGAACTGGGCTTGGATGCTCAGTGCCAGGCGACGGTAAAAGGCAGCCACATCCGCTTCTTTTAAGGGCGCGAGGTAATCGGCCATAGGTCCCGATTCTAACCCGGAATGTGGGTAGGGGCAATGGATCTTTCGACGCTGATTGAGCGTAGAGGATTTCGACGCTGAGACGCAGAGCCGCTGAGAAGAGAGACTCTTTCTCTTACAGAAGTCTCACGCAATTGGGTGACGCCCTACGCTGTCGCTGTATTCAGCGAACTTCAATAAGCTTCAATGCGCCGATCTCTGCGTCTCAGCGTCTCAGCGTCGAAGCCCTCGCCCCCCCGCCATCCGCCGCCGCCCCGGTGCTATCCTCGAAGCAGAAACTATGCCTCTGCGGAAGGCCTTCCAACGCGCCGTTTGCGGCCTTGCCTGCATGGGCGCGGTGTATGCGTTCCAGCGGCCCTTTCGGGAATTCCCGGGCATCGAGTACCGCCTCGGCGAGATCCCGCTGCCCCCGGATTACCAGGAGAAGACCGAGTGGGCCTTCGCGCGGCTTATGTTTCCGCCCGGCCCGCTCAACGGCTACGAGGGCCGCGACGCCGAGTGGCATCGGGGCATCTCGCTCTGGACGCAGGACTTCCCCCGCGCCGACCGCCATTTCTCGCTGGCCGTGAGCCGCCTGAGCCGGATCCACGTGCGCTCCGCCGAGCAGATTGTGAACCTGGACGAGGGCGACGCCTACGATTGGCCGTGGCTCTACGCCGTGCAAGTGGGCGAGTGGGGGCTCACCGAGGCGCAGGGCCGGGCGCTGCGCGAATACTGCGAGCGCGGCGGCTTCTTCATGGCTGACGATTTTCACGGCAATGCCGAATACTACGAGTTCGCGAGCCGCATAAAGAAGGCATTCCCGAACCGCGCCATCGAAGACATCCCCGACGACGACGCCATCTTCCATACCGTTTTCGACCTCAAGGACAAGATTCAAATCCCCGGCCAGGCGCACCTGCGCGATGGCCACAAGAACGGGAACAGCGGCATCGGCGCGCACTGGCAGGCCATCCGCGACGACAAGGGACGGGTGATGGTGGCCATCTCTTACAACTCCGACATCGGCGACTCGTGGGAGTTTGCCGACGATCCGTGGTATCCCGCGAAGTTCTCCGATCAATCCATTCGCATGGGAGTCAATTACATCGTCTATTCAATGACGCACTAGTAGAGTGGGCCCGTGGCCTGCCCGGTTCCCGAGCCGCTCCGGGCGCTCGGCTCTTCGAACGTCGATCTGCGACTGTCAGACAGCAGTCGCGCAGCGGCAACGTTTGGCGTTCGGATCTGGCGTGAGTTAAGATTGGGGTTGATTTTTCGGAGTTGCTTTTGCGCGACTCGCTAGCATGTGACCTAGTCATGTTGACCAGGCATGTTGACCAGGCGCTAAACTGGCCGGACGGTTTTCCGTTGCGGCGCGGATTGACATCGCTAAGAAAAAAAGGAGTCCCTGATGTTCCGTCTTCTAAGCATCGCGTTCTCGATCAGCCTGATAACTGGCTTGAATCCGGCAATGGCTCAAGTTCCGGTTGCCGCGCCGCCCGCGTCCCCGCGCCCGGCGCGCCCGGCGCGCCCGACGCCTCCGACCCGCGATCCCCACACGCCGGGTTATGTCACGGCGAATGAGTTGCCCGACGGCGGCAACGCTCCGGTAAAGACCGACGGAAACTTCATCCTCGGCCCCACCCACAACCCGGCGCCGGAGATGACCGCGCAGGAAGGCGTGCCGCAGGGAACGGTCTCCATCTTCAATATGGAGTCCACCGACAGTAAGATCTATCCCGGCATCGCGCGCGAGGCCAACACCTTCGGCACGGCCGACCCCACCGACCCCGCCAAGCTTATAGTCACCACCAGCCACCCCGCTTCCTACACTCGCCGGGTGGCTGTGTATGTTCCCAAACAATACGTGCCCGGCACGGCCGCACCGTTCATCGTCGGGGCGGATGGACCCGACCGCGCGTTGTTCACGGCGCTGGATAATCTGATCGCCCAGCATCGCGTGCCCGTGATGATTGCCATCTCCATCGGCAACGGCAGCGGCGACGCCCAGGGAAGCGAGCGCGGCCTGGAATACGACACCATGTCGGGCCTGTACGCGGAGTTCGTCGAGAAAGAAGTGCTGCCTCTCGTAGAGAAGCAATACAACGTGAAACTGACCAAAGATCCCGACGGCCGGGCGACTATGGGCGGCAGCTCCGGCGGCTCGTGCGCTTTGATCATGGCGTGGTATCACCCGGAGCTATACCATCGCGTTCTGACTTACTCAGGCACTTATGTGAACCAGCAGTGGCCGTCGAATCCAAAGGCGCCCCACGGCGCGTGGGAGTTCCATGAACACCTGATCCCCAACAGCCCGGCCAAGCCGCTCCGCATCTGGATGGAAGTCGGCGACCGGGACCTTTTCAATCCGAATGTCATGGCCGACAACATGCACGACTGGGTGGTCGCGAATGAGAACATGGCTAAGGTGCTGGCCGCCAAGGGCTATCACTATCAATTCGTATTTGCGCGTAACGCCGGACACACGGACGGCGCCGTGAAACGACAAACCCTGCCCGAGGCTCTGGAATATCTGTGGCAGGGCTACCCTGTCGCGGGGCGGACGAACTGATTGGAATAGGCTGGTTCTCGCGGTTTCTACCGAGCCGGGATCATCCCATGAATTCCCGCCCGGACCAATATCCGCCGACCAGCCGTTGAGGAGTTCATGGCCGTATTGATCGATGCGATTGACGTCAAGAAAAGGACTTTGTTTGAGATGGACAACACCCCGTTCTCATGCCTGGAAGCGGAGGTGAACACGCCTACCGCTCGGGGCGGCCAGACGTTGGTTCGTCTGAAGATTCGCAACCTGCTCACGAACGCGGTCTTTGAGAAGACATTCAAGGCGGGTGACAAGTTCAGAGAGCCGGATCTCCAATTGGTCCCCGCATCCTATCTGTATAGCGACGGCAATGGTTCTCACTTCCTGGACCAGGAAAGCTATGAGACCCTCACCCTTGCCGATGAAGTGATCGGGAACGCGCTGGATTTTCTGATCGAGGGCGCCTTGGTCGAGTTGCTCAAGTACAACGGCAATCCCATCGGCTTAGAGTTGCCAATGTTCGTTGAGCTGAAAGTTGCGTCCACGGAACCGGGTGTGCGGGGTGACTCGTCGAGCGGCAGCGTGACCAAGCCGGCCACGCTCGAGACCGGTCTTGAGATCCGCGTTCCCCTGTTTATCAAAGAAGGTGAAAAGGTAAAAGTGTCGACGGAGAGCCGCGGGTTTGCTGGGCGGGCGTGATTTGGCGCCGGAGCAAGGGCTGAAGCAGAGCGGACCTTTCCGCCCACTTCGAGGGCGCCGCCGGCGACGGCCTGTCTGTGCTGTTTCCTCCGCTCGCCGACTTGTCGCAAACCAGGACCAGGGGCGGCGCTCACCGCCAATAACCTGCGGCTTCGCCCCCAACGCGGGATCGGCGAGGCGCCGAAAGACCGCTCCAATAGCCGGTAGGTAGCATCCTGGTACGTACATTACATGTGGTATGAGTCAATGTAGGCTAGAATACGGCAATGGCGTCCGAGACGGTCCTTGTCGTCGACGATAACCCGCTAAGTCTCAAGTTAACGCGCATTTTGTTAATCAACGAAGGCTATAAGGTCGTTACCGCCGGTAGCCTGGTAGATGCGGTTGAGTTGCTGCGCAGTCTGAGTCCGGATCTCGTGCTGGCCGATCTGGCTTCCCCAGACATGGACGGGCTGGAACTGGCGCGGCGATTGAAGCAGGACGAAAAGACCCGCGCCTTGCTGGTGATGGCGGCCGCGAAACCTGGCGATGAACAGAAGGCCTTCGATGCGGGGTGCGACGCCTACGTTGCGAAGCCGTTTGACGCGCGCGCCCTCGCGCCCCGTGTCCGCGCGCTGCTGGACGGCCGCGCAATCGCCGGCGGAGCCAGAACCGCTACCAACGAGTTGCAGGGTTTGCGCGTGCGGTTTCTTGCCGAAGGGCGCGAGAAGGCGCGCGACCTGCTGCTCCAGTTGGATGGGCGCTTCGAGGAGAAGGAAGCCGCTCACACGATCCATCAGTGGGTGGGCACCGGCGGGCTATTGGGGTACGGAGCCATCAGCCACCTTTCGCGCGAGGTCGAAGCAATTCTGGCCGAGCAGCCGCTCGACAATGCGCAGCTTCGCGAATCGCTTACCAACCTGGCGCTGGCTTTCTCGTCGCCGCGGGATGCACGCGAGGCGCCGCTGCCCGAATCCATCGTGCAGGCGCTTTCCGGCAAGCGCATTGCCGGAGTGGAGTTTCCAGTCAACGAACAGCAACGGCTGCAGGCGGCCCTCGAGCGCGTGGGCGCATACGGAACTTTTCTGAGCGCGACGCAGCTGCCCGATTCCGCCGAGGCGCTGGCCAACGATTTGATCGTGGTTCACGTCAACGCCGAGACCACTGCATCGGCGTGGCTGGACCCGGCGGCTCCGGTCGAGGGCCGCCGGCCGATGGTCCTGGCAGGAAAGCGCGACAGCCTTTTAGAGCTGGCGCCGGCGACGCAATCGCTGGCGCGCGAGTTTCTGATGGATTCCTGGCAGTCCGACGAGGCGCTGGTGAGGTTGAGCCTGGCCCTGGCCTACCACCCGTTGCAGCTTCAGCCCAAAGCGGCGCCGGCTGCCTCGGTACGTACGCAGGTGGTGATTGCCGACGACGAACCCGCCGTGCTGGCTCTGGTGCGTACGGCTTTGGAGAATTTCGGCATGGATTGCCGCCTGGCCACCGACGGCGCGACCGCCCTCGAAGCGATTCGCCGCACCCACCCCCAAGCCGCGGTTCTGGACGTAAACATGCCGGGGATGGACGGATACGAGGTTTTGGCCGCGGTCCGGCGGGAGGAATTGCCGGTGCGCGTATTGCTGCTCACCGCGCGCCAGCAGGAAAGCGACGTCATCCGCGGCTTCACGCTTGGCGCGGACGACTACGTGGTGAAGCCGTTCAGTCCCATGGAGCTGGTAGCGCGGCTGAAGCGGCTGCTGGCGCGATGACCGAAGTCGCCCTGCGCGCCGCCGCCTTGCTGATGGGCGTCTACGCAATCGTAATTCTCGCCCTGTTTGGCGCCGCGCTCATTCGCGGCTTGCGCTGGAAAGAGAAGACCGGGCGGACCGCGGAGTTGTTGCCGCAAATCCGCACGTCGCTGGTGGATTACCTGTCGGGAAACGACGATCTGGCGCCGTTGCGCCGCTTCCTCAAGCTCAGCCGGAGCGACGTCTTGACGGGGATTCTCAGTTTTCGGAACGCGGTTTCCGGCTCGGCTCGCGACCGTCTCTGCGGACTGGCTCTCGATTTGGAGCTGCTCGCCGAATGGCGCCGCGAGGCCCGTTCGCGCGACGTGGCGCGGAGACGCGCCGCTTTCGCCGTGATCGCCTTCGTCTATGCCTTCGAGCCTTGCCGCCGCGCCGTGGGAGACCTTCTGGCGGATTCGCTCGAGGACCACGACTGGGAAGTCCGGGTGTGCTGCGCGCAGGCGTTGGCGCGCTTCGGCTCTCCGGCTGAGGTGGTGGCGATATTCCGCATCGCGACCAGCGAGAGTCTGCTGACCCGTATTCTGTTGGCCGACGCGCTGCGCCCTCACGCGCTTGAGCTTTCGAAAGCCGCCGTTCCCGATGAGCTGCGCTCTGGCGATGCGGCGCGAGTTCTGGCGGCGCTTCAGATAGTGGTGGCGTGGGAGCGTGCGCTGCCGCTGAACGGCTTGGACGAGTTGATGCGCCATAGAGAGCGGGAGATCCGCATCCAGGCGCTGCGCGCCGCTCCACTGGTGGCGCATTCGCGCGAGAATGACTGGGCGGTATTGCAGGCCTTGTCCAATCCCGATCCGGAGATTGCCATGGCGGCCGCGGGGGTAGCGGGCCGGTTGCGAATTATAGCCGCGATTCCGTTGCTGGTCCAATGCCTCTCCGGAGGAAACACGGCGCTGGCGCGCACCTCGGCCGCGGCGTTGGTGGCTATGCCGCCGCAGGGATGGCAGACCCTCGAAGACCTGGTAGCGGGCGGCGACCCCGTAACCGTCAGCTTGGCGGCGGATGTGCTGCGTCGCGTTCGCCCATCGAGGAGCAAGTGATGCAGGCGCTGTTTCCGAAGGTCCTGGAGGCGATCGTCGCCTTTCTGCTTCTATCGGGCGTCGCTTGCCTCACCCTTATGGTGAAGGGCGCGTTCGTGCTGCGCCGGCTGGCGCGTGAGAATCCGCGCGAGGACGGCGTCTCTCTGCTGAAATCGCGGCTGGCGCCGGCGGTGTCGGTGATCGCCGCGCCGGAGGAGGCCGGCGCCGAATCGCGCGCGCTGGTGCGCCTGCTGGTGGGGTTGCAATTCGGCAACCACGAAGTTGTACTGGTTCTCAATGCGCCCGGCGATGCGGAGTTCGCCGCATGGCGCGAAGAGTTCAGTCTGGAGCCTTCGCTGCGCCAGGTAAGCGGCGCGCTTCCCATGGGAGCAGTGCGCGCCGTGCTCGAATCGAGCGACCCCATACGGCTGACGGCGATCGTGCTCGATCCGTGCAGCCGGGGGCAGGCGCTGAATGCGGCGGTGAATGCGGCTCAATGCCCGGTGATTGGTCTGTTCGGCGCCAGCGGCGAGTTCGACGCGGAAGCGCTGCTGCGGCTGATTCGGCCCTTGCTTGAAGATCCGCAGCGGACGATCGCGGTTTGCGGCGTGGCGCCGGCCGCCACCGGAGCGGGTCTGGTGGCGCAGTTCGCGGCGCTCGATTTCCTGCGTGCGTGGCTTGGGCGCCAGGCGGCGCTGTCGGGTTGGAATCTGCTGACGCCGTCGCCTGGTTCCGCCGTGCTGGTCTGGCGCAACTCCATATTCAAGTTAGGAGGCTTTCGCGCCGGAGCCCTGGACCTGGTACTGCGTCTGCACGCGGACGCACGGGCATCGAAGCGGGCTTACCGGGTGGTGTTCGTGCCTGGCTCGGGCTGTTTCCAGCGCCCCCCGCGATTACTGGCGGAGCTTCGAAAAGAGATAGCGCGCGACGGAAAAGGCGTGGCGCGCGCCGTGTTCATGCCCGGAGCGCTGCCGTTGTGGCTGCGATGTGGAATGTTCCTGGTCCGCTTCGTGCGCCCGCTGCTGGAAACCGTGGCGTATGTCTTGACGCTGGCGGGGTTGGCGGCGGGGTGGGTCCGGTGGCCGTTGGCGCTGCTGGTGCTGCTCTCCACGGCGGGGATGGGAATGCTGCTTTCCATGGCGGCCGTTTCGCTGCGGGAGTTGGCCGAATATCGGGGCTCCGACCCGGCGCGGCTGGCGCGGTTGTTCTTTTCGGCGATACCGGAGAATCTGGGCTTCCGGCAGTTAAGAAACCTTTGGCTGCTGGTGCTGTGGGGCAAGCCGGCGGACTGGTAAGAGACGCTGTCGTGCAACTCCGCACGCAGGTGGACGCCACTTACGGCGCACGCGCGTTTTGGTCCTTATTTCCTGAGTGGGGACTTCATGGGAATAACTAATGGCCGAACGACGCCCTAGAAAGGTTACCATTCTCCGAGTGGCCGACCAATCGGACAGCGTCGCCTGTTTTGGGTGTCAGCGCTATTCGCCGTACTGCCGAGCCGGTTCCGATCTGGAGTCAGGACGCGGGATCGGCCGTCCCGACAGGCGCTACATAACCATGCCGCGCAGATCGCCACGATGAGCCAGATTTGTGGCGAGTCGATACCAGCGGGCGTGGCCGACATAACAGGCGCGGAGCCGCAGAAAAATGGTCAACAGTTCAGCGTCCCCACGCGTCTCGAATAAGGGACGATTCATGAGACTCAGTCTCGCGTGTCTTTTGGCTGGAATGGCAGTTCTGCTGGCGGCTTGGACAGGCAGAATCGCGCGCGCGCAACAAGGCGACGCACCGAACGGGAACGCCAGCGCGCTGCGCTTCGAAGTAACGTCGGTGAAAGAGACCAAGACCATGCTGGCGCCCGGCGAGTTGGCGGGCATCCGCGCGATGGCCGGCGGAACCTACATGGCCCGCTACGCCACGTTGAAATCGATGATCGGGGAAATGTACAAGATCACCGACATCCAGATCGCCGGAGGTCCCAATTGGATCGACACGGCCCGCTTCGACGTCACGGCGAAAGCGGAGCATCCCGACAACATCGGCAATCTGAACATCATGTTTCAGAACATGCTGGCCGATCGCTTCAAGCTGCAATTCCATCGTGAGACGCGCATGCTTCCGGTGTGGGTGGTCACGATGGACAGGAACGGATCGAAGATGAAGGTCAACCCCAGTCCGGAGCAGTTCGAGGTTCCGATCAAGCTTAGCGGCGCCAGTGCGGCGTCCACTTCGCTGACTTTCACAGGAATCCACACCAACATGGAATATCTCTGCTGGTGGCTGGGATTGGTGATCAACCGTTTTCAGCAGGTTGATCGCCCGGTGGTGGATCGCACCGGGCTGAAGGGTTTCTACGATTTCACGTTGACCTTCGTGCCCGATCCTTCCGGACGCACCGGACCGAACGGCGAGCCGCTGGCCAGTTTCGAGGGTTCCAACCTGGCGGAGGCGTTGCGGGAACAGCTCGGACTGAAATTTGAGAACACCAAGAGTCCCGTGCAGGTTTTCATCATCGATCAGGTGGAGAAGCCCTCGGAAAACTAATAACGATAATCACCGCCACTCTGATCGCTGCCTGACCGCATCTTCCTTTTGGGCTCTGACTCCGCTCGGATCTACTATACGAGCCGGGTTCCCCGCGGGAGCGTTCATGGCGGCTGGTTTCTTTCGACAACGTGGCGGCTGCGAGAGTGAGGAAGGCGCATTTTTCGCGATTTTTCCAGCCCCGAGCGCGGGCCGCATGCCGGATTCCTCCTGTAAACGCCGCTCGCGGAAACAGGCGCCGCAAGCCGCCTTTCGGTCCACTACTGCGGGTCGCCCCGCACATTTGTTCCAAAACATTGGGGGCCCCGCGCGTAGCCGTTCGGACGTCGACCGCTTGCGCAGAGTAGACTGGTTATTTGACATTCCGCCACGCCATCTGCAACGAAGCCTTCGAGAAATGGCCCTTCGCCGACGCCTGCCGGGCCATCCGCAAAATCGGCTATACGGGCATTGAGATCGCGCCGTTCACGCTGGCCGAAAAACCTTCGGAGGTCACCGCGGCGGCGCGCAAGGAATATGCCCGCATCATGCAAGCCGAAGGGCTGACCTTCATTGGCCTGCATTGGCTGATGATGAGCCCTGCGGGACTGCACGTCACCACGCCCGATGTGGAACTGCGCCATCGTAGCTGGGAACATATCCGGGACCTGATCGATCTCTGCGCCGACCTTGTACCGGACGGAGCACCGGCAGCTGCGGGAAAGACCGTGATGGTCTTCGGCTCTCCGAAGCAGCGTGGCACGACGGGCGGCCTGTCGCGCGCCGAGGCCACGCGCCACATGGCGGAAGGGCTGGCGTCGGTGGCGCCGCAAGCGGCTTCGCGCGGCGTCACGATTCTGCTGGAAGCATTGCCCCTGAATCAGTGCGACGTGGTGCAGACGTTGGAGGAGGCGGCCGGGATTGTCGAAGAGATCCATAGTCCCGCCATTCAAACCATGTTCGACGTCCATAACGCCGTCGACGAGCGGGAGCCGCATGCCGCGCTGATCGAGCGCTACTCCGCGCACATCCGGCACGTCCACGTGAATGAGCTCGATGGCCGCCACTGCGGCGCGGGCGATTACGATTTCCGGCCCATATTTGAAGCGTTGCGGCGCTTGAACTATGGCGGCTGGATTTCGCTCGAGGCGTTTGACTTCAGCTATGGCGCGGAGCGGCTGGCCACGGAATCGCTGCGGCATCTGGAACCGTTATCGTTATGAGTCACTACGTGGTGACCGGAGGCGCGGGGTTTATCGGCTCCGCCATTGTGCGCAGCTTATTGCGCGAGGGCGCGCGGAAGGTGGTGGTGATCGACAATCTGCTGACCGGCCATGAGCGGAATCTCGAGGAAGTCCGCGAATCCGTGGATTTTCAGCGCGCCGATATCCGCAGCTACGAGCAGATTGCGCCCCTCATCCGCGGCGCCGCGGTGGTGTTCCATGAAGCGGCTATACCTTCGGTGCCGCGCTCCATCGACGACCCGGTTCCTTCGCACGATTGCAATATCGACGGCACGTTCAACGTGTTGCGCGCGGCGCGCGAGGGCGCGGCGGGGCGCGTGGTTTACGCCGCGTCGTCGTCGGCCTATGGCGATACCGACGTGCTGCCCAAGGTGGAAAGCATGACGCCGCGGCCAAAGTCGCCGTATGCCTTGCAGAAACTGGTTGGCGAGTATTACTGCAACATTTTTTCTTCGGTCTATGGATTGGAGACAGTCGCGCTGCGTTACTTCAACGTGTACGGTCCGCGGCAGGACCCATCGAGCGCCTATTCCGGCGTGCTATCGCTCTTTATGAAAGCCGCGCTGGAACGTAAGCCGCCCACCATTTTCGGGGACGGCGAACAATCGCGCGATTTCACTTACGTGGACGACGTTGCCGGGTTGAATCTGAAGGCCGCGCGCGCCGCCAATGTTTCGGGAAATGTCTACAACGCCGGCAACGGCGGGCGCATCACGCTGAACCAGGCCTGGGCGCTGGTGCAGAAGCTGGAAGGCGTCGAAATTCCCGCTCACTTCGGGCCGCCGCGGCGCGGCGACGTGCGCGATTCGCAAGCCGACACGGTAGCCGCGGCGCGCGATTTAGGCCACGCGCCGCGATTTTCTTTCGAAGAAGGCATGCGGGAAACGCTCGCTTGGTACCGCGGCGCCGTGCTATCGGAGCTGCGACTGTAAGAAGCTGCGACGATCGGTTGGCAGGCGAAAGCGCCTGCCCCACTTGCCGGCTTACTCGATGGTTAAGCTGGCGGTCTTCTTGACCGACTTACCCGCCGAATCGGCCACCGTCACTTCGAGTTTGTAAGCGCCCGCGTCCAGTTTGTCCACCGGCACTTTGAGCGCGAAGGGAACCGTGGGGTTGCCTTTGCGGATGAAATTACTCACTTCCACCATGCCCGAATCGAGTTTCGCCTCGCCGGTTTTGTCGAGGATTCTCATCTGTGCGCCCAGCTTCACCTGATCTGAGGTGGCGATCATCGGCTCGAAGGCTTCCGCATAGCAGGCCACGTTATCGGTTTTCTTGAAGCTCAGCTTGCCGGTAGGAGTCAGTTGAAAACTGTTGGCGCCGGATACGGCGATGAAGGGCGTGCGTCCGTCTATCAGGTCGGCTTCGATGGACAAATCCTCGGGGCCGATCCGATGAACGTTGGTGCTCAGCAACACGCTGCTCATGCGCAATTCCTTGCCATCGAACTGCTCGATGTCGAGCGGAACTTGCACCTTGCCGAAATCGGCGCCGCCGTTGGCCGTGAAGGCGATCTTGAAAGTGTAATCGCCGGAAGCGGCGTCGAATTGCGCCTGGTAGTGCAGCGGCTTCTCCACAACCTGTTCGGCCTCTTTCTTGTCTTCGACCTCGAGCTTGAGGGTATCGCTGAAGCGTGCGCCGATGGTGCCATCGGGCTTGTAGGCCAAACCCAGAATATTGATATCGGAGTGCAGCTTGCCTTTGACCTTTTCGAACTTGAGCTTGTCGGATGGAAGATCCATCGCCAGATCCACGCGAGCGGTGTCGGGCCCGGTGAAGAAGTAGGTCACCTGCGGGCCAGGCGCCACCAGATCGCCCGGTTCGGTTCCCTGAATGCGAGTCTCAAGCTGTAGCTCCGTCGGCTTACCCGACAACAGGTCGGCGCTCTTGACGTTGCAGTATCCGCTGCGCGATCGCACCTTGTAACCGTGCTCCACCTTCACGTTGAGGGTGTGGCAGCTTCCCTCGGCGGATTCGTTGGGCGCGTAACCGATGATGTAGAACTGGTTCTGCTCGGCGCCGATTTTCTCCAGTCCGGCCAGCAGGTCGTTGTTGTTGACGATGACGAAGCCGCCGGTGCCGTCGGCGAGCATGTATAGCGCCTGCTGCGACGCGCCCGCGAAAGGCGGGAATGGCGGAATAATATTCGGATTTCCCATGCGCATTCCAGTGTTGGGATTCACCGCCGTGGTCCCGCCCCCGCCGCCGCGGCTGCCGGCGGTACCTGTGCCCGAAGTGGCCACGCCGCCCGTCCGGCCCGTTCCGGTCCCGCTGTTCCCTGCTCCGGTAGTGCTGCCGGCGCCGGGGCGTCCCCCGGTCCCTCCGTTGCTGGTTCCCCCCGAAGAGGTCCCGCCGCTCGATGTTCCGCCGCTCGATGTCCCACCGCCGCTCGAGCTTCCGGCCCCGCCGCTCTTCCCGGCCTGCTCGGAATCCACGAACGAGTTGCTGAACGCCGCCGCCTGTATCGGCGGCCTGACCCCATCCGCCAGAGCCAGCAGCGCCGTCCTCACGCGCGAGGGCGCTTGCAGAGCGGCGCCACCTCCGCCGCCGCCACCGCCCGGGCCGCGTCCGCGTCCGCCTCCAGGACCCATGATGGACGGCGAATCGGTAAACAACCCGCGAACATCGATGGGATAGACCGCAACATTGGCTTTATTGCAAACCGACACCGCCGCTTCAATGTCGTAACGGACCTCGGTGGTGAGCGGCAAGCCGGCGGTCAGCAGCACCAGGATCTTGCGGCCGGGCACGTCCGCCATGCCCTTGGCCAGCGTTTGAACCCCCAGGATCATGTTGCGTGCGCCGAATCCCGCGAGCCCGGGCAATCTGGCCCCGCCGTTATTCGGGTTGGCAGACATCGACGGCAGTTTTATGCCATGAACAACCTGGCGCAGGCGATCGGCATCGTCGGTGAAATTCTGCGCCATCTCCATGCTTCCGCTGAAGTTCACGATGGCCATCAAACGGTTCGGCCCGGTGTTCTTATCGATGAACTTTTCCGCCGCCTCGCGGGCGCGCGCCTGATCGGCAAGATTCATGGTGGAGTTATCGAAAAACAGCACCAGGTAATGCTTCTGATTGTTGAGCGGCGACATCGGGTCGGCTTCGTAGGAGAAGGTTTTGATGGGCTGATCTTTGCCGTCTTCGAAGACCTTGAAATCCTTCTGCTTGAGGTCTTTGACGTAGTTATCTTTTTTGTCGGTAACCACCGCGTCCACCACCACCAGACGGGTTTCGGTCTTGATCACCGTGCCGGTATTGGCGGGCGGCTTGTCCTGCCCCTGCGTATCCTGCGCATAAACTGCGGCGCCGGCCGCGAGAATAGCTGCCAGCAGCAGCCGTGTACCTGGAACCTGCATCGTAAACCTCCCGCTTATTGCGCGTTGACAGCGCTATTTTCCGCCGATATCATCTGCCCTTCGGAATCCCGCACCACTAACCGTACCAAATAAGTGCCGGGCGCGACGTTGAACGGGGTGCGGAGCGTCAGGCCGCCGTCCACCTTCTTTTCGAGCGTATCGTCCTTGAGGTGCAACTCCAGCGTCTTGGTGATGGCCACCACCATACTGCCGTTACGGTCGAAGAGGCTCGAGACTATCGTGACAGTGTTGTTGTTCCGGCCGTCGGCCTTCTTAAACTTGAAATGCTTCACGTCGAGATGGGCCATCACGGTGACGTTGGCGGTGCCGTTGGCCGCTTTGAAATACTGCGTGTGCAGATCGACCGGCAGCTCGCGCAACTCTTCACGCGAGAACAGCGCCTCTTCGATTTCCTGTTTGGCGGTCTCGGCCGCGTCGGTGAGCCGCTTGGGCGCGTAATAGCCTTTGCGCGCCTGCAAGTCCAGGTGGCCGGGGGCCTTGAGCGTCACCTTCAGAGCATGGAAAGTGCCATCGAGCTTGAGATTCTGCGGTGAAAAGCCCAGCAGGTAATAAGTCTCGGGCGCGGTTCCGGTAACGCGGAACCCCTCATCCATGCTGTTGTTGTTCTCGAAAAACGTGCCGCCGGTGCCGTACGCAAGCTCGGCCAAAGTGTCGCCCTCGGCGCGCGCGCTGAAGCGATCGTATTGCTGCTTGAGGCGGCTGGTTCTGGCCTGGCTCGCGTCCGCCCCGTCGACATACAGCCCGCGAATATCCAGGCTGTTGATGGTGATGTTGTTGCGAATGGCGCGGTCCATGATGTCCGACTCTTCCGACCGCATCATATCCGTGGTGAGAAATCCAGGCGAAGCCAGCACCACGATGCGCTGCCCCGGCGTGGCGGCCATGCGGCGAATCACGTCCTTGAGCACGCTGTAAGTCACTTGGGTTTCGTGTTCGCCGATGCCGAGCATCATTTGCGCGGCGCCTTGGGCAATTTGCGTGGCGGTGGAGGCCATCGACGGGTCCAGATTCATGCAGGCCATGGCATCCGCCGAGGCTGCCGCCAGGGCCGCGGAGTCGTTCTTGTTCACAATCATGTCGGCCATGTAGTAGCTGATATCCGGGCACTGCTGCCCCCCGCTCCGCCCGATGGGCCGCGGCAGCAGGCGATTCAACGCCTCCAGCAAGCGGGCTTTATCGTCGGTGAAATCCACGTCACCCTGGCCGGACGTAGTGAAGATAGCGGCCCGGTCGGAGGGAGTCAAATCGTTCGACATGTGCTTTATGGCAGCCTGCCGGGCAAAGGCCAGATTGCCGAAGTTGGCATGCACATCGTCGAAAAGGTACGCCATGAAGCGCTGTGGAATTACGGACTCGGCGTCCTTGTGGGCCGGCTTCGCGACCTCATCGGCGTCTTCCGCGAACTTGATGGCCTGGCCGCCGGCTTTTTCGGCCGTAAAGCGCGAAATGTTCTGCGGCTTGCTCCGGTCGAAGAGCTGGAAGTCTTCCTTTTTAAGGCCCGCGACGGGCTTACCCCGGCCATCGCGGACGACTACCGGGATCATTACCAGATTTACCCTGGATTTGAAAGTGGCCTGCTCATCGTGAGTCGTCATTTCCGTGACGGCTTTTTCGGGCTGAGCGGGGGCTTGCGGCGCGGGCTGCGGAGGGGGCGCTTGCGGTTGCGGAGGAGGAGGCGACTGCTGGGCGAACGCCGCGAGGCAGACGAAAAACGCCGCGCGGTGGAAAAAGACCATCTATATGTTCTAGCAGAATGCGAGGCCGAGCGTTAGCGTCCGTTACATGCAAAGACATGCAAAGTGGGACAGACGCTTTCGTCTGTCAACCTGGCTGAAACGTTTACGGGCTGCGGTACACTACCCTGAAACTGCCTGCGTTCGAACGGGCGATCCTACTCCGTGAGCACTCCATGAGCCCCATGACTACGCTACTGAAGCAGTCCCTTTTGCTCGCGACAATCGTCGCGGCGGTGGCCGTGAGCGCGACGGCGCAACAGTCGAAGCCTATCGCGCAATGGACCAACCTCAATCGTCTGGAGAAAGGGTCGGAGATCCGGGTCGTCCTGGCCGGCGGCAGAACTGTGCGCGGCTTCTTGCAGAGCGTGAGCCCCGATTCGCTGGCCATTAACGCGACGACGAGTCAGGAGGCCCTTTCGCGCCCGGATATCAAAGTGGTTTCGCTGAAACGTCCGGGGCATCGCGGGCGCAACACGCTTATCGGACTCGCCATCGGAGCGGGCGCCGGCCTCGGGACTGGAGCCGCGATCGATCATGGCGACCATGGGTGGTTTCCTAACCTCGGCAAGGCGGTTTTTACGCCGATTGGGGCGATCATTGGCACAGTGGTGGGAGTCGCGATCCCGACGGGCGGATGGCGGGTTGTCTATCGCGCGCCTTGAGAGCTTCTCACTACTGATGCGCCTGGAACTACTGCTTCGACGCGGACGTGAGCTGCGCGGCTTGTTTCATCTGTAAAATCTGCTGGAGTTGAGCTGTGAACATGCCGGGTTGCGGCGGCTGCATGTGTTGACTGATGGCGACGGCCCCCTTGGCCAACGCCTCGGCTTCGTCGAATTGACCCTCGCGCGCGTACGCCATCGCGGTGTTGATGCGAAGCGTGGCGCGGCGCGAATCGTTTGCGGCGTAGACCAGATCCGCGATAGTTACGATCTTACGGCGGATCGTAAGTGCGCCGGCCCTATTTCCGGTAGTTTCCATGGTATTGGCGAGTGTCTCAATTGCGCGGAGATACGGTTCGCTGGCAGCTCCGCTGAGCGACTCCTCCAGCGCGACCAGTTCCTGGGAAGCGGTGAGCGCGTCACTGGTTGCCGCGCGTAAGCGCATCAGATCCTCCAACCAGCCGGTCCCGATCCCGCGGGCTGCCGTTAGGGTGGCACGGTAGCGCTCCACCGCTTGCTCGAACTCACTAAACTGGCCCTGAGACTGTAGAAAGTTCGCGTAGTTCTGCTCCACATTCAATAACGGCGCGACCGTAGCCGCCGACCAACTCTCGGCCAATGCCGCTGTGCGCCGGTAGATCTCGTCCGCTTTGGCATGAGCCTGCCGCGAGGCTAGTACGGATGCCATCCAGTACACCCTGTTGTCTAGATCTGAATTGCCATGGGCAGACTCGATCGCCTGCAATGTCAGATTGAAGGCTTCGTCCAGTTTACCGGCGTTGACCGCTTCAGTAAAGCGCTGCATGGTGTCCGTAGCGCCAGTTTCAGCGGGCTGGAGTTGGTTGGGGAAC
>JBEKNN010000023.1:0-54285 GCA_049522755.1 Bryobacteraceae bacterium | reverse complement strand
TCATCATAGCGCAGGGAGGGCAGTGGCGCCTGGAGACGGCGCGGTCATCGCGCCAGTTCCGGCAGGGTTGACTGCGGCTGGGCTGAGTGCTGGGTTGAGTGCTGGGTTGAGTGCTGGGTTGAGTGCTGGGTTGAGTGCGGTTGGAGGGCTGCGGGAGGCGGGTCTGCGACTTTCCGCGGACGGTTCGAGCATGGGCGGGCGCAATCCCCTCTCAGTTCGCCGTGGGAACCTGTTCGACGCGGTCGATGACAAGTATTTCCATCGGCAATTTTTTCGGAGTTAGTTTGAGCCCCAGTTGCTCTTGCACCGCCTGGGAGAGAATGCCAGGCATGTCTTCGGGATTGAGAGAGCCACCTGGTATGTAGCGAGAGATGTCGAGAGTGAAGTTATAGCGATCTTTCAGGCCAGTCATATCTACAACGGAGGCTCCCATGGAACCCGAAATCCGATCCGCTAACTGCGATATGGAAGTGTTCAGAACATCGAGTGTGAACCCCGGCTGCGGCTTACCTACAGGTGTGATACGACTCTCGCCGCCGCCTACGGCTTTCTCAAGCTTCGGCCCATCCTTGGCAACTACAAGCGCAAACGCCGGAAGGACTTTGGTTTCGCGATGGCACTTGAGCTTGAATCGTTCCGCCAACAGATTCTGAAGCCTGCGGCGAAGCTCCTCCTCCGGAACAGGAGTCCCCATCTTTGCAAAAATGTCATATCTTTCAGACTTAAGCCAGGCTGGTCCCGAGATCTGATAATCCTGTAGTTGATATGCCCATTTCAGCGCCGAATTTAACCTGACATTTTGCATGGTCAGACTCGTCGGGGTTCTGTCCACACTCTCGGGGCCGTGCCCGGGTCCTTCATTGATGCCGACGGTATTTTGCTTAACAGAAGCCACGTCAAACGCAGGCTGAGTGGAAGATTGCCCGAAGACGCATGAGGCGAACGCTAGAAAATTGAGAACCGCCCCTATTGGTCTCATCTGTCAGGCGCCTGTTACCGGTCCTCCTTGCTCAGATGACGGTCTGAACGATGGAAGCGTTTAATCGAAACTTCCGCTTCTTGAGCTTACCGTTGCCCGAAGTGGCCGAGAGGCCGATTGCTGAGAAGTACCGCCCGGAGCCACTTGGGGTGTATACTGCCGGATGTTGCATGGGAGGTCCCACGTTTATCCCGACGACGGAGGCGTTGCGCGCGGTCGCACGCGATCTGCAATTTCATCCCTCAAATGTGGAGCATCCGCAGCGGCTGATGGCCGGGCAGGTGGCGGCCTTCAATCGCGACGGCTATCTGGCCGGGTTTCAGGTGTTCGACGAAGACGAGATCGCGAAAATCCGATGCTACTTTGACGAACTCCTGGCGCGCACGCTGGCGGCGGGCGGCGACAGCTATTCAATCAGCACTGCGCACCTTCGCTATGGCCGCGTCTACGATCTGCTGACTAATCCGGGGATCGTCTCCTATGTAAAGGACCTCCTCGGCGAGAATGTCATCGGATGGGGGTCGCATTTCTTTTGCAAAATGCCCGGCGATGGCAAGCGCGTTTCGTGGCACCAGGATGCCAGTTACTGGCCGCTTACGCCATCCAAGGCAGTGACTGTGTGGCTGGCGATTGACGATGCTAACATCGAGAACGCCTGCATGCGATTCATTCCCGGCTCGCATTGGTTCGGCCATCTGACTTATACGCTTACCGAAAACGACGACACCAATGTCTTGAACCAGACTGTGGCGGGCGCGGAGCAATTCGGCGCACCCTTCGATGACGAACTCAAGGCGGGAGAGATCTCGATTCACAGCGATCTGCTGGTGCATGGGTCCGAAGCCAACACATCGGAACGGCGGCGCTGTGGGCTAACGCTGCGATACTGTCCGGCCGAAGTGCGGGCGGAACTGGGGTGGAACGCTAAGGGTGTGATTGTCAGCGGGAGCGATCCGTCGGGTCACTGGGCCAATCCGCCGCGGCCGGAGACGGATTGACAGGTCGCACTAAGTCGTACCTGCCCGCAGCCTTATGGTTGGTGTGGAATGGATTGTCGAAGCGCATGGCTGTTCTCCCGACGGACTGCGGGACTTAAGCGTACTACGCAAGCTGTTCGGGGCGCTCATCGACGACCTGGGCCTACATACGGTGGGAGAGATTCTGTGGCATCAATTTCCGGATGCTGGTGGCATTACCGGCTTGGCCTTGTTATCGGAATCGCACCTGACGTGCCACACTTTCCCGGAACATGGCTCGATTTGTCTGAACGCGTTTAGCTGTCGCCCGCGTCCGCGGTGCGATTTCGAATCCCGCTTGCGTGAATATCTGGGGGCCCAGCGCACCAGCGTCCGCGACGTGACGCGGGACTACATGCGAGACGACATCGCGGCAAGGGGCGGCGCATGACTCAGCCTGCCGCGCTTTGCCCAAGCTGCGGCGCCCCGATTCTGTTCCTCTGGTCGAGCAGCGTGCAGACCACCTGCGCGCATTGCCATTCCATCCTCGTTCGCACGGACGTGCGCCTGGACCGGGTGGGAGTGGTCTCGGACTTGCCGCCCGACAGTTCCCCGATCCAGATCGGCGCTTCCGGAGTCTACGAAGACCGGGCTTTCACGGTCGCCGGCCGCATCATTTACGACTATGACGAGGGTTCCTGGAACGAGTGGAACATCGTGTTGAGCACGGGCGACAGCGCCTGGCTGTCGGATGCGCAATGCCAATATGCAGTCACCCTCCCCTTCCCGGCCAAGCCACTGCCGGCGCTCGATGCGGTCCACCTGGGTGATCGGTTTAGGTGGAATAAGACGGCGTTTACGGCGACCGCGATCACTCAGGCGCGCTATCGCGGAGTGGAAGGCGAGCTTCCGTTTCAGTATTGGGATAAACAGGAAGCCACTTTCGTCGACTTACGCTCGACGGGCAGCGACTTTGCGACTCTAGATTATAGCGACGCCGAGCCGGTGCTCTATTTGGGGAAAATGGTTGATTTCGACGCGCTGCGGCTTAAGAATCTGCGCGAATTCGAGGGATGGTCATGACTCCGTTAGAGCCGCCGAGTCCGCCGGGCGGCCCTCAGGTTGAGACCCTGGCTTGTCCAAACTGCGGCGCGCCGCTCGCTGTGCGGTCCATGGGCCGGGCTATCACTATCGTGTGCGGCCATTGTCATTTCATTCTGGATGCCAAGGACCCGCGGCTCAGAATCCTGCAACGCTTCGAAGCTGCCACAGAAGAAGAAGTTCCGCTGATCCCGCTGGGTAGCCGGGGAAAGTGGCGTGGCGCGGATTATGAAGTAATCGGCTTCCAGGTGCGCGCCATGGTAGTGGATGACATCACTTATAACTGGCGCGAATACCTGCTCTTCAGCCCTTACAAAGGATTCCGTTACTTTACCGAGTACGACGGCCACTGGAATGACGCCAGAGTAGTCACCGCCTTGCCCGAGGTGGAGAGGGATTCTGCCAGGTATCTCGGTAAGAAGTACAAGCAGTTCCAGACATGCTCGGCAAAAACCGAATTCGCGCTCGGCGAATTCCCGTGGCAATTGAGGGTGGACGATTCCGTCGAAGTGACTGACTATATCGCTCCGCCGTATGTGCTTTCGTCGGAAACAGCGCGTAACGAGACCACCTGGACACTCGGCGAATACGTGTACGGCGCGGACATCTGGAAAGCATTCAACCTGGTGGGGCTGGCGCCCACGCCTGTGGGCGTATACGAGAATCAGCCCTCCAGGCTGCGGGCCTCCGCCAGCCGGATTTGGTTCACATTCGCGGGTCTCTTCACAGCCATCGTCGTGATTTTCACGGCGAACCAAATGTTTTCGAAACAGGAGCAGGTATTCCAGGAGGCCTACGTATTTTCGTCGTCGTCGATCACAGAGCCATCCTTTGTCACGCCGGAATTTCAACTGAAGGGGCGCACCTCGTCAGTCGAAGTGAAGACGGATGCAGATGTATCCAATCAATGGCTCTATTTGAGCTATGCATTAATCGATGAAGATACCGGACAAGCTTATGACTTTGGGCGCGAAGTCAGCTATTACAGCGGGGTGGATTCGGACGGCCGCTGGACCGAAGGCAGCCCGCATGACCGGGTTGTGCTGCCATCCATACCTCCTGGCCGGTATTACTTGCGCGTCGAGCCGGAATCGGATGTCCGCTCAGGGGCCATGCGCTATTCTGTGACGGTAACGCGCGATGTGCCTGTGCTGGGAATCTATCTGGCGGCGCTGGGCGCTTTGTTGCTGCCCGCCTTGCTGATCTCCTGGCGGACTTACAATTTCGAGCGAATGCGCTGGGCCGAAAGCGACCATCCTATGAAGGCTTTCGGAGGCGGCCAATGATCTGGAACCGGCTTTATCTGATTTACGGAATCGCGACGGTATTGCTTCTCGGGGCCGGCGCCTACCGCGGCTGGAGCTTTACATCGGTCAGCGAAGTCAAGGACCTGCCGATGTCCATTCGTGACAATCCCGGCTCATATCGCTCAATCTATAGCAGCTATCACCATTACACGGGAGGTAAGTGAAATGACGTTCCCCTGGGACAACGTCGTCAACGCGCTGGTGTTTGCCGTTCTGGGCATCCTGATCTTCGTGGTTGCCTTTTTCATTCTGGATAAGCTGACGCCTTATCATCTCTGGAAGGAAATCGTCCTGGAGCACAACGTCGCGTTGGCCATTCTGATCGGCGCCCTTTCACTAGGCCTTTGCCTGATTATCGCCGCGGCGGTTCACTAGCGCGCCGGCAGCGCGCGGAGGCAACGAGACTCGTGGCATTAGTTCTTTTCATTTCCGTATTCCTGATCTCCGCGTGCGGACTGATTTACGAGCTGGTCGCGGCCACCCTGGCCAGTTACCTCGTCGGCGACAGCGTCTTTCAGTTTTCCACCATCATCGGGTGTTACCTCTTCTCCATGGGAATTGGCAGCGCTCTGTCGCGGTACATTCATCGCGGGCTGGTGCATCGCTTCATCTGGATCGAGCTGATGATCGGATTAGCCGGCGGGTTCTCGTCGGCATTGTTGTTTCTGGCCTTCGCCTACACGCAGTCCTTCGCGTTTCTGATGTACTTCATGGTGACGATAATCGGAGTTCTGGTGGGCCTCGAGATTCCGCTGCTGATGCGCATTGTCCGCGGATATTTCGATTTCCGGGACGCTGTGGCGCACGTGCTGACCTTCGACTATATTGGCGCGCTGGCCGCTTCGCTGCTATTTCCCATCCTCCTGGTTCCGCGGCTGGGCCTGGTGCGGTCGGCCATGTTGTTCGGCATGGTCAATGCCGGGGTCGCGCTGTGGAGCACGTATCTATTCGCGGCGCAATTGGGCAACCGGCGTTTGCTGCGCGGAATGTCGGCGATAGCGCTGGCGATTTTGCTCGCCGGCCTGCTGGAGGCAAAGCGGGTCACCGCTGCCGCGGAAGAGAACATCTATGCCGACGAAATCATTTTCGCCCGCGATTCGCGCTATCAGCACATCGTGCTGACGCGGTTTAAGGACGATCTGCGCCTGTTCCTCAACAGTCACCTGCAATTCAGCTCGCGCGACGAATACCGCTATCACGAGGCGCTGGTACACCCCGGCCTTTCGGCGATTCCTACTCCGCGGCGGGTCCTCGTGCTGGGCGGCGGCGACGGGTTAGCGTTGCGCGAGATACTCAAGTATCCGCAAATCGAGAGTGTCACCTTAGTGGATCTCGATCCGGCAATGACTCGCTTGTTCTCTTCAAACGGCATGCTGACCGCGCTCAATCAGCGCAGCTTTCTCTCACCCAAGGTGCATGTGGTGAACGCCGACGCTTTCCCGTGGATCGATTCGGATACCAGCAGCGCCGATTTCATCGTGCTCGACTTTCCGGATCCAACTAGTTATGCGCTGGGGAAGCTGTATACAACGGCTTTCTATCGCGCTGTGGCCCGTCATCTGAGCGCGCAGGGTTTGCTGGTGGTGCAAAGCACCTCGCCCATGTTCGCGCGCGATTCTTTCTGGTGCATCGAGACGACTCTCCGGCAAGCCGGACTAAAGACATATCCGTACCATGTCTATGTTCCATCGTTCGGGGAGTGGGGGTTCGTGATCGCATCGCTGCGCGATTACGGCCTGCCCAACAGCCTGCCGGCGGGACTGCGCTTCCTAAGCGTGGCGACGCTGCCCTCTCTCTTCCAATTTCCGCCCGATATGGCGCCCATCCCCATGCCCCCGAATACGCTGAACGACCAGGTGCTGGTGCGCGCTTACGATCGGGATTGGAAGGATATCAGCCATTGACCGCGACGCGGCGCCAGTTCCTGGTGTCCGGCTGCGCGGCCCTGGCCGGTATGACCGCCAAGGGCGAGCGCCGGATAGCGGGATCGTTCGTCGACGATGCGTTTGTTCGCGGCCACCAGATCCGCGACAGCGCACCGGTTCCCGCGGCGCCACGCCTGGAGCGCGTTCCGCTGGTGATCGTGGGCGGCGGCATCGCCGGTCTAAGCGCCGCGTGGCGATTGCAGAAGCGCGGCTTTCGGGACTTCGTTTTGCTGGAGATGAACGGCCAGGCCGGCGGCAACGCGCGGTCGGGTGAGAACGAAGTCAGCGCCTATCCCTGGGCGGCGCATTATGTGCCCGTGCCCGGCCCGAAAGCCATCTATGTCCGCGAGCTATTCGAGGAGTTGGGAGTGTTGCGAGAGGGAGTGTGGAATGACCGATTCCTATGCTTCAGTCCGCAGGAGAGACTGTTTCTATATGGCGCATGGCAGGAAGGCATTGAGCCATCCATTGGACTCAGCCGCAAGGACCGCGAACAGTTTGAGCGGCTGGAATATTTGTTTGCGGCGTTTCGCCAGAGCGGGGCTTTCAGCATCCCTATAGAACTCGGCCTGAACCGGAGCCCGCGCGAGTTGGACCGGCTGTCGTTTGCGGACTGGCTTAGTCAACGGGGGATCGATTCGCCGTTGGCGCTGTGGTACATGAACTATTGCTGCCGGGACGATTATGGCGCATTAGCCGCCGATACATCCGCATGGGCCGGGATACACTACTTCGCGTCGCGCGCGCCGGAAGAGAAAGGTCCACTTACATGGCCGGAAGGCAATGGCTGGATCACCGGGCAGTTACTGAAGCGCGTAGGATGGTCTGTGCGCACGGGCCAGATGGTGCGGAGAATCGAACGCCGGAAAACCCTGTATCTGGTGCTGACAGACAATGTAAGTTACTTAACGGATGCGGTCATTTACGCGGCGCCATCGTTTCTTGCGCCGTATCTGATGGAAGGCTTCGGCCGATTGCAAAAGTTCGAATACTCACCATGGCTGACGGCGAACCTGACCATTGACCGGCCGCCGCGCGGAGCGGGAACGGACGAAAGAGCATGGGACAACGTGGTGGCCCACTCACCCACGCTGGGCTATGTGGACGCCACGCACCAGACGCTTCGTTCGCACGTGGATCGCACGGTGTGGACGTTCTACTGGGCGCTGGCCGAGGGATCGCCGGCCGCAAACCGCGCGCTGCTTCTGCAAAAGGACTGGCACTATTGGAGCGAAGCCATTCTGAGCGACCTCGAACGCGTACACCCCGATATCCGGAGTTGCGTGTCGCGCATCGATATCATGCGCATGGGACACGCTATGGCCAGACCGGTGGTGGGGTCGATCTTCGATCCGCAGCGTCGCGAGTTGGCGCAGGGGCGGTCCAGACTGGTGTTTGCGAACTCCGACCTGAGCGGCTTTTCGATTTTCGAAGAAGCGCAATACCGCGGCGTGGAGGCGGCCGACAAGATCCTGAATCGGCTCGGGCGTTCGTAGGGAATGCGTCAGGGCGGACCGCAGTAAGGCTCCGTTTCTTGCATTTTCGATTTGTAAGATCGCATCGTGTTCAGCGACTGAATAATCAGTACAAAAGAAGGTAAGAACAGCTGGATGTGAGCGGTTTGACCGAACTGTAGGAGACAGTCGAAGTCCATGCTGGCATGGTGCGCCGAGAATACTGTGTTACCACGTCCGGCGCGCCCTCGTTCGGCTGGCTCAGCCGCTTAGCGACAACTTACCCGATCCCGCCCCGCCTCCCGATGAGTCAACGGCCCACGCCATGCTACCTCTGTGCGGCTTCACCGCGCCAAATCCGCTATAAGTCTCAGCCTTGGAGATCCTTCATGAATTCCTTGCCGCCACCTAAACTAGTGTGCGCGACCAAATTCCGCGATCCGCGCGCGCTCGGTTTCGAGCCTTCGACAAGTCGCGTGGGAGCCTCTGCAGAACATGATCGGCACGGATGCCGCGCCACTCGCCGTTCGACGGCGCCGCCAGTTTGAACCGTCGAATGCGGCTGCTTGTATAGCCTTCACAAGCACGCCAGATGCGCACGGCAGCTAGCCCATCGGCGCCCGGCAATTGAAGCGCGTGGCCCGCGCGGACCAGGGGTCCGCCCCGCAATGAGAAGATGGACGTGAATGAATGAAATCGGGAATCCGGCCTGCTATTGCTTACGTGCGGGGGCGCGATCGCCGAGGCTGCCTTTGCAAGCGGTGCATAAGGCCGTGGCGCCAGCAGCCGCTACTTTGCAGAATGCCGCCCTCGCGCGGAGAGCCGCTGCCTTGCAGGAGTTCGCCGCGTGAAGTGGCCGAGTCTCTTCCGGGGCATGCGGCCCTTCAATCGCGCCAGGGCCGGCCGCGATTGCGTGGCGGGAATCCAACTGGCGGCCATGAACATTCCGCAGGCGCTCGGCTATACCAGCATCGCCGGCACGCCCGCCATTACGGGGTTCTACACGCTGCTGCTGCCGCTGCTGGCGTTCGCCACGTTCGGCTCGTCGCGATACCTGGTGGTGGCGGCCGATTCCGCAACCGCGGCGATTCTGGCCGGCGGCGTCGCACCCATGGCGCCTGCGGCCAGCGCGCGGTACGTGGCGCTGGCGGGAATGGTGGCGTTGCTGACCGCGGGAATGCTGCTGGTGGCGCGGCTGCTCAAGCTCGGCTTTCTCGCGGACTTCCTCTCGCAGACCGTGCTGGTGGGCTTTCTCACCGGCGTAGGGTTCCAGGTGGGGATTGCGGTGTTGGGAGAGATGCTCGGCCTCGAAATCTACACCCATGGGACAGTGAACCAACTGGCTGCGGTCTTCGGCAATCTGTCTCAGATCCACTTGCCCTCTTTGGGCCTATCCGCGACGGTTGTCGCGGGCGTCCTCACGCTCGGCAAGTTTGCGCCCAAGGTTCCCGCCCCTATGATCGCCGTGGCGGGCGCGATCGCGGCCAGTGCGGCGTGGGATTTTGCGGGCCACGGCATCGGCGTCATCGGCCCGGTAGCCGGCGGGTTGCCGCATCTGGGCCTGCCCGGCGTGAGTTGGAAAGATGTCGATACGCTGATGCCTGTGGCGGCATCGTGCTTTGTGATGATTGTGGCGCAGAGCGCGGCCACGGCGCGCGTCTACGCCGAGCGCCACCATCAGCGACTGGACGAAAACACGGACCTGGTGGGCCTCGCGGCGGCGAACGCGGCAGCGGCGTTGAGCGGGACGTTCGTAGTGAATGGGAGTCCCACGCAAACAGCCATGGTGGAAAGCTCCGGCGGAGAGAGCCAGGTGGCGCACGTTACCACGGCCGCGGTGGTGGCGCTGGTGCTGCTCTTCCTGACCCACCCGCTGCAGTATCTTCCGAAATGCGTGCTGGGCGCGATCGTGTTTATTGTGGCCATCCGGCTGGTAAACCTGCGCGGCATGTACAGCATTCGCCGCGAGAGCCCCGGCGAATGGGCGCTCGCAATGATCACTATGGGCGTTGTGGTGCTGGTCGGAGTAGAGCAGGGCATCGTGCTCGCCATGGTGCTGTCGCTGCTCCGCGTTGTGCGGCACAGCTATCACCCGCACACTGCTGTCCTGATTCGCGGCGAAGGGGGATTGTGGCAGCTGACCCCCGCGGTTCCCGGCGCCATGACCGAGCCTGGGTTAGCGATTTACCGCTTTGGGGCGGCGCTGTTCTACGCGAATGCCGGGCGATTTTCCGACGAGGTTCGGGGCCTGGTAGGGCCGCCGCCTTCGAAGCTGCGCTGGCTGGTGGTGGATGCCGGAGCGATTACCCGCGTGGACTACACCGCCGCGCGCATGGTGCGGGAATTGCACCAGGATTTGGCCAACGCCGGAGTGGAATTGGTGCTCGCCCATGTGCAATCGGATCTGAAGCCCGATTTGGAGCGGCACCACCTTACTGGGATCATCGGTGAGAATCGGATATTCGACCGCCTGCACCAGGCTCTCGACGCCTTCCACCAGCTTGGCAAAGCGTAATGTGCCGCCACCGCTAAGCCGGCTCTTGTGGACCGCTAGCACATCCGTGCGCCAGCCTCACTTAGTTCTCGAAGCAACTGCTTGATCTCAGTCAGGCATTGCTCCTGGTATCCGGCGTGCCACACTGAGCCCACCATGCTAGCGACCCTCCGATCTGTGCGCACGCTGGGCCGTCACTGGAGCTCACTGCTATCTCCACTTTTTCCCTCTCCATCGCCATGGCTCTCGGCATCATTGGACTGAGTGTCTCGAACACTATTCTGATCCTGCCTCCCGCCGCACCGGCGCCCAACCGCCTGCTGATGGTCTACACCCGCTCGGCTGGCAATGCCATCGATCAAGTCTCTTACCCGGATTACGAATACTATCGGGACAACAATCACATCTTCACGGATGTGGCGGCGGCGCCCAATTCGATTGGTCTCAACGATGACGTGAACTTCGAGGGCCGCGATGTAAAGGTGATCACCAGGCCGCTAAGCTGGAGCAGTGTCTTCGTCGTGCCCTTGTCGTTGAACAGAATCCGGCGAATCGAATCCCGGCCGTCACCAACGTGACCTTCTTGTTGGTGGACTGACCGGGCGCCTGGAATGCCATCGGTCTCGGGATCAGTATCGCGATCCACATCGCTGCGAACAGGCAGTGAGTATGCGCATGATACGCTCCTTCTTGGTCTATTGCGGCGGCGCGTGGAAGCGGCCGAACCACGCCGCCTTGCCAATCACATGGCCGTCCATCGCCTTCAGCAGATCCTCGCGCGTCGTGTTGGCCGGCAAATCCAGTTTCGTATCCAGCGCATAGAATTCGAACACGTAGTGATGGATGGGCCCCCGCCCGGCGCCAGGCCCAAAATAGGCCGGTGGATTCCCTCCCCGCGCCGTAATGCCCGGACCGTTCCGCGTTCCGTCGGGCAGATCGCCCGACCCCAGTCCCTCCGGCAGCCCTTTGGCTGTCGCGGGAATATTGAACGCCGTCCAGTGGAGCGTGTCGACTGTAGTCTTGTTGGTGGAATTCTCGACGTCGTGAAAAATCACGGCGTAGCTTTGCAGACTCTCCGGCGCGGCGCCAGGATTCGTACTGAGGCTCCAGTGGAACTCGAACGCCGGCGACTGGTTCTCGCCGCGGCCGGCGTTTCTCATGGGAACCTCCCCGCCATCCGGCCACGCCGTACTGGTTACCGAAAACACCGGGCGCGGCGCCGCGGCGCCCCGTCCCGCTGCGGGCGGCTGCGCCAGCGCCAGCGCGCACGTTGACATGACGATAATCGCCGAAAGCGGACCTTGTTGCAGCATCTTCATTTGCGTTTCCTCCTCGAGTATCATTGTCCCGAACTTCATTGCGTATTTTATACGATACTTCTGCGCTTACACGAGACAAGCGCGATTCGTGAGGAAGAGGGAGCAAACAGTGGGACAGACGTCCTGGCCTGTCCGGCGGCACGAAAGAGACAGGCCAGGAGGCCCGTCCCACCCAGGTCTCCCGCGCGACTTACGCTGCCATCGGTTTATAGCCGTCGTAGAACCTGCCCCCGGCCAACACATCCAGAATCTGCGACCCTAACTGCGCCACGGCTTCGGAGCGCTTGCTGTCTTGCTTTTCCTCCCGGTGCTTGACTACCGCGAGGAACAGTTTGACGAACGCGTCGTAGCGTTCCGGGAACGCGTATTTCCAAGTCAGCTTTTGAAACATGTCTAACTGTTGGTCGATCTCCTGGATGGTTCCGCTACGTTGATACAAGATGCCTAAAGCGCTCGCCTTTTTCCATGGGTCCAACCTCCAGATGCCATCGCCGAGTTGGTCGGGAGATACCGGCTTTAGCGCGAGGTGATGGCTGCGGATGCTGACATCGAGGACTCTCGTCAAGCCTTGCAGATGAGCAAACTGTTGCTCCAGTTCCCTTGCATAAGCCTCCACCTGGACCGGCTGGCCGTAGAACCGAACGGCCGGAGGCTTGGCAATGGCGCTCGCTCCGCCTGCCGCCAAGCCTTGCAAAGCGACTCCCACGCAGTTGTTCTCCGCGCTGAACGCACGGTACTGCGCGTTGGTTTTTTGGAACCCGATCCACCAATCAGCCATGCGTGTTGTGTTGAGACCCCAGTGCGCGCCCTTTGCCCTTAGGCCGGGCAGAAAGAACTTGGCCTGTGGACTTTGCGAATAGATAGGTACAGGGACTTCCGCTCCGTTCCTTAACCGATAGGTGTAACTGGCATCAGTCGCGGCCATATTGGTCGTCGGATCTAATAACTGCTTTTGCCCTTGCCTGGGTTTGGCCAGCGGCGGCTTGTTAGCTTCCAAAAGGGCCTGGTCCCACCCGGAAGGATAGCCAATGCCGTTGGCTTTGCAATAACCCACTTCCAGGCGGATGGCGGTCAGCTTATTCATTTCGCTGACTCTGTCACCCATTGAGCCATCGGAAAAACGGGCCGTTGTGTCCTGGAAAGCCGTGCCGATGCTCGCCCCGCCGTTTCCGGGCCAGAAGCTGATGTGTTGCATGTGCGGCTCGTCGGCGTCCGTGGTCTTGACGCCCGAACCAAATACGGTCACCGCGGCATGCCCGAAATGCGATGTAGGGACCTTTCCAAGAACCTTCACATTGCGCCAGACGCGAACCAGTGCTTGTTCCGTGTAAACGATTTTCATGTTCTTGTAACCTCTGCTGGCATCAGCGACAGCGGAGCGAAAATTCCCTCATCCCGCGTCAAGTTTCTTTCGGAGGTCTTTCCCGGACATCCGAAAGGGCGCGCCGCGCCGGCGGGCGACGTGGCTTCCAGCCAGTTCAGGCATGCTAACCTTCATCTCAGACTCATGCCGAATCGCAGAGATTTTCTCCGCGCCCTAATCGCAGCGCCCCCTGGCGCTTCGTTTCTCTTCTCGCAGACGCCCGCGCCCATCAAGGCCACCAAGCTTTCCAGCCGCCTCGCGGTGCTGATAGGCGATGGCGGCAATGTCGCCATTGTCATTTCCGATGACGGCCTGATGATGGTGGATGGCGGATTGGCGGAGCGCTCCGCCGAGTTGCTCCAGGCCGTTTCCGCGCAGGTGGATTCGCACCCGTTCCGGATGGTGTTCAACACTCACTGGCACCTGGATCATGTGGGCTGCAACGAAACGCTCGGCAAGAGCGGCGCGAAAATCGTCGCGCATGCGAACTCTAAGAAGTGGCTTAGTCAAAAGGTGACCATGGAAGCGCTGAACCGCGTCGTCGAGCCGCTAAAGCCCGAGGGACTGCCTGCACAGACCTTCACCAAGGCCGGCAAACTCACCTTCGGCAAAGAGAAAATCGAATACGGCGTGGTGCCGCCGGCGCACACCGATGGCGATGCCTACCTGTTCTTTCCCGGCCCGAACGTGCTGCACACCGGCGATCTGCTGTTCAACGGCACGTATCCCTTCATCGATTACTCCACTGGCGGATGGATCGGCGGCATGGCGTCGGCTTGCGATGCGCTGCTGAAGGTGGGCGACGCGCAGACGCGCATCATTCCCGGCCATGGGCCGATGGGAACGAAGTCGGATTTGCAGGCCAGCCGCGACATGCTCACGGCGGTTCACGACCGCTTCGAGACGATGCGCAAGCAAGGCATGACCGCGCAAGACGTGGCCGCCGCCGCGCCCACCAAGGATTTCGACGACCGCTTCAGCAAAGGCGCCAAGCCCGATCAATTCCTGCAGATCGCTTACACGGGCCTGCTGCGGCACTACGCGTAGCGCAGCGGTTGAGGCATGACCCGCCTTCCCGTTGTCGTTGTTACCGTCGTTATTACCATCGCGCTGCAGTGCGCCGCGGCCTTCGCGCAGGATACTCGCGTGATCTTGCTCGGCACGGGTAACCCCAATCCCGAGCCGGACCGCATGGGTCCCGCAGCCGCCGTGGTTTCAGGAGATCGCGTCTACATTGTGGATTGCGGCCCGGGTGTAGTTCGCCGCGCGGCGCAAGCAGGCATTGAGATGCGGCAATTGACGCGCGCATTCGTGACGCACCTGCATTCCGACCATACCGTGGGCCTGCCCGACCTCATCTTCACGCCCGCGGTCACCGGCCGCGTATCGCCTCTCGAAATTTACGGCCCACCGGGAATGCGCGCCATGACTTCGCACGTGATGAAGGCATGGAAGGAGGACATGAACATTCGCCTCCACGGACTGGAACCGGCCGTTCCGCAGGGTTACATAGTCCACGCGCACGATGTGAACCCCGGCGAAATATACCGCGACGATAGAATGCGCGTCATCGCCATTGCGGTGCGGCACGGTTCGTGGAAGCACGCCTACGGATACCGTTTCGAAGCGACCGATAAGACTGTCGTATTTTCCGGCGACACCACTTACAGCCCGGAGTTAGCGCGCGCCGCTGCGGGCTGCGACATCCTGGTCCACGAGGTCTATTCAGCCGCAGGTTTGGCGAAGCGTACGCCGGACTGGCGCAAGTATCACGCGGCATTTCACACATCGGGCGCAGATTTGGGCAGGCTAGCGGCGGAAGTCAAGCCGAAGAAGCTGGTGCTCTACCATCAGTTGCCGATGGGTGAGACCGCGGATGAAGTAATCGCGGAGATCCGCGAGCGGTACACGGGCGAGATTATCTACGGCAAAGACCTCGACATAATCCGGTAGGTGGGGCAGCCAATCGTGCAGCCGGCTCACTAGCCGCATTGCCCCCAATGCCATGCGAATGCCGAACTCTTGCGAGCGCCGCGTCACCGTGGTAAGCCATAGCGCCCTTCGCGGTCCGCAGCCGCCGTGATTTCGGGTGATCGCGTCTACACTACCGTGAGCCTGCCCGACCTCATCTTCACGCCCTCGATCGCGGAGAGTGGCCGACTCGCAGACGAGCCGGCGCGGCCCTGGCGGCTATCATTGAATGGATGCCGCTGATTCTGGACGGAAATCGCGTTCGAGAGCAAATCCTCAATGAGCTAAAGCCGCGCGTGGAAGCTCTTGCCGCTAGCGGCCGGCCGCCGGGACTCGCGGTGATTCTGGCCGGCCACAACCCGGCATCCGAGATTTACGTGCGCGGCAAAATCAAAGCCTGTCACCAGCTGGGCATATACTCGGAATCGCTCACGCCGCCAGAGACCATAACTACCGATGAACTGCTCGCCGCCGTGGAGCAATTGAACGGGAGCCGCGATATCGATGGCATTCTGGTCCAACTTCCGCTGCCGCCGCAAGTCGATGCCAGGCGCATTCTGCTGGCCGTCGCTCCTGAGAAAGACGTCGATGGATTTCACCCCTGCAACGTGGGACGGCTCGCCTCCGGGTTGCCCGGTCCGCGCGCCTGCACGCCAGCCGGCATTCTGCAATTGTTGAAGCGCCACGGCATCGCCATCGCCGGTAAACGCGCCGTGGTGGTTGGGCGTAGCGACATCGTCGGCAAGCCGGTGGCGCTGCTGCTGTTGCACGAAAACGCGACCGTCACGATTTGCCACTCGAAGACGCCGGACCTCGCCGCGATTTGCCGCGAAGCCGATATTCTGGTCGCCGCCATCGGCCGCGCGGCCATGATCACCGGCGATTTCATCCGCTCCGGCGCCACCGTGATCGACGTCGGTATGAATCGTCTCGACCGCCGCGAAGATGTCGCACGCATCTTCCGCAATTCACCGGAAAAGCTGGCGGCTCTGGAAAAGCGCGGCAGCGTGCTGGTGGGCGACGTCGATCCCATCGCCATGGCGGAAAAGGCTTCGGCGTATACGCCCGTGCCGGGAGGCGTGGGTCCGCTCACCATTGCCATGCTGATGGCGAACACTGTCGAATCGGCCGAGCGCCGGGCCGGATTATGTTGAAGGTTGGGTTGACGGGCGGCATCGCGTGCGGCAAGTCTTTCGTCGGCGAGGCGCTGGCGGGCTATGGCTGCTTTGTGATTCAAGCCGACCAGATCGGCCACGAAGTTCTCGCGCCCGGCGGTGAAGCGTATGCGGACGTGACGCGCGAATTTGGCGAGGAGATTCTGGCGGCCGGCGGCTCTGGCGATTCCACGTATATCGATCGCAGGGAAATCGACCGCGCCCGCCTGGCTGCGCTGGTTTTCGCGGACGCCGGGAAGCTGGCGCGGCTGAATGCCATCGTGCATCCCGCCGTGATCCGCCGCGAAGAGGCGCTGACGGCCGAATTCTTTACGCGCGAGCCGCATGGCATCGTCGTGGTGGAGGCGGCCATCCTGATCGAAACCGGCAGCTATCGCCGCTTCGACAAGCTGATTCTGGTATTCTGCGCTCAGGAGCAGCAAATCGAGCGGGCCATGCGCCGTCAGGGATCGGTGGAAGCCGATATCCGCGCGCGCATCGACCGCCAGATGCCGTTCGACGAGAAACGGAAGTACGCCGATTTCGTCATAGATACGTCCGGGACGAAGGAAGACACTTTGCGGCAGACTCGCACGGTCTTTGAGGAATTGCGGAGAATGGAAGTATGAGAGTGTTGCGAACCCTGTTTTGGAGTCTGGCGATCATAGCGGCATTTTTCGCCGTGCTGCGGCTGGCGCCGGTGCATTCGCCGAGTTCGCTGTCGAGCGGCCCGATCTGGAGCGGTCCGGCTGCGGCGGCATCCACCTACACCGCCGACGAACAGAACAATATCGATGTTTACCGCGATGCCCACAGCGCCACGGTGAACATCACTTCGAAGACGTATCGACAGAACTGGTTTATGGAGTTGTACCCGGTACAGGGCGCCGGTTCCGGTTTCATCATCAGCGCGGATGGCGAGATTCTTACCAATAACCACGTAGTCCGCGAGGCGAAGGAACTCACGGTGACGCTGTCCGACAAGAAGTTTTACAAGGCGAGAGTGCTGGGCATCGATGAAAGCCACGACCTGGCGCTGATCAAAATCGAAACCGGCGGCAAGCTGCCCTCGCTGCATCTGGGCGATTCCGACAATGTGGTGGTGGGGCAGAAAGTGCTGGCGATCGGGAATCCATTCGGGTATGGCGGCACTTTGACCACCGGCGTGGTTAGCTCGCTCGACCGCAGCATCCAGACGGAGGACAACAACCAGCCGCTCGAGGGGATGATCCAAACCGATGCCGCCATCAATCCTGGCAACAGCGGTGGTCCGCTGCTCAATTCCCACGGCGATGTGATCGGCATCAGCACGGCGATTCTGGGATCGCAGGGCAATATCGGAATCGGATTCGCCATGCCCATCAACCGGGCGAAGTCGATGCTGGAGGGGTACCAGAAGAGCGGCCATGTATCGCCGCCCACGCTGGGTATCAGGGAGGTTTACGTTTCCGACGATCTGGCGGAGATGCTGGAGATGCCGAAACGCAGCGGCTTGCTGATTCAGCAAGTGGAGCGCGGATCGGCGGCGGATGCGGCCGGTCTGCGGGGCCCGCGCCAGACGGTGATTGTGGGCAACTATCCGTTGGGAATCGGCGGGGATTTGATTGTCGCCATAGACGGCCAGCCGGTCCAGGATGCCGACCTGCTGAAGCGCATCATGAACCGGAAACACGGCGGCGATATGATCGAGTTCACCGTGTCGCGGAGTGGGCGGCTGGAAAAGATCCAGGTCAAACTGGGGTCGGCGCCGCAAAAACTCTAAGTGTAGGACAGGCCTCCTGGCCTGTCTTCGTCGGAATCGATCCAAAAATGACAGGCCAGGAGGCCTGTCCTACACAGCGACTGCAGTGCCGGCCGTCGCGACTGCGGCGGGTTTGTTCTTGCTGCCCGGCGGTCTGCCACGGCGCTTAGGGGCCTCCGTGTCTGCCAACCAAGCCGGAGGCCGGCCCCGTCGCGTGCCGCGTCCGCGCGCCAGCTTTTCAAGACTCACGATGGCCTCTTCAATCTGGGCTCTCTCCTCTTGCAACTCCGCAAGAATCTTACTTACATCCATTTTCCGTTCCCTCCCGGCGTCCGCAGCAGTCCCGGCTGCGCGGACAAAAAAACCAACGTGGAATCTAACTTAAGAGTCCACATGCATTATTTATTCTCGCCCGAATGCAGTTTCGATTTCAAGTGAATATTTTAAAATAAGCGTAAAATTCTCGGATATACCATGCTCGCCGGTGAACGTTAGTACATGCGACGTTGCTTCCAGTAGTAATAGAACGGAAGTCCAGCAAGAATGATTACTATTCCCTTGATGGATTCCCAGGGAGAATCCCTGAGCGTTGATATCACTAGCAAAATGGCAACCAATACAAATAGTACTGGAACAAATGGATATCCAATCGTCCGGTACGGACGTACCAATTCAGGCCGCTTTTTCCGCAGCACGATCACCGCCGCGGTGGCCATTCCGTAGAGAATCCAACTGGCGAAGATCACGTAGGTGAACAGCTCCTTGAATCCACCCGAAAGCGCGATCAGTACCGACGCCCAGACCGTAAGCACAAGAATCGATACGCCCGGCGTGCGGAAACGGGGGCTCACATAGGCCACGGCGTGGAAGAAATAGCCGTCGCGCGCGGCCGCGTAAGGCACGCGCGAGCCGGTCAGGATAGACCCGTTCAGCGCCGCGAAAATGCTGATCATGGCGGCGACGGAAACCGCGTTGGCGCCCGCGTTTCCCAACACCTGGCGCATCATTTCTCCCGCCACGCGCGGATTCGCCGCCACCTGGGCCGCTGTCAGAACATGGAAATAGGCCCAATTCGCGAATAGATAGATCGCCATTACCGCTAAGGTTCCGCCGATTAAAGCCAGTGGAAGATTGCGCTGCGGATCGCGGATCTCCGAAGCCACCATGCTGACGTTGTTCCACCCGTCATAAGCCCAAAGCGCGGCTACCAGCGCCGCGAAGAAGCCCGCCGTGGTGAGCGGCGCGACAACGTCCGCCTCTGGCGCGTGGGCGTGTCCGAAACACAGACCGGCGACGATAATCGCGCAGAATAGAGTTACTTTTACCACCGTTACGGCGATCTGCACATCGCCTCCCAGCTTTACTCCAAAGTAATTCAGCGCGCCCAAGGCCAGAATTAGAGCCACGGCGAAAAGCTGTCCATATTTGACCTCGAGCGGCGTCCCGTTCGGCCCCAATGGAAGCGGTAGTTTCAGGAATACCTGTTCCAATGGCGGGAAGAAATTGGCTAAATACAGGAAGAATCCGGTGGCTAATGTGGCAATTGATCCACTTTTTGCCACCCACATCTGGGTCCAGCTATAGATAAAGCCCCACATCGGTCCGTAGGCTTCCCGCAGATACACGTACTCGCCTCCGGCTTCGGGCAGTGCGGCGGCCAGCTCGGCGTAGCTGAGGGCTCCCGCGAGCGATAGCAAACCGCCAAAGACGAAAATGAAGAAGACCATCCCTGGCGCGCCGACGCGGGCGATCATATCGTGCGGCACCAGGAATATTCCGCTGCCGATGACGGTGCCGATCACGATCGACATCGCGGCGCCCATCCCCAGATCGCGTCGTAGTTCCATTAGTCTCCTTTAGCGGCGGGGCTTTCAGATTCGGGGTCACGGCCGAGACAGGCCAGGAGGCCTGTCCTACTTAGCGACGCGGCAAGGGCTGCGAGAAAAGTGGCCACTGTGCCGATCATCACGTACCACGTCCAGGCGATGGGCGTTTCGAAGCGGACCAGAAGGATGGTCGTCAGGCCGACCGCCACGCCAACCATGGCGGCCATCTCGCTGGGCTTCTTCGTCAATATGCCCAGCAGGAATACGCCGAGCAGAGCGCCGGCCGGGATCGATCCAATGGTCAGCCCTGCCTCCAGCACCGATTTCGAGTGGCGCAAGACAATCGCGATCGCAAGCAGCGCCAGGCCCCAGACTATGGTGGCGCTCCGGGCCAGGCGCAGCGAACCGCTGTGGAAGAAATCCACTACGACGGTGGAGGAGAGCGAGTTCAGAGCGGCGCTCAGATTGGCCATGGCGGCGGCCAGAATTGCGGCGATCAGCAGCCCGGCGACGCCCACCGGCAGATTGTTCCAGATGAACTCGGGATAGAGCCGGTCCGATTGCGCCGGCGCGGTAAGGTGCGCGTCGCCATAATAAACGAAGAGCAGAATCCCAATCAGCAGAAACAGCGTGAACTGGATGAGAATCACCACCCAGCTCGCCATCAGAGCGGCTCGGCTCTCGCTTTCATTGCGCGCGCTCAGCAGGCGCTGCACCATGAGCTGGTCCGTGCCGTGAGTCGCGGTGGTGAGGAAGCAGCCGCCGGCCAATCCGGCCCAAAAGGTGTAGGTGCGCGAGAAGAATGCCATGTCGGGGGAAAAACGGAAATCGAATATCGTGAATTTGTGGGCGGCGCCGGCAACGGCCGCAACGTGCGCCCACCCCCCGGGGATCTTCCCCAGGATCACGAAGAAACTGACCACCGCGCCTAACACGTAGAGGCTCATCTGCACAACATCGGTCCAGATGACCGCGGTCATGCCGCCCTCGAAAGTGTAGAACAGCGTAAGTAGAACGATGAGCGCGATGGACGTCATCTCGCCAGTCCCGAGCACGATGGAAATCACCAGCGAGATAGCGAAGACGCGGACCCCTTCGGCCAGCGCGCGCGTGACCAGGAATATAGAAGCCGTGAGTTTGCGGATGCGCTCGCCGAACCGGCGGCGCATCAGCTCATAAGCGGTAAACATCTCGCCGCGGAAGTATTGCGGCAGGAACAGGACCGAGATGACAATGCGCGCCAGCAGGTAGCCGAGCACGATTTGCAGGAATCCCATGTTGCCGGTGAAGGCCAGGGCCGGGGTTCCCACGATGGTCAGCGTGCTGGTTTCGGCCGAGACGATGGATAGGCTGATGGCCCACCATGGGGCATTCCGTCCGCCCAGAAAATAATCGCGCAGGCTCTTCTGGCTGGAGCGAAAGCGGGCTCCGAACCAGGTGATTCCGGCCAGGTAGGCCAGGATGACGGCGAGATCGGCGTAGCGCATGCCTGGGAGTGACTTTACGATATCATCATCTGTTTAGTTCGTAGCCCAGGGCCTAATTACTCACCGGAATCCCCTGAAACGTCTCGGAAGCAGCCTCCGTGGTCTCCCCTACGATTTGCGCGTAACCTTTTTGCCCCTGCGTGGTTCAATATATCCATGCGGTGCTTCAAAGGGTCTCTGTTGTTGCTTGTTTCGTTGCAAATATTTCCGGCGTTCGCCCAAATCGACGGACGCATAACCGGTTCCGTGGTGGATATTTCCGGCGCCGCCGTCCCCGGCGCCGCAGTGGATTTACTCATGGTGGGCGGCAAAAAGCCCCTGCTCACCAGTAAAACCTCGGCCGACGGGCTTTACCATTTCATCGGCGTGCGGCCGGGTTATTACGACCTCGTCGTCGTCGCCACCGGGTTCGTCAAGACTACGCTCAACAACGTCTCGGTGGACCCCGCCCGCGAAACCTCCATGCCCCGGATCAAGCTCCAGCTGGCCTCCGTGAGCATGAGCGTCGAGGTCAAAAGCGACGCCAAGGGAGTCCAGACCGACAACGCCGAAATCTCGCAAACCATCAGCATGGAAGAGATCAACAACCTGCCCATTCTGGACCGCGACGCGCTTTCCGTCATCCAGACGCAGGCAGGCGTGGTCGCGCCCGGAAACTCCTACACCGTCATCAACGGGCTGCGCACCTCATACTCGGACGTAACTCTCGACGGCATCAATGTGCAGGACAATTACATCCGCGATAACGCGCTGGACTACTTGCCCAACAAGCTTCTGTTGGGGCAGGTGCGCCAGATGACTATAGTCAGTTCCAACGGCAATTCGGCGGCTTCCGGCGGCGCCACCGAAACGGCCATGTCTACGCCTTCCGGCACCAACCAGTTTCACGGCGAGGTGTTCTTGTACAACCGCAACAACGCGCTTTCCGCCAACGACTGGTTTAATAACCAGGCGGGGGTCGCGCTGCCGTTTCTGAACCAGAACCAGGGCGGCGCGTCCATCGGCGGCCCCATTAAGAAGGACAAGCTATTCTTCTACGACAACTACGAATTCGTCAGGACGCACTCGCAAACTCCGCAGGAAGACACCATCCTGACCTCGACCGCGCGCCAGGGAATCTTCACTTACTGCCTCGACGCCACCATCACTCCCGGCGTCAAATGCAACGAGGCTTCGAAAAACCTCTTGTCTCTGCGCGGCCTGACGCAGATCGATCCGGTGATGCAGAAGCTGCTCAACCAGGTTCCCGGTCCGCAATACATCAACAACAACCTGGTGGGCGACGGACTCAACACTGCCGGATACCGTTTCGATCAGCGCTCCAACGAAATCCGCGATAACGCCACCATGCGTCTCGATTACGACGTCAATACCTCGAACGCCCTGAGCGCGTCCTTCGCCTGGAATCGCGATAACTCTGACCGCCCCGACCTGGAAAACGACTATTCGCTGATTCCCAAGGTCAGCAATCCCACCGGCGCCAAATTTCTTTCCACCTCGTGGCGCTGGACCCCGTCGCCGCGGATTACCAACGAATTCCGCGCCGGTTTTAACATCACCGACGCATATTTCAATACGTCGCAGAGTTTTGGCTCATACCTGCTCACCGGCGAATCCTTTTCCGATCCGGTCAACGAGTTTCTGCCGCAGGGCCGCAATACCGATACCTTCACCATCGCCGACGACGCGGCTTATCAGCGCGGCAACCACTATATCCAGTTCGGCTTCCATTCCCAGCAGATCCGCGTACGCTCGATTGATTTTTCGGGGACCGAGGCTACCTATTCGCTCGCCATGGGCGAAGGCCAACCGGCGCTTACCACGCACGATCTGCCCGGTATCAGCCAGACCGACCTAGCCAACGCCAATCAACTGCTGGCCACTCTGGGCGGCTATGTGGATGGCTATAGCGAGACCTTCAACATCGCCAGCCGTACCTCCGGTTTTGTTCCCGGCGTGCCCTATCTGCGGCATTTCCGGGTCACCGATTTTGCCTTTTACATTCAGGATAAGTGGAAGATTACGCCGCGCCTGACCGTCACGCTGGGCTTCCGGTGGGATCTGCCGGGCGTGGTCAATGAGGCCAATTCGCTGGAGATTGAACCTGTGCTCCAAGGGACTGCGGTGCAGACGCTGCTCTCAAACGCCACCGTGAATTATGTCGGCTCATCGGTGGGCACGCCGTGGTATCGCCATGACCTGCATGATTTCGCGCCCAATATCGGCCTGGCTTGGGACGTTTTCGGCGACGGCAAAACAGCCGTGCGCGGCGGCTACTCCATCTTCTACGTCAACGACGCGAATATTCTCGCGCCCGAAAACATGCTGGAAGCCAATGACGGCATCCAGGGATTCGCAGCCGGCACCGGCCTTTCCGACCGCGCTTCCACCGGCCTGACGCCCATCCAGGTTCCGCAGTTCCAGATACCGACCAATGAAGCCGCCAGTTACGCCAACGATCCGTTCAACGTCTTGGGATATGTCGACCCCAACCTGCGCACTCCTTATGTGCAGCAATATTCCATTGGCATCCAGCACGATGTGAAGGGTACGGTATTCGAAGCGCGCTACGTTGGCAACCACGGCGTGGGCGAGTACCGGGCATTCGACGTCAACCAGATCAACATCAACGCCTCTGGTTTCCTGCAGGATTTCGACCGCGCCCTGAGCAACGGCAATCTGGCTCAAGCGCAGACCGGCACTTTCAATCCGGCCTACAACGCGTCCATTCCCGGCAGCCAGAAGCTCACCGTTTTTCCGCTGCTCGTGGGTGGCGGCGACCTGAGCAACGCCGATGTGCGCAACGAGATCCAAACCGGACAAGTCGCCGATCTGGCATATCTTTATCAAACCAACGGTTTGAATGGCAAGGTCAACTTCTTCGCCAATCCGTACGCCGTCGGGGCGGATATGCTGACTAACTATTCCAACTCCACTTACAATTCGCTGCAGCTCGAGGCGCGCCACCGCACGCGTTCGGGGCTCAGCTTTGAGGCGAACTACACGTTTTCCAAGGTGCTGAGCGATGCCGACGGCGACTCCTCGACGCGCTTCCAGAACTTTCTGGACGTGAACAATCCCAAGCTGGACCGGTCGGTCGCCAACTTCGATCTCCGGCACATGATCAAGGCCGACGGCTTCTACGAGCTGCCGTTCGGGAAGGGACACGTTGCGCATTTCGGTCCGCTGGACCGCGTGATCGGCGGCTGGATTTTCGGCAGCGTGATGGTGTGGCAATCGGGTTCGCCGTTTTCCATTCTTTCGGGATATGGCACGCTCAATCGCAGCTCCGGCGGCCGGTCGTATTACAACGGCGCCGATACCAGCCTGTCCGGTTCGGCGCTGTTCAACGTCGTGAAGTATCAAATGACCGGCAACGGCCCCATGATGATTTCACCTTCGGCCATCAATCCCGTCGACGGCACGGGTGTGAACCAGGACGGCACGCCGTTTTCCGGCGAGGTCTTCTATAACCCCGGTCCCGGCACGCTGGGCACGCTGCAGCGGCGCATGTTCAATGGGCCGTGGACCTTCAACATCGATATGAGCATGAAGAAGAGGATCCAGATCACCGAGCGCCTGAGCCTCGATATCCGCACGGATGCCTACAATGCCATCAACCACGCCACCTTCTGGCCGGGCGATCAGCTCATCAATTCGACCACCTTCGGGCTGATGAGCTCCATGTACTACAGCCCGCGCGTGATGCAGTTCGGGGCGTTACTTAAATTTTAAATGCCGCTCGAGTTCCGACTATGAAGATCTACGACCTCGGCCAGCCCTACTTCGCGGGGATGCCGCACCACCCCGTGCATCCGCCGTTTCTATTCGGCCTGGTAAAGCAGCACGGCGAATATATCGGCCCCGGCGGATGCAGCTCTTCGTCGGACGCCATCGCGCTGGGCAGCCATGTGGGCACGCACATCGATGCGTTGTGCCACTTCTCATGCGGCGGCAAATTGTTCGGCGGCGTGGACGCGGCGGGTGTGCAATCCTACACCGGCGGCCTGAAGAAGTATTCGGTGGATACCATCCCGCCGATCGTGCGGCGCGGCGTGCTGCTCGACATCGCGCGCGTCGCGGGCGTGGACGCGTTGCCGCCCGATTTCGTAATCACGCCCGAGCATCTGGAGCAAACCGGCGTCGCGGTGCAGCCCGGCGATGTCGCGCTGCTGCGGACCGGTTGGGCGAAATATTTCGAAGATCCGGCCAAGTTTATTTCGCAAGTGCACGGCCCGGGCCCGGGGATCGCGGGCGCGCGCTGGTTGAGCGGCAAAGGCGTTTTCGCAGCGGGCTCCGACACGGTCGCGTTTGAGAAAGTGCCCGACCCGGCGATGCCGGTGCACGTCCATCTGCTGGTGGAGAGCGGCATCCACATAATCGAATGCCTGAACCTGGAAGAACTGGCGGCGGAGCGCGTCTACGAATTCCAGTTCATCGCCGCGCCGATGAAGCTTCGCGGGGCCACGGGCGCGCCGGTACGGCCAATCGCTATTACGGGCGCGTTATCATAATCCCGTGGCATCATCCCGTGGCGCACGCACTTCTGCGTGCAGCGTCCCCACTCGTGGGGACGCATCTTTCGCGCCGGCAAGCAGCAGTGTTCACACGATTGTGAACGCTGCACGCAAAAGTGCGTGCGCCACGGTTTAATAACGTGAAACGCTTTCCCTTTCTCGACTGGATGCGCGGTCTCGCCGTGCTGGTCATGATCGAGTGCCACACGTTCAACTCCTTCGCGCGGATGGACGTTCGCAACGGCGGCCCTTACGTGCTCTCGCAGTTCGTAGGCGGCATGGCCGCGCCGCTGTTCCTCTTCATGGCGGGCATGACGTTCGGCTTCCAGATGGAGAGCCTGGAGCGCCGCGAGCCGGTCCGCTGGCGTCGCTGGCTGGTTGCGCTGCGCCGGGCCGGCTACATTATGGCGATCGCATTCGCTTTCCGCATCTGTAACTGGATCGCGAGCATGCCGCGTCCGGAGATCGCCGAAATCACCAAGGTGGATATTCTCAATTCCATGGGGCTGGCCATGGGCGCTTTCGCGGCGGCGGCGCTGTTTGACGGCAAGAACCGCGTGCGTTTCGCGCTCGCCGGTGCGCTGGCCGTGGCGGTGCTCGCGCCGGTAATCGAAAGCCTGAGCTGGAGCGGAACGCCGCAGTTGGTCGTCGAATACCTTGCGCCGGGCCCCAACCGCGGGCGCTTTCCCTTCTTCCCTTGCGCCGCGTATGTAGGCTTCGGACTGGCCGCCGGCGCCGTCGTTAAACGAACAGCCGAGCGAGCGGCCGAACGGACCCCAACCGAGCACATGGATCGGCTCATGCAATGGTACGCGCTGATCGGATTCGCGCTGATCTTCACGGCGCAATATTTTGCCAACATTCCGTTTTCCATCTATCCCGCCCCCGATTTCTGGCGCAGCAGTCCGTCGCTGGTGCTGATCCGTACCGGCATTTCGCTGGCTATGTTGGCGAGCGCTTATCTATGGACCGAGTACGGCGCGTCGGCGCGCTGGAGCTGGATGCAGGCGCTGGGCCAGACATCGCTGCTGGTGTACTGGGTCCACGTCATGCTAGTCTACGGAAACATCGTGAAGCATTGGAAGCGCGGCCTCTCGATTCCCCAAACCACGCTTGCCTTCGCTGTGGTAACCGCTCTAATGGTGGCGCTGGCAGCGGTGCGTCTCGCGTGGAAAGATCGAACTCGAAGGAAGCAGCATCTCACCTATGCACCCGCTCCCGGAACCCTGGCTACGCGGACCAATTGAGGGCGCCCACGCTCTCACCGCGCCCGTGCTCTATGCGTTCCAGCAGGCGCGCGAAGATCTGGCGCGTTACACCGCGGGCTTGAGCCATGAGCAGCTCTGGGCAACGCCGCACGGCTTCGGATCGGTAGGCTTCCACGTGCGGCATATCGCCGGAAGCACGGAGCGCTTGATGGCCTACGTGCAAGGGAAGCAGTTGACGCCGGAGCAGCTCGCGGCACTGGCGGCCGAGCACGAGGCCCCACGCGAGGCACGACACGAGGCCCAACATGAAACAGGCCCGGATCGCGATGCGCTTCTCGCCGAGCTCGATCGTGTTTTCCGCGAGGCGGAAGCAGTGGTGCGCCAGATCGATCCGGCAACGCTCGCCCAGCCGCGCGAAGTGGGCCGCCAGCGTCTGCCAACCACAGTCATCGGCCTCTTGACGCATATCGCCGAGCACACTCAGCGCCATGTGGGACAGGCAATCAGCGCCGCGAAATGGGCAGGCTGTAGCGGGCAATGAAACACGTCCTCACCAGAGCATGGCTGCATCTTCCGGCCACGCTGGCGTTCGCGTTGTTGGCGTTGCAGATGAGCATCCCCTGGACGGCGCCCTATTTCGTGACGCAGGATGGCCCCTCCCATCTTTACGGCGCCACCATCGCGCGGGACCTGGTGCTACATCACCGGGATTCCATCTATTCGCCTTGGTACACCATCCAGCGCGCCATACTCCCGAACGTCACAGCCACTTTCCTGCTCGCCATTTCCGAGTGGATTGCCGGACCCGAACATGCCGAACAGGCGCTCGCGAGCGTCGCAATTCTGGCCGGCTTTCTGGCTTTCTGCTATGCCAGCCGTGCGCTGTCGCCCCGCTTCAGTCCCTGGACGCCAGTGGCGAATTTCCTGGTGCAAACGTGGTTTCTATGGCTCGGCTTCTACAATTTCTATCTGGGGATGGCCCTCATGGCCTTCGCCATTGGCTTCTACTTTCGCCACGCCGGCGGACTTGGATTGCGGCGCGCTGCCGCCCTCGCAGCCGCGCTGGTGGTTCTATTCTTTACGCACATTATTCCGGCCGCGATCGCAGTCGTGACGGTTGTCACCACGGCCTTCTGGATCAACGTGGCGGTTCCAGTCGCCACCGCCGAGCGGACTGGCCGCCGCTTTCTTCCACCCTGGCCGCGCCTTCGTGAACTGGGCATTTCGCTGGCATCGGTGGCGCCGGCCTTGATACTCATCGGGCTCTATCTCAGCTCGGGCGCCCCGACCCATATCAATCCGCAGATCGCGTGGGCGTGGAACGAATTTCCCATGCACGTTTTCCAAACCGGTGCGGGAAGATCCGGGGCGCAGACGCTTCTCTCGTCGTTCTTCCTGTTCTACATCGCCGCCGGAATTCTGCTGATGAGGAAGCGCGAGTGGGCATCGGTCCGCGGAGGGCTCGCCGTCGCGACGCTGCTGACGTTCCTGGCTTACCTGCTGGCGCCCGACGCCGGGTTTGGAGGCTCGTTGGTGAAGATCCGCTTTTCCTGGGCGGTTTTCCTGCTGGGTGGGCTGCTGGCATGCTCCGTGATGGGGCTGCGGCCGATGCGGGTCGCTACGGCGGTCTGGGTCGCATGCTTTCTCACCGGAAACGCGGTGAACTCGATGGCGATCGCCAAACGCGTGAGCAACGCGGCCGCCGATTATTTGTCGATCGCCAACCAGATGCCACCGAAGTCCACATTCGTTCGACTGCGCTATCCCACGCCGCACGCCGCGGAGCAATACGGCTACGAGGGCATTGGAAGGGACCCGCTGGCTCACCTTGACGGCGTGGCCGCCGCGCAGCGACGCTTGGTCGATCTGAGCGACTACGAGCCGCTCTCAAAAATCTTTCCGGTGGTGTTTAAGAAGGCGATTGATCCAGGCTGGCAATCCGGACTTTGGGCGATGGAGGGTCCCGATAGCGGCAGTGTGGAATCGCTCGCCTGGTTGAATCGAAGCTTGCCGGCGCCCATCGATTTCGTCCTGGTGATCGGCGACCAGGATTCGCCCGAGGCGGTCCGCGCCGGCATGCCTAAGATGATCGAGTATCTCGATTCCAACCGGCGCCGCGTTGCTATTTCACCCGAGCGCATCTTCCGGCTGTACCGCTAAGTGGGACCGGCCTCCCGGCCGGTCGGTCTGCTGAGCGCGCCTGCTGCACGCGCCTGCGGCGCGTCGACCGGCCGGGAGGCTGGTCCCACTTAGCCCTTCAACCCCAAGCCCAAGACCTTTCGCGCGTATTCTACGCCGCGCTCCATATGTTCCACCTGCTGGTATTGCAGCGCCGCTGCCAGCGGTTCGGCGATCTTGCCGGGCACGTCTTCGATCACCATAGGGCCCTCGAACGGGTGGCCGCGCTTGGCCAGAGCCATGAAACGCGCCAGGTCCGCGCCCCTCATATCGCTCCAGTTTTTCATGAACTCGGGGTCGTAAATCGCCAGCACTTGCGGCGGGCGGCCCGTGATCGGCTTGTTGTACACGGCTATGGGCGGGCACACTTCCTTGGCCTTGGCGATAATCTTTTTGAAATCCACCACACCTTCGCCCAGCGGAACCCACTGCACGGCGACGCCGTTATGCGATTCGAAAACCACCGAATCGCGCAGATGCAGCATCACGGCGACAGGCCCCAGCGTTTCCACCGTGGAGAGCGGATCTTCCATCACGAAGACCGGGTTTCCGGTATCGAGATAAGAGCCCACAAATTCCTTGCCGGCCCCGTCGATCACCTGGCGCGTTTGCCAGCAATAGAGATCCTTATGATTCTCGATGGCGAATTTTACGCCCGCGTCCATCGCCTCGACGCGCACGCTGCGCAGCGTTTGGATCATGGTCTCCATGGTCTTTTCCACGGGACCGGGCGGAAGGCTGGCGCGGTCGCCGGCAACGCGAAACCGCACCAGTTTCGAGCCGATGCCCACAGCGTGCCGGATGCCATCGCGCAGTCTCTGCATGGTGGCGTTCATTCCGTCGGGCGTCCGCGGAAGGGCGCCTGCGTCGCCGCCATTGAGCTCCAGACCCAGGCGCGCAGCCGTCTCCTTGAGCGCCTTCCAATGGGCCGGATCGTTATTCAACGGGTCGATGGAATCCTGCAGATAGACCGCGTCGAGCTTGAGGCTGGCGCCATATTCCAGCAGCTTGAGGTCTTGCCAGCGCATGGCGCGAACTGAATACGTGTTGAATCCCAGTGGAAAGCGATCCATGTTTTCTATGGTAGCGCCGAGTTTGGCCGGTGGGCGAAATGTGGGACAGACGCTTTCGTCTGTCAACCCGCGGTGTCAGTAGTTGTGGCTCTGATTGGAAGCGTCACTCGCGGCAAATGCCGCGCTCGCTGCGGCGGATGAAATCGACCAGATGCAGCGTGTCGGGCGTGGGGATTTCCGTCTCAATCTTCGCCAGCGCTTCCTGCAGCTTCAAGCCGGAGCGATACAACAGTTGGTAGGCCCTCTTGAGCGTGCTCAGGTCCGACGCCTTGTAGCCCGCGCGTTTCAGCCCCACCAGGTTCAGACCTTTAGCCTCGACATTGAATCCGGTATACAGAAAGAATGGCGGCACATCGCTGTTGACGCGCGTATTGCCGCCGATCATTGCGAGGCGCCCGATCTTTGAAAACTGGTGGATCACCACGCCTCCGGAGATGAACGCCCGGTCTTCCACTTCGACATATCCCGCGACCAGCGCACAGCTCGCAATCACCGTGTTATTGCCGATTGTGCAGTTGTGCGCGATGTGTCCCGAAGTCATGATGTAGTTATCGTGGCCGATCTCGGTGACAGACTCCGGCTTGGTGCCGCGCGAAACGGTGTAGTGCTCGCGAATCGTGTTACCGTCCCCGATTTTCAGGTAGCTGCGCTCGCCGGTGAAGTTCTTGTCGAGGGGATCGGTCCCCAAAACCGTGCCCGCCGAAATCCGGTTGCGCTCGCCCAGGGTCGTCCAGCGCTTGATGTAGACGTAGGGCTCCAAAAGGCATGCGGCGCCGATGACGACGTCGCTTTCGATCACGCAGAATTCGCCGATGTGGACGCCGGGCCCGACGACGGCATCGGGATGAATGCGGGCGGTGGGCGCAACTATGGCGGAGGGGTCGATGGGCATGAAAACTGTATCATAACGTCATGCGGGTTCGCGAATTGGCCGAGTGGCTCGGCGCTACCTTTGAAGGCGACGGCGAAAAGGAACTGAGCGGCGCCGCGCCCCTGGAAACTGCCGGCGGTTCTGAAGCGGCATTTGTGGGCGCGCGTAAAGCCGCGGCGCAGGCGGAAAGTTCGGCCGCGGGCTGCCTGATCGTCCCGCTGGATTGGCCCAGCCCCGCGTATCGCACGGTGATCCGCACCACCGATCCGCGCAGCGCCTTTGCGCGCGCGTTGAGCCGCTTCTATCCCACCGCGGAGCTGAAGCCGGGGATTCATCCCACCGCCGTTGTGGGCAAAGGCGTCGAGATGGGCGCGCTGGTCTACATCGGTCCGCATGCGGTGGTGGGCGATGGCGCGCGCATCGGGGTCGCCAGCAGCATCGGCGCGGGATGCTTTGTGGGCAAACGCGTGGCGCTGGGCGAGGGGTGCGTGCTGCATCCCAATGTGACGGTGTATGAGAATGTCGATATCGGGCGAGGCTCCATTCTGCACTCGGGGTGCGTGATTGGCGCCGATGGCTTTGGCTATGTGATGGAGAACGAGCGCTGGCACAAATTTCCGCAGGTGGGCCGGGTGGAGATTGGCAGCTTCGTCGAGATTGGCGCGAATTCCTGCGTGGACCGGGCGGCGCTGGGGGTTACGTCGATCGGCGAGGGGACCAAGCTCGATAACATGGTGCATGTGGGGCATAATTGCCGCATTGGACGGCACGTGGTGGTGGCCGCGCAGACGGGCTTTTCGGGCGGCGTGGTGGTGGAGGACTACGCGGTGATCGGCGGGCAGGTGGGGATCGGCGACAAGGCGCGCATTGGAACGCGCGCGGTACTCGGCTCCGGCTGCGGCGTGCTGACCTCGAAGATTGTCGCCGCCGGGGTCACGCTTTGGGGCACGCCCGCGCGCCCCCTGAAGCAGCATCTGGAGCAGCTCGCGAATCTGGCGCGGCTGCCGGAATTGCGGCGCGAGATGACCGAGATCAAGCGGCGGCTCGCGGAACTGGAGCGGGATACTTAATGCTGGTGGTGGTGGGCGGGCACTCGCGAAATATCGGAAAGACTTCGGTGGCGGCGGGCCTGATTCGCCATCTGCGCGACCGCCGGTGGACGGCGCTCAAGATCACGCAATACGGGCACGGCGTGTGCTCGCACCATGGCGTGGCGTGCGGGTGCGAAACCGAGCCGGACCACCCATTCGCGCTAAGCGAAGAATACGAGCCCAGCCGGACGGATTCGGGCCGCTTTCTGGCGGCGGGGGCCGAGCGATCGTTCTGGCTGCGAACTCCGGCGGGTCAATTACGCGGCGCGGCGGACCAGGTGCGGAAGATTCTGGCGCAGCATGAGAACGTGATGGTGGAATCGAACAGCCTGCTGGAACTGGCCGATCCGGACTTGTTCCTGATGGTGATGGATTTCGCCCAGGCGGATTTCAAGGAATCGAGCGCGCGATTCCTGGGGCGCGCGGATGCCATTGTAGTGGTGGACCGCGGCATCGATGCGGCCCAACCGGGAGCTACGCCGGTCTGGAAGAACGTCGCGCACGGCTTGTGGGAAGGCAAACCGCAGTTCCCGGTGAAGCCGCCGGACTATGTAACGCGCCCGATGGTGGAATTCGTTCGCAGCCGCGCCAGCTATGCTTCGGCCAATACCGGGGCGTGACTTTCGACGCGGTTCCGGCCGCGGGCCTTGGCGTTATACAACGCGAGATCGGCCTCGCTGATGAGCGCATCGGCATCTTCGGGGGACGCTGGATCGCGCCACGAAATACCTAAGCTACAGGTAATGCCGAAGACGCTGCCGCCGGCCCGGAAGGGCTCACCGCCGATCACACTGCGAATGCGTTCCGCCTGGGCGAGTGCGCCAGCGCCGTCGCAACCGGGCAGCACTACCAGAAATTCTTCTCCTCCATAACGGCCTACGGCGTCATAGCTGCGCATGGCCGATTTCATGCGATGCGCCAGCTCGCGCAATACTTCATCCCCCGCCTGGTGGCCGCGCGTATCGTTGATTTGCTTGAAGCAGTCCACATCGGCCATGAGCACGGCGACGGGTCGCCGATCGCGCGAAGCGCGCGCGAGTCCGGTGTGAAGCGAATCGAGGATGCCGCTGCGGTTCGCGATGCCGGTGAGACTGTCGTGCGTGGCTTGCACACGAAGCGCTTCACGGGCGGCGACCAGTTCGGTCTGCAAGTCGAGGATTCGCTGGCCGGCGCGCAAGCGGACGCGCAATTCGTGCGCTATGAACGGCTTGGTGAGGTAGTCGTCGGCGCCCGCTTCCATGCCTTCGACGAGGTCTTGCGATTCGGTGCGCGCGGTGAGCAGGAGTATATAGATGTAGGGCTCGCGTCCCGACGCGCGGACGCGCCGGCAGATCTCCACGCCATCGAGGCCCGGCATCATCCAGTCGAGAATGGCCAGGCGGGGAGCGTCTTCCGCAGCCAGCACACGCCATGCTTCGGCCCCGTCCCGCGCGATGATGGGATCGTAACCCCATTTAGTGAGCATCGAGCGCAGCATCGATTGGAAGACGGGATTGTCTTCCGCCGCTAATACGCGGGTGTGGCGGCCATGTTGAGGCAGAGCGAGCGGATCTACGGCCGCGGTCATGGCGCGGTCAAACGGCATATTTTCTCCACGAAGGTCTTATCGGCTGATTGGCTGAAGGCTTTAGAAGGCGGCAGGCGCTCGGCAGGCAGGGGGTGGGCTACTTCTGGCTACTTCTTCTGTATTTCGGGCTTCCCGACCGCCGCGATCTGCTTAACCAGCGCATCTGCAATCGAGTTGGGGACGGCGATCGACAGGTTGTATTGCGCTATTTTCCATTCCCCGGCCTGCCGCACCAGTACGCCCGAGCCGCGGCACACTCCCAGATTCGGCGTATCCAGCATCTCATCGAACCACGCGGTATTCCCATCCGCCGAAAACGCGATCTGGCGGTTGCGCGGCTTGAAATTCCACGCCTTCCCGCTTTGAAAATGCGGCTTGGCCCACTCGCGGAACTCGCTCACCGTCCAGCGCTCGGTAGCGTCCGTGCCCATAAAGACTCCATTGGCCGCGAAATGGCCGAAGTAGCGCGCTTCATCGGCCACCGCCGCCGCGTGATGCCAGTCGTCGAGTACGGCCGCCACCTGTGCGGCGGGGGTTTGGGCCATGGCAGGTAACGCGAGCAGGAAACAGCAGAGCAATCGCATAGCGACACGATTCTATCGCAGCTTGACGGGGTCGAATCTTACTTGAGGCCTCGGAGCGCGATTGATCAAATCGCGATGCAATTTCATTTGCACGTTACGCAATATTAGGCCGCGGTATTTGGCCCTGGAGTGGATCGTGAAAAAGGCGCCCTCTCACGACCTTCCGTGCCGCGTGAGCGCTTAGCAGCTACTCCGGCAGCGGCTTGCCCTTAGTCTCGGGCGCGAACGGCAGCGCCGCCAGACCCACCAGGAACACCAGGCACATGCTCACGCCGGCGTAGCGCATCGGTTCGGCATGTCCTGCAAAGACCCGCCCTGTGAGCAGTCCCAGAGTCAGCGGGCCCGCCGCCGCAACCAGCCGGCCCACGTTGTAGCAGAAGCTGGTGCCGGTGCTTCTCAGCCTGGTCGGGAACAGTTCCGGCAGGTAGATCGCATAACCGCCGAAGAGCGAAAGCTGCGCGAAGCCCATCATCGGAATCATCCAGAAGATGTCGCCGATCGAGCGCAGGTTCCAGAACGTGTAGGCCGTTGCGCCCATCGCCGCCAGAAAACCGGCCGCGAACGCGGTGCGCCGGTTGGTGCGATACGTCAGCCAGGTGAAAGCGTACACGCCGAAGAAGCCGCCCAGGTTCTGCAATAACGACGTGATGCCGATCCACGTTGTGACCTTGCCCTCCAGCGCCGCGCCAATCAAACCATCGGCTTCGAAGGTCCGGTTGAGTACCGGGCGCAGCAGGTCGTAGCTGAAGAATCCGATGCCCCACAGGCCCACCACGCCGGCGAAGGCCAGCAGCATCCCGACAATCGCGTTGTGGCGCCATTGGGACAGCAATTCGCCGAACGACCCCATGACGCGCTTCTCGGCGCGCGCTTTCAGCCACGCGTCCGGCTCGCGGAGCTTCTTGAACACCACCAGCGCCAGCGGAGCGGGAAGCGCTCCGGCGAGGAACATATAGCGCCAGGCATGGCCGATCGCGCCGGAGCTCTCCAGGTTGCCCAGGAAGATTCCAGTGAGCGCCGCCAGCATGTTGCCGATCGCCGATGAGGCCTGCACCATGCCCAGCGCGTGCGGCCGCGCGTTCGCGGGCACCACTTCGGCCACCAGCGCCACGCCCACCGCGAACTGCCCGCCCACCCCGAAGCCGCACAGGAAGCGGTAGGCGCCGAAGTCCCAGACGCTCGTCGAGAGCACGCTCACCCCGGTGAAAATGGTGTAGCAGAGGATGGTCAGCATCATGGTCTTGGCGCGCCCCAACCGGTCGCCCAGTATGCCGAACAGGACGCCGCCCAGCGCCCAGCCGATCATGAAAACCATGGTTACGTAGCCGGCCTGCTCGGACACCGCGGAAGCGGTAGCGTGGCCGCCCAGCAGCTCGCGGATGGCCGGCACCCGCGCCAGGTTGAACAACTGCTGCGCCATGGTGTCGAACATCCAGCCGACGCTGGCCACTATCAACACGAACCACTGATACCGGTTCAGCTCGCGGTACCACGCCTGTCGTGATGCCGGTCGTGATGCCGGTTGTGATGCAGGTTGTGACGCGCGTCGTGATGCCGGTCGTGATGCCTGTTCTTCCATGACGCTGTTATTGTTTCACGAATTCACGAGATTGGCTGAACGCGCTCGCCGGGCTTGAGCGGAACGTCCGTGGGCAGCGCGACGGAATCGCCCTCCGCGAGCCCTTCGGCGATCTGCGTCTGGGTGACATTTGAGATGCCGGTCTTCACGTTGCGCCGTTCCACCGCGGCGCCGCGCAGCAGGAAAACGTAGTCGCCCTGCGCATCGTGCCGCAGCGTTTCCTTAGGAATCGCCAAGGCATTATCGGCCACGGCCGTGCGGATCTCGGCGTCCACGTTATTGCCGGGGATCAAATCGTGCCCCGGATTTTCGATGACGCACACCACTTCGCCCACCTGCCGCGAGCCGAGCGTTTGAATCGACGTGGGCATACGGTCCACCACGCCGTTCCAAGCCTTCCCGGGCAGCGCTTCCCAGCGGATGGTCACGGGCTGGCCGAGCGTCACGCGGCCGAGCAGCGGCTCATCGACGTAGACGCGCACGCGCAGGCGGTCGAGCGTGCCCACGTTGGCGACCAGATCGCCGGCATTGAGATACGCGCCGGGCCGGACCGCCAGGTCGTACACTTCGCCGGCGATGGGCGCGCGCACCAGGGCGCTGGCGGAACGCTCCTTCGCCAGGCGGAGAGCCGCTTCGGCATCCTCGAGACGCGCTTGGGCGCCTTCGATATCGGGCTTCGATACCAGGGCCGTGCGGCGCTTCTCGAGGCCGTCGATTTGAAGCTGCGTCTGGCGGATCTTGTCCGCCGCGGCGCGTTCCTCCATGGGAGTGGCGGCCTGTTTCGCGACCAGGCGCTCAATGGCGTCATACTCCCGCTGCGCGGTTTGCAGATTGAAGCGCGCGCTGCTGAGGCTGGTTTCGATATCGCTCCGCTCGGCCGATTTGCCGCCGCCCTGGAGCACTTGCAGGCTGGCCTGGGCCTCGGAAACGCGGGCCGCCGCCGAATCGATGCCGGCGCGAATCTCGGGGTCGCTGATCTCGGCAAGCACGGCGCCTTGGGCGACGCGTTTCCCATTCTGGACGTCGACGCGGACCAACAAGCCCGCGGTTTCCGCGTGTACGGCCTGCCATTGATAGGGCTCAACCTTGCCATTGGTGGGCACCGTGCTGACCACGGTTTGCCGTTTTACCTGCGTAAACCTGACCTCGGGAGGAGCGCTCTTGCGCAGAAACCCCAGAACGAGCGCGCACGCGGCGAGGATCAGGAGCAGGAACAGCAGCAGCTTCTTCAAATTCGGGTCTCCAACCAATAGTGTAACGGGGGAGGGATGTGGCGCATGTTCGGCACGCGTTGTGAAGGAGGGTCGCGACCCGGAACGAGCTAAAAGCTAACGTCTGGACGCCGCAGCCATGACGAAGATCGTAACAAGCGACGGCGCTGCGACCGGGGACAATGCTACCGCAAGGCGCCAGTTGCGGGGGCTCATAGATGCCTGCCCCTCAGCTTTTTCCTGCTTTAGAATCCGCCGCACGTCGCGCTTGCCATGAAGAATTCTGACTACCCGCAGACTCCCCGGATCTTCAACGTCGTAGATGCGGATTGCCTCGAAGCCCTTTTACCGGCCATGAACGAAGGCCGGAAGTCGAACCTGCAAACAGCGTACCCATGCGCGGACGTGGTTAAGCTGCTCAATGCTTTCTATGACCGCCTCGCGAAAACGAAAGGCCACGGCGGGCGTGTCCTGATCCAAAAGGTAGTAACGGAATTGGCCGACGATGTCGGCCTCGGCGCGAGGGAAGATTTCAATTTTCACGGATGGAGGCTCCGCGTCTCGTGCTCCGTCCCATCTCATCGGTCTCCGCTCTCAAGCGATTCCAGAAAGCTCTATCCGCTTGGACCGGCTCGCCGGAATGGAGGCCCTCGATAAGAAGTTCTTCCAGTTCCTCTTGGGTTCCCTCAAAGCCGGGAGCGGCAGCAATCTCCACAGCGGCAACGGCGGCGTCAAGCGCCTCTTCAGCGGAACGATACGCGCCGGCGTTGACGACTGTCCGGATTCGCTGTTCCTGTTCGGGAGTGAGTTGTATGGACATAGGCGCTGCTTTCGCCACGGCGGTATTCAGCGCAGCGCAAACTCGCTACGCCTCGCTCATAGCCTTTTTCCGCGCGTCCACCCAGGCCGGAAATACTTCAGGATTTTCCAGCCATACCAGCATCCATTGCGCCATCTCTTGCTTCTCCGCCTGCTTCTCCGGCGGGGTATTCGGATTGGCGGCGAGAAACTTCGCCCGGTCCTTCGCCGCGATCACCTGCCGCCGGCAGTACCGTAGACGGTCGCGATCGCCCGCGCCTGCAGCCTCCGCATAAACCGCGAGCAGATCGCGCAACGATTGCTCCAGCTCTTCAAAGGTATGCTGGCGCACCCCTTGGTATGGCTGCTCAAACGGCAACCCCGTCTGCCGCAACAGATCGCGCAAGTAACTCTCGGAGACTGGCGCGAACCGCTCCAGCAGTCCCCGCCACACGGCTCCGGTGATGGATTCGGGCCGCTCCGCTTCCAGATATTCGCGCAGCTCCTGCTTGATCGACTTACTTCTGGCCACGGCGGTAGCGCTCCGTCGCGGCGTTGTGGGCCGCGAGATCGCTCGAGAATGTGTGCCCGCCCGACCCGTCCGGCCGCGCTACGAAATAGAGCGCATCGGAATCGGCCGGATGCATCGCCGCGCGCAGCGAATCGAGGCCGGGATTGGCGATCGGTCCGGGCGGCAGGCCCGCGTGCCGGTAGGTGTTATACGGATTCGCGCTATCCAGATCGGACCGGTAGATCGTGCCACGATAACGGCCCTCCAGCAGCGCCGCATAAACCGTCGTCGGGTCGCAATCGAGCTTCATGCCGATGCGCAGCCGGTTCGCGAAGACCGCGGCGATCAGCGGCCGCTCCTCGGGCAGCTTGGCTTCGCGCTCCACCATCGACGCCAGGGTGACCGTGGCGTGGGGGTCGCCGGCCTTTGTCACATCACCGCCGCCGAGCCCGCGCCAGACCTCGCGAAATTTCGCCGTCATCGTGCGGCATAGCGCCTCGGCCGTGGTGTGCCGGCTCAGCTTATAGGTGTTGGGAAAGAGATACCCTTCAAGCGACGGCGCCGCCGGGTCGAGATCGCGAATCATGGCGGGGTTGCGCGCCGCCGCCAGAAACGCATCGGCAGTGAAGAGCCCGAGTTGCGCCGCTATCTGCGCCAGATCGAATATGTTCTTGCCCTCGGGCGCCACCAGCGTGTAATAGAAGACGTCGCCGCGCGCGATGCGGTCCACCACTTCGAGTGGCGAAGCAGCGCGGTCGAAGCGGTATTCCCCGGCTTGCAGCACGCGGCCGCGCTGCACTGCGCGCGCCGCCAAAAAATCCCACCGGCTCCGCAGTACGCCGGCTTTCGCAAGCAGCGTGCCCATGGTCTCCGTGGACGTCCCGCGCGGAAATTCGACGAAGGTTTCGCCCTGGAATCCCTGGTAGGGCGCCACCAGCCGGAACACGGCGAAACCAACGGCGAGCGCCCCCAGCAGCGCCAGACATCCGAAGCGGCGCGCCCGTGTCATAAAGAATCCAGGTAACTCTGCAGCAGAATCACGGCCGAGAGACGGTCCACAGCCGCGGCCCGCTTTTCGATGCTGATGCCGCTCGAGCGCAGCACCCGGCCCGCCTCCACCGAGGTCAAACGCTCATCCCAAAACGTGACCGGCAAGCCGGTCCACCGCTCCAGCTCGGCGCCGAATTCGCGCACCCATCCCGACTGGCGGCCCTCGGAGCCGCGCATGTTGATTGGATTGCCCATCAGAATCAGCCCTACTTCGCGCTGTTTTACCAGCGATTCCAGTGCGGCCAGATCGGTGCGCTTGTTGACCCGCACCAGATTCGGCAGACCTTGCGCGGTAATTCTCAAAGGGTCGCTGACCGCCAATCCGATTCGCTTCTTGCCGAGATCGAGAGCGAGAATGCGCGGCTGGGTGGGCGTCAAGTCATTCTTATTATAGCCGCGTGGGATTTTCCGGTCTTGGCGGAATCGGTGCGAATCGAGACAAGCAGTTAACGTAAAAGCACATGCTACCAACTACAATTGAAAGAGAGCGGCGGATAAGAGTGCGGCAGATTCATGACTGATAGCAAGGATGGCGTGGGTTTATCCACGTGGACCTCGCCGGAGTGTCCCTTCACCATCGAGTATGCGCCGCGGACTCTCGACGATATCCGGCTGGCAGTGATGGACGCCTTCTTTTCCCTACCCCGCGGCGGGGCCGAAATCGGCGGCATTCTGTGCGGCAATTGGGATGGCGGACGGCTGGCGATTACCGACTATGCCGCGCTCGATTGCGAGCACGCCTTCGGCCCTTCCTTCGCGCTTTCCCCGCGGGATGAAGCGCAGTTGGCTGGTCTGCTCGCCAAGTCCGCCGCGAGGGGCTTGCTGCCGGTGGGTTGGTATCACTCGCATACGCGCAGCGAGATTTTTCTTTCCGATGCGGACCGGGAAATCCACCGGCGCTTTTTCCCCGAACCTTGGCAAGTGGCCCTGGTTGTGAAGCCGCACACTTTCCATCCCGCGAGGGCCGGGTTTTTCTTCCGCGATTCCAGCGGCGGCATCCATGCGGAGGCCAGCTACGCGGAGTTTGAGCTGACGCCGCTGGCGGTGACGCCTGCCCCATCCGGCGCCCCTGCCAAGGTGGAACTGGAGCCTGCACCGGACTCCGTTCCCGGACCGTTGCGACTGTCGCGGAGCGATACACAGCCGGCATCGCCCGTTGCGGCTATGGCGGCGCAGCCCCAGGCGCCGGCGATGCAGCCCCAGGCGCCGGCGGCGCAGCCCGCGGAACCGGCGGCGCCTCCGCTACTTCCTAAGTCTCTCGACGCGCCGGCGCGGCCCTCACGCCGGTGGCCCATAGTCGTGGCGGCCGCGCTGCTGGCCTGTTGCGCCCTGGGCGCGGCTGCGTATTGGAAGCGCGACTTTTGGGTGCCGCGCGTGATGGCGATGGCGCCGCGGCCGGCGCCGGTCCTGACCCCACCGCCTCCGCTGGGGCTCAATACCATCGATAACGCAGGCCAATTGCAGATTCGCTGGGACCGGAATTCTCCGTTCGTGCTGCAAGCCACCGGCGGCGCTTTGAGTATCGGAACCGGCGGCCCGTCCCGGCAGGAAATTCCCCTGGATAAGGCGCACCTGCTAACCGGAGTAGTCACTTTTGCGCGGCAAACCGAGCGCGTCGACGTGGGCCTTAATCTAACCCAGCCCGATGGCCACTCGGCGCACGAAGTCACGATTTTCATGGGGAAATTGCCGGACAGTACACCGGCGCAGGCCCCGGCGGTGCTGGAACAGCGCGACAGTCTGGCGAAACAAGTGGCGAAAATACAGACCGAGCTGGATGCGGAGACAGCGCGCAACGCGAAGCTGCAGAGGTCGATGGATCAGTTGAGCAAGCAGCTTCGCAAGCAGCAGCGAGGCCGTCTGCTCAATCAGATTCCGAAATGATGTGGGGCAGCCAATCCTGGCTGCAGCCGCGTTTCAGGGCGGCTTTTCCAGCCGGCTTTCAGCCGGCGCGCGCGGCGCCGTGCGGCTGAGATTGCTCTACCGCTGGAGAGCTGGAGACGATTCCGCCAACCAGGGATGGCGCACGGATTGCAATACTTGATAGCGGGACACGAACATGTTAAACATCCAGCACATCCTGTTTCCAGTCGATTTCTCGGAGCGCAGTTCAGGCGCCATCCCGTTTGTCGAATCCATGGCGCGGCGCTACTCTGCCCGGATCACTCTGCTGAGCGTGGCGCAACCTTTCTTCTACGCCGCCATGGGCGATCCCGGCGGCGAAGCGGTAATTGTCAACACCGAAGAGTTGTTACGGGGTCTTCAGGCGAGGCTCGACAAATCGCTAACCAACGATTTTGCAGGCCTCCGCGTGGATCGGGTCGCTGAGCTGGGTGACCCCGCGCAGGCGATTGCGGATTTCGCGCATACCCAAAGCGTCGATCTGATCATGATGCCGACGCATGGCTACGGACCGTTCCGCAGCCTGCTGCTGGGCTCGGTGACGGCGAAGGTTCTGCACGATGCAAAGTGCCCGGTTTGGACCGCGGCCCACGTTGCGAAGCCGCCGGACGGCGACCACGTCGATTGCCGCAATATTCTATGCGCGGTGGATGGCGGGCCGAACAGCGTTTCGCTCATGCAGTGGGCAAGCCAGTTTAGCAGTGACGCCGGCGCAGCGCTCCGGCTGGTGCACGTGGTACCGGGAATGGAAGGGGCGCTTTCGCGCCAGTTGGACCGGGAGTTTGAAGAGGAGATGCGGACCGAAGCGCACCGGACGATTGAGGGCTTGCAGGAATCGGCAGGCGTGAAGGCGCCGCTGTGCGTACTCTCGGGCAATATAGCCGACTGCGTGCGCGAAGAGGCGAGCCGGCACGAGGCGGCTTTGGTGGTGATCGGGCGCAGCTCGGTGCAAGCGGTGTTCGGCCGTCTGCGAACCCACGCCTACGGAATCATCCGGCAGTCGCCATGTCCGGTGTTGAGCGTATAGCTTGGGCTACGCAAATCGTGGCGCACGCACTTTTGCGTGCAGCGTTCACACTCGTGTGAACGCGCTTCGAATCGGAGGCGCGAAGTGAATTGTGTTGGCCTAAGTCAACTCAGGTCACGCGAAGGAGCCGCGGAATTCGAGCGGTAAGGGAGGTATCGTCAGAGATCTGACGGTAAAGAACGTCGGCGTGTGTCGTCCCGACGACAACCTGGCGGAAGTCGCGGCTACCATGTGGCACGCCCGTTGCGGCGCCCTTCCCGTATTGGACCGGCGCGGCGCTGTAACCAGCATGATTACGGATCGGGACATCTGCATCGCGCTCGGCGCCAGGAATCTAAGAGCGTCCGAGGTCAAGGTCAAAGATGTCTCGCCTCCGAGAGTCTTCAGTTGCGGACCCAACGACGATGTCCGGTTGGCGCTCAATACGATGACGTCCCAAGGATGTGGGGCGGCTTCCGGTGGTCGACGATGACGGAAAGCTGGTTGGAATTCTCTCAATCGACGATCTGTTGCTGCACTGCGAGCAGCCTGAAGACGTGGTGGATGCCGCTAAGTCGATCTGGAAAGACCGTTCCCCCGAGCACGCGCATGAGCCCGCGGAACTGGTCGCCGCCGGGCACGCTTCCGGTGGCGGCTAGTAGTCCCGTGATTGGGTGTTTTTTTTGCTCTTTGGTGGAAAACGCTCCGTTACAGTCAGAGGTGGGACGTCGGCTTATGTCGTCTGTCGCTCGCGAGGCATGCTGCCGGAGATGTCGGCGCCAGGTAGCAGATATATAGAAGGGAGGTCCTCGAACCTATGGCTCCAACGATGAAAAAGAACGGGGCCGCCGAAGCCGCCTGGGCGCGTGCGGCCATCGCCCACGGCGAGCTCGCCGAAGCCTTCGTGCAGGAACTCATCCATGCGCTCGATTCCGTGGACGCGCCGGACCCGCGCCGCGTGCGCGCCGAATTCGCCGCGAGCCTGGCCCTGCTGCTCAGCAAAGTGGCCAACATCGAAAGCAGATAGGCACACGCAGTTGACTGAGTGCGGCCTGGAACCTGGCGTTTCATTAGACCGCATCCAATGAATTGAACGCCGAAGTCCAGTATTGCCTTCTTGTCCGCCAGGCGGGACGAGCGTCCGAAGTTGGCTGCCAGCCCACATAGAAGGTGTTTTGGGCCGCCGATGAACGCGGATAAACGCCGATAAATAAAGCCTAATTCCCGCGCCGGCGTTCGTTTACCGTCCCGCGGCCACCCGCGGCTTTTCGAAGACCACCGCTTCCACGTCGCCAAAGGAACCGAGCCGCCGGTTGCGCCACGCCGCCAGCTCGGGCTGCGCCCGGAACCATTCCCGCCAGTCGAGCACGCTCCTCTCCGGCCCGTAGATCGCGAAGCGTCCCGCCGCCGGCAAAACCTCTTGCGTCAGTTTGCGCGCCTCCAGCTCGGCTTCCGGCGAGCTCTCAAATGGGAAAGGATACTCTTTGCCCACCACCCGGTAAACCAACAATTGCGAGTAGAGAAAGCTGTCCATCGGATAGTCCGGGCGCCATACCGGCGGCTTCGCCTCGATGAATGGACTCGGACAGATCACCGGCGTCTCCGCCCCCAGATCCTGCGCATTCAGGGAAAGCGCCGCGCCGCGCCAGTTCGAGTTATGATGCGGCGGCCACAGCTGGCTCCACTGGCCCAGCAATAGCAGCACCCCGCCGCCCAGCGCCAGCGAAAGCGTTCTCCAATACTGCGGAGGAATGAACAGCGCCGCCACCGCCGTGGCGGCCAGCGCCGCTCCGGGCAGGCCCACATATAGATACCGCGGCACAAAGGTCACATTGCCGGTGATCCAGGAAAACCCGAACAGGCCGAGGGGCGCGCACAGCCACCACGCCGCAATCAGCGCCAGCGGACTCCACGCCGGAAGTTTGCCCGCGGGCCAGCGCTGCCAGCGGCTCAGAATCGCGGCGGAAACGCTGCACGTCGCCAGCAGGCCAAGCTTCAGCGAAGCCGCCAGGTCCGTTGCGACTGGCAGCGGCGAGACCACGTGCGCGCCCGCCGTTCGAAGAATTCCCACCGCGCCACCCGCCACCGGCGCCAGCAATGCGCCCAACAAAGCGAACGCCGCGGCGGCGCGCAGCCAGGTAACTTCGGTATCCCGCCGCGCCACTCTCACGATCGCGTACGCGGCGAACATCGCATAAAACGGCCAGAACACCAGATGCACGCGCCAAAGCAAACTCGCGCACGCGGCGAATAGAATCCCATCCACCCAGCGGTTGGAATCGAGCCATCGAATCAACAGCCACACGCTCACGCAAAGCACGCAGGTGCCCAGCGCGTAAGGGCGCGCGTCCGCCGCCTGGTCGTTGAACCCGCGCAACGCCAGACACGCGAACACCGTGAACCATCCCGCGTCCGGATGAATCAGCCGGGCCGAGATCAGACCGATCAGCCACAGCGCCACCATCATCGCCAGCAGCGAAGGCAGCCGGTAAACCGCTTCGGAGAACCCGAACAGCTTCCCGGCAGCCCGCGGCAGCGCATAGTAAATGGACATCGGCACCTGCGGCGCCACCCGCAGCGTAGGATCGTCCGCGCCGTGATTCACCACGAAAGACGTCGCCATCTCGTCCACCCAAAAGCTCGACCCCAACGGCATCAGCCAGAGCCGCATAACGCACAGCGCCGCTAACAGCGCTAACCAATACACTTCGATTGACTGCCGCTTCATAGCCAGTGAGCTCGAAACTTCCGGAATGCTTATGCTAACGTCCGGCGGTCCCGCACGGTTGCCGCCAATGCTTAGGATTGTCAAATCGCGAACGTCAATCTGTACCCTGTGAGTCACAGCGTGGCGGCAGCCTCACGCCACACGTCCGCTAATTCGTGCAAAAGAGGCCCTTTTGACACTTCTTTACGTCCCAGCCCGGATCATCGCATCGTCAATGCGGCGCCCCGTCCCGTCAGATCTAGTATGAACCGATTTCCTCTCACCCTCATTCATACATTTCCCGGGTCGTTGCGTGAGCCCGGCCCTGCCTTTCGAATGCGCTCCGTATTGCGGCCTTCCGGTTCGCGTAGCCCATTCACCCTTATTCCGGGGGAATTGTCCAGTCCGGCGGAATCGTCGCAAGAGTGTCCGCGCATCCAGGGCTTGGATTACCACGGCCGGCGGCGCGCGGGCCAAAGCACCGGCGATTTCGTCGACTTCATTTCACCTACCGCCGCCAGCCTGGCCGTCTGCATGGGCGCCGCCTCCGCTCACGGTTCCGATTCCTCCCTCATGGTATCCGGTCTCCAAACCCTCGTTTGCAACCTCAGCAGCCATGCTGTGGTCAGACCGGCGTCAATTGCCGCGGCGCTCAACCGGTCTGTCTGCGGCGCCGCGGGCGACGATTCCTATGCCACGCTTTTCTACGCCTGGGTGGATTCGCTGCGGCGCGAGCTATGCTATGTCAACGCCGGCCACGAGCCAGCCCTGTTGTTTCGCAAGCGCCAAAGCCGCGCCATCGCGCTCGAAAGCACCGGCGCGGTACTCGGCCTCACCCATCGCTCCAGTTACGGCCAGCGAACCATTCCGCTGGAGCCGGGCGATGTGCTCGCGGTATTCTCCGAGGGCCTCGCCGAAGCCGTCGATAACCTCGGCCGTCCCTTCGGTTCCACCGGCGTGCTCGGCGTTCTGCGCCGCTCCGAGTGCGCTCGCGCGGCCGATCTGGTGGAGGAAATCCTCAACGCGGCCGAACGCCACGCCGGCCGGGGCCTGCCGTCGGCCGATCAAACCGTTGCCATAGTCCGCTTCACCGGCGGCATGGATGAAGCGCTTCCGGTGGAGGCCGAGACGGAGCTTGCGTACGCGGTGGCACGCGCCTGCTAGCAACTTGATCCTTGGTGTCGTGGGAAGCGGGAGGGGAACCACTGCGCTCGAAGTTCCCCCCGCCGCCATCGACTCGTGACATCACTCACGCGCCGGCGTTATCCCCTCGGGTCGTCTTCCCGATCGCGATTACCGCGTTTGATTGCAGATCGCACAGCGCCCCGAAATCATTTAGCTTATTCATCGGGAATTATCTGTACGATGCTATACTATAAAGACAGCTCGTCGCGACCGAACGTCATCGAAAGCACAGCAATTGGCCTGGATCCGTATCCATTCATAACACGCACACGCAACAAGTCCAAAGTCTTTTAATTCGTTAATAAAAAGCAGCTTCGTACAAAACCAATGAGATTTCTTACGATTGTTGGTCTACTGTTGTTCTGCGGGATATATGCCGAAAAGCATTCGGCCCTGGTCCGCCCGCTGTTCCTCGGCAGTTCACCGAGGCCGGCGCCACAGCCGCGGCTTTCTCAAGAGGAGGCCCGTGCCATGATTCATGCCGCGGCCCTGAAGCATAATGTTCCGGCGGCGTTCGTAAAAAGCATCATGGCAGCGGAATCGAACTTCTATCCCGGCGTAGTCTCCTTAAAGGGAGCGATTGGGCTGATGCAGTTGATGCCGCAAACGGCGCACCAGTATGGCGTCGATCCCAATAATCCCGCGCAGAATGTCGATGGCGGCGCCCATTACCTGCGCGTGCTCATGACTCGATACCGCAAATCCGGCAATTGGCTCAGCCGGGTGATTGCCGCTTACAACGCCGGTCCCGGCGTAGTAGACCGATACCGCGGCGTACCGCCATACCGGGAAACCAGAGCCTACGTGAGTCGCGTGCTTGGATACCTGCGGCGTTTCCAAAAAGAAAAAGAGGGCTAGCGCTACGTTCGGAAGCGCCCTTTCGATTCAGCCTTCCATCATTTTCCTCAGGAACACAATCTGGCCCAGGTGATACGCGTTGTGGTCGGCCACCAGCAGCGCTTCGCGCAGCAGCGTCTGCCCCGTCCCGTGAGGAATCTTCGCCAACAGGTCGTGCTTCGTATCGGCAATGAGCTCCTGCATCTCCTTCAGATCGTCTTGAAATCGCTGAAGGCTTTTGTTCCAGGCGTCCTCGCTCGGCGGGGCCTCGGTGGCCGGCCAGTAATCGTCGGGGAACTTCTTCTCCCGATACCTGGCGTTGCGGCTGAAGTCTAGAATGTCCTCCTGCGCAATCCGCATGTGCTCCAGCAACTGCCACGCCGAGTGTGGCGCGCCATGCGGCCTGGCGCCGCGCATTGCCGCCGGAAAATCGGCGAGCGCCGCGTCGAAATTCACGTGCGCTCCCTTCATCCGTAGAAGGTCCGCCAGATGTTTGCGGAGAGAGAGCGTTTCTTGCTTTGCCATACTCTCAGTTTCGTACAACCCCGGCCTGCCGTTTTGCGCGCCGCCGCCCTACACCGGCACGCCCGCTTTCCACAATAAATACCCCACCGCCTGCTTCACGTAATTCCAACGCTCGCGCAGCGGATGGGTGGCGTTCTCTCTTCGCGGCGAGCCGTAAACGGTCAGTCCGTACGATTGCAGCATCTGCTTCACGCGGTAAATGTGATAACCGTCGCTGACTACGATGGCCGAGCGCAACCCCATCCGCCGCATGATCTCGCCCGCCATGGTGGTCGATTCTACCGTAGTCTCGCCTTCGGTCTCGACGGAGATTGCCTCCGAGGGCACCCCGCGGGCGATCAGATACGAGCGCCCCACGGCGCCTTCCGTGAACACGGCGTCGCCGCCCGCGCCGCCGGTGGTCATGATGCGCGCAGCCAGTTTGGCGGTGTAAAGCTCCACCGCATGATCCAGGCGGGCGCGCAGAACAGGCGACGGCCGGCCATGGTATTCGGCCGCGCCCAGCACCAGGATGATATCGGCGGGTTGCGCTTCGTCGCGCGTGGACTGCCGTTCGATCCGCACCGAAAAGTACGCGATGCAGAGCATTATGGCGGCCAACCCCGCCACCATCGCGTTCCAGACGGTTCTTTTCACCTGTGCCACATTCATTGTAATCACAATGGCGAAGCCTGAAACCATCGCCGGCGGCCCTGCGCGCAGGGTCACTCCCGATAGAGTCCTGGCGTATCTCGGGAGGAATCTTTCGTCGCCCTGCATGCGGCCACGCTCGGAGTTGGCCCAATGTACGAGTGGCGCGTTAACCGCCCTCAACGGGAGTCTGTCAATGCCTTCTCGGTATGGCAGCCAAGTCGGCCTTGGGCCGTCTCATTCGGGGTTGCTGCTTTCCGGCGATTCTCGCGCGTGAGCAAGCCACGTTGGTCTCGCGGGATTGACGTCTCGAACTTGACACGCGACCGGTATCGTCGTGTAAGCCAAGAATTCTTGGTATGGGACGCAAGGCGCAAAAGAACGATTCGTTGCCCGGTTCACTGGACATGTTAATTCTGCGGACGCTGTCGCTGCGCGACCTCCATGGATACGGCATAGTCCAGTTCATTCAACAATCGTCCGACAACGAGCTTCTGATCGAGGAGGGCTCGTTGTATCCCGCCCTCCAGCGCCTGGAACTAAACGGCTGGATCGACGGTGTCTGGGGCGTGACGTCGAATAATCGGCGGGCGAGGATCTACAAGATCACGGCGCGTGGGCGCAAACAGCTGGCCGCTGAAACCCGGAAGTACGCCAAACTCACCCTGGCGATCGCCCGTGTGATGGGAGCGGAGTGACGGACATGTTGCAACGGCTGAGGTATTGGATAGAAAGCGCCAGGCGCAGCGAGGCGCTACGTGAGGAAATCGAACTCCACCTTGCGGAAAAAGCCGCGGAACTCGAAGCAGACGGTATGACGGCGGATCGCGCCCGGGCAGAAGCGCGCCGGCGATTTGGCAACGTCGGACAGAAGCAGGAAGAGTCACGGGAGATTTGGATGACACGGTCTTTATCGGAACTTGGTCAGGATATCCGCTATGGCTGTCGCACCATGACCGCCAACAAGGCGTTCAGCGCCCTGGCGGTCTTGTCGCTGGCGCTTGGCATCGGCGCCAATACTACGATCTACAGCTTCATGGAGTCGATCCTGTTGCGCTCGCTGCCGTGAGCGGCTGGCGCGAGCTTACTTCGGGAACGAGAATCCGGTGGGCCGGAGCATCACGCTCCCGGACGAGAAGCGCGATCTCGAAATCGTCGGCGTGTCGGCTAACCTGCGGTACGGTGGTCTGAAAAATGAAGAGGAGAGTGCCATGACCGTGTTCGTAGCGGTCAGCCAGTTTTCTCCGGATCGAATGACCTACGCGCTGCGCACTGCGGGTGATCCGCTGAGGTATGTCCGGAGTGTGCGTGAGATCGTGCGGGAGGCAGATTCACGCATACCCGTCACCAACGTGGTCACACAGGCTGCAGAAATCGATCGGACGATCGGCCGGGAACTCATGTTCGCGAAACTATGCACGGGTTTCGCGGTTCTCGCTCTCCTGACGGCGTGCGTGGGACTCTACGGGACGATGTCCTACAGCGTCGCGCGTCAGGCCGGCGAGATTGGAATCCGTATGGTTCTGGGCGCGCAACGCGGCTCCGTGGTATGGATGGTTCTGCGCCGGGTTCTACTACTGGCTGCGGTGGGACTCGCGATCGGCGTGCCTGCCGCGTTGAGCGCGTCGCAGCTTGTCAAATCGTTTCTGTTTGAGACCCAGCCCAATGATCCGGGAACTCTGGCGCTGGCTGGTGTCGTCCTTCTAAGCGCCGCGATTCTCGCTGGCTATGCGCCGGCAAGGCGAGCGTCCCGAATTGATCCGCTGGCGGCTCTGCGGCAGGATTAAGTCCTCTCTCGAGTTGAAGAAGTGTACGCCGACATGTAGAATTTCCAGGCGCTGGTCGAGCTAGGGCAAGGCTAGGCCGGAGCAGTTCCGCGCATGCAATTGCAGAAAGCGGAAGACCGCCGGCGGCCTCGGACGCAGCGCTGATCTGTCGCGCTCGGTACGACCAGGACCGGCGGTCGCCCTCTCGGACGATAATCGGAGGCACTTGGGTCCGGCACGTCGACCATTCAAGTGGCGCGCCCATCTGACCCTTTGGGCGGATCGGCTACTCGGAGAAAAGCCTGCCCAACACCGGCCGAACGCCGAACGATATCCAGCTTATCGCTGGCTAAGTTACTTATGGTGTTTGGGCGCCTCGTGGCCATGCACATCATGCATCGCCTGTCCGTGAAACTCTGCCCGATGTTCTGCCGGAGCCTCGCCGCGCGCAGGCATGGGCCCGTGGTAGCCCTTGCGATAGTCGAGATGATGATCGACGTGCCCGTAGAAGTGATCCGCCCCGTGATACCAGGGTCCAGCGCCGATGAAAATACCGCCTGAGAACCACTCCGGACCATAGTAACCGTCCGGAGCGCAGTTATAGGGAGGAGCCTCGTAGTACCCGTAAGGACAAACCGGCGCTACCCCGATGTTGACCGAAACCTGCGCGGTCGCCTTCTGGGAGGGAGTAAAAAACAGTCCCGCAGCAATTGCCATAAAGCCAAGTACTTTAATTGTTTTCATCGTTTTACCTTTCATCGTTCCGACTCGCGTGGACTGACCGCGTGCTCCACACGCACTCTGCGGTTGCACTTTTCATTCCAAACCTCAAATTTCGGACTTTCCCATGACGGCGAATAACCTAACCAGAAGTACATTGGCTTGTTGCTCGTCGCGCCGATATCCGCCGATTACAGCATGTTGGGGATTTCCACGAGTGAGAGGCTCACGCTTCTTACACTAAAGCATTGGAGCGACTGCTGCGGGATTCTGAAAGCTGAGAAGGCTCCCGCGGCAGCTTAGCTATCCCTTCCGCTTCTGCCCGGCGTTCGTCCGGCCGCAACCGCGCGGATAGCCCCACCCTTCGCGACAAGCCGGGAGTAGCCTGCCGACGAGCGAGAGGAAGAGGTCCAATCGCTTGTTTTCTCAACAGTCGAGGCTATTCCGAGAAAAATATGGAACGAGCAGTACCCATCCTCCCAACCGGCGACTTGGCGGCTGCGAAGGCGTTCTACGTCGACGGGCTGGGCTTTCGCGTGACATTTGAGGTCTCCGAGGACGGTCGGTCAGGACTACTCGGCCTTGAGCGCGGCACAATCCAATTGACTCTCGATAGTCCGATGGCGGGTCATGGCCGAGATGCCTGCGTATCGCTCCTTGTGGATGACACAGATGAGTATTACCGCGAGTGGAGCCCAAGGGTGACCGTCCTTCGAGCACCGCGAGACGAGGAGTGGGGCGCACGAACGTTCGATCTGCTCGACCCATCCGGCAACACCATCTTCGTCATGGGTCCAGTCAGCGGGAAGAAGCAGGAGGCTTGATCCGCGGTTGTGAAGCCTTGAACTGTCGCGCCGGGAACCCAACTCTTGCCTACCGGCGAAGTGTAGAGCAAAGTCCCCAACTCCCGAGCGGTCGGCCATCCGGAAGTTCCCCCCAAACGGAGAATCTGGTGCGCCCGGAGAGACTCGAACTCCCGGCCTACTGGTTCGAAGCCAGCCGCTCTATCCAACTGAGCTACGGGCGCACATCGGTCAACCGCAGGCCCCAACGCCTACGCTACGATCTTAGCAGTTACGCCTCCATCACCACCGGATTGACCAGTTCCCCGATCCCTTCCACCTGCACGCGCACCTCGTCGCCGGCCTTCAGCCATCGCGGCGGCTTGCGCGCGAAACCCACGCCGGCCGGGGTGCCGGTCGAAATGATATCGCCTGGCTCCAGCGTGAAGACGCTCGAAAGGTACGCGATCAGCTGCGGTACCCGGAAAATCAGGTTGCTCGTATTCGATTTCTGCAGCGTCTCGCCGCCAATCGAAAGCGAAATCGCCAGCGCGTGCGGATCGTCAATCTCGTCCGCGGTCACAATCGACGGACCCATCGGGCAGAACGTGTCGAACGTCTTGCCGATCATCCACTGCGTCGTCGCCATCTGGTAATCGCGCGCGCTCACGTCGTTCACAATCGTGTACCCGAACACATGTTCCTTCCACCGGTCCTCGGGAATGTGGCGGCCGCCTTTGCCGATCACCACCGCGAATTCCGCCTCATAGTCCGGCTTGGTCGAGCTCTTCGGCAGCACAATAGGCGCGCCCGGCCCAATCACCGAAGTCGCATACTTCGAGAACACCGTCGGCGTCTCCGGTACGGCCAGGTTCGATTCCGCGGCGTGGTCGCGATAATTCAGTCCGATGCAGATGATCTTCGGCGGCCGCTGAATTGGGGCCACCAGCTTCACCGTCGCTGCCTCGAATCGATCGCTCCCCGGCGGACGGTCCAGGCAGCGCGTCACCCGGTCCAGCGCGTCCGCGCCTCCGGCGATCAGCGCGAGCATGCTGTCGAACCCCGCGCCCTTGACGCTGACCACTTCGTCGCCGCTCCATACCGCCGGTTCCGAATAGCCGTTTTTTTCCATCGTTACGAGTTGCAAATTTGAGTTCTCCCGCGGAAATGCCCGCCCTCTTACCGAATACCACAGTCCGGCGGTCTGCTATCATCGGACAAGCGATTTTTTTGCGCCTGGCACGGCGCTCGCCGCGGCGCTCAGTGCGCGCAATAGAATCGAAACCCTGACCAGGAAAGTGAACCGCGCATGAGTCTGTTGTGGATGACAGCGATCACGCTGATGCTTTTGCAAACATCCGTGTTTTTTACGACAATTTATCTGCATCGCTGCAAGACTCACAAGGGCTTGGAACTGAACCCTGTCGTGGGCTTTCTGATGCACCTCGAGTTGAGCCTGTTTACCGGCATCGTTCCGCGGCAGTGGGCTGCCGTACACCGTAAGCATCACCACTTTTCGGACAAAGAGGGCGATCCGCACAGCCCTTATCTCTACGGCTTGTGGACCGTGCTTTTCGGCAATTATTTTTTCTATCGCAAGGAAGCTCGCAACCAGGCGATGGTTCGCAAGTACACGCCGGATTGGAAGCCCGATGCGCTCGACAAAATCCCCAATTTCCAGTTCGCCGCTTTAGGCGGCCTGGCGATTTTCGTGCTGATGTTCGGCGTCTGGTGGGGCGCGGCCGCATGGCTCACCCACGTGACGCTCTACATCTTTCTCAATTCGTCCATCAACAGCGTCTGCCACATGATCGGCTATCGCACGTTCAACAACCAGGCGACCAATCTCCAGTCGATCGCGTTGCTCACCGCCGGCGAGGGGCTGCACAACAATCACCATCATTACCCCACTTCGGCGCGGTTCGCCGTGTTGCCGCGTGAGATCGATCTGGCGTGGCCCATCATCCGGCTGCTGGAGATTTGCGGTTTGGCGAAGGTGCAGCAGTTAGGCTTGGCGAAAGCGGCTTGAAGCCTTCACGCTGAAATGGTCGCCGCGCGACAGCGCTGCATAACCGGATCGTTATGCCGGCTATTCTCCCGGCCCAAAATGGGACGCGCTCCGTGGACCTCTGATACTAATCTACGGACGCTGGTTTTCGGTAGGTAGTTTATGTTACGAGTCGACTATCAGAACGCCAAACGGCAGCTACAAGCTGGGGGCCGAATTGCTGCTGCAACGCCGTGAACATAGTAGGCGCAACGGGCGGCGCGCCTGGGTTGCTACCGGGTATTTCCGTCGTATATTCGAGCGCGAAGCTATACTTTCCGGTTAATCCAGTCTTGTTCGCGACAGGTACATTATCATCTAGAGTCAGCGGGAAATCGGCCAATACTGGCGGCGCGCCGAGTTTGGACGTCGGCTGTGGATCTGCTGGATCGGGGCGCAATCGAGGCGCTCGTGGCCGCCGTCCGCGCGCTCGTCAGCGACCGGCCGGAATTGGCTGAGACGTTGAGCACCGAGGCCGAATACTTCGAACGCAACGCGGCCAAGATGCGTTCCCGATTTCCGTGCGCAAGGCCTGTTCATCGGCTCCGGCGTCATCGAGGCTGGCTGCAAGACGGTCATCGGTTCCCGTCTCAAGCAGTCCGGAATGTTCTGGAGTGTTGAACGAGGCAGCCGGATCATAGCGCTTCGCTGCTGCCGTATCAGCGGTAAGTTCGAGCACTTCTGGGAGCAGGCTCACGCCGCCTGACCGTCACTTTTGAGACGCGCACCCCTGCTCGCTGGGCCCCTCCGGGAAGCATTCGCCCGAAGCGATTTCTGATATTTGGATTGGAGGGCGAAGCCCATGTTCGGCGGGCGTGGGCGGCCCTGACGCCAGCCCGCATTTTCAGCTAAAATCCTCCCAT
>JBEKNN010000022.1:0-54464 GCA_049522755.1 Bryobacteraceae bacterium | reverse complement strand
CCTGAATCCCCCTAAACCATTGATCCGCCTCAGTTTTCTTTTTCGAGCCCTAAGAACTTCGGTCTAAGGCCGGAGTAGCCGGCGCCGCCCGGCGCCAGGTCGATGGACGAAGCCAGCAGCACTTGCCGGCGCTTGGCGTTCATGCGCGGCGTGGTCGCGACAGCGGCCATTTGCGGCCAGACCACGGCCAGCCGCGCTTTAGCTTGCGCTATCGAAATTCCAGGCTGAGGCCGCGCCAGCACGCGCAGCCATTGCGCGCTGGAATCGAGCATGCGGTCCCGTTCCGGAAAGAGCCGGGGCAGCGCTCCCAGCGCAAGCGTGAGATTGGCGGCGCTGCCGACATTGGCGCCATCGAATCCGCTGGGGCTGATCCCCACGATGGGCACTGGCTGGTTCTCGATTTCAATCGACCGCCCGATGACGCCGAAATCGCCGCCGAAGCGGGTTTTCCAATAGGCGTAGGAGAGCACGGCAACGGCCGGCGCGCCGGGGCGGTCATCGTCCGGCGCAAGCAGGCGGCCGGCGTATGGCTCGACTCCCAGCGTCCGATAAAATGCGCCGGTCACCCAGGCTCCGGTGACGCGCTCGGTTGCTTCCCGCGACTTTAACTTGGACGCTACGTTGAAGGAGTAGCTGCTGAAGCCGCAGACTCCCGCGAAGATATCCGATCGGCTGGCCAGCGCGCCGATGGACGGATAGCCGAAGCTATCTCCGGGGCGGCCGCGCTCGACCAGCATCAGTTGCACCAACTCGCCCGGATTGCGCACGGGCAGGAAGCGCATCATGAGCGCATCCATCAGGCTGAAGATGGCAGTGTTGGCGCCGATGCCGAGCGCCAGCGAGAGAATCGCGGCGGCGCTGAAGGCTCTGTTGCTGCGGATGGTGCGCAGGGCGTAGCGCAGATCTTGCGCAAGCTGGCTCGGGAGAGTCCAACCCCACATGGCTCGAACGTCCTCCTTGACGAAAGTGCTGTTGCCGAACGCGCGGCGGGCGGCCAAACGCGCTTCTTCCTCCGACAGGCCGCTCGACTGCCGCTCCGCGGCCTCCAATTCCAAGTCGGCGCGGATCTCGCGCTCCAGGTCCCGCTCGCGTTGTTTTCGCCGCCAGAACATTATCAAACTCCTATTCGTATCGCAGGGCCACCATCGGATCGACCCGCGTTGCGCGGCCCGCCGGCAGGTAGCCTGCCGCAGCCGCGGCTGCGAGCATTGTCAGAATCGCCAGCGCCATGGTGAGCGGGTCGGCCGGCGTCAGGCCGTAAAGAAACCTTTCGAGCACGCGCGTGGCGGCCAGCGTGAGCGGCAGGCCCACCGCAATGCCGCCAATCACCAGGCCGACGGTCTCGCGCATCACCATCCACAAGACGTCTCGCCTTTCCGCGCCCAGGGCCATGCGGATTCCGATCTCGCTGGTGCGCCGCCCCACCGCGTAGGCCAGCACCCCGTATAAACCGATGGCTGCCAGCAGCAGATGCGGTCGGATTCGTTCGCCATAAGCATCAGCAGACATTCTACCCAAATCCAGCTTCTGGATGGTAGACGCCCTACCGAGAATTTGGTTAGTGAGGCGGGGTCTGTCAGTCCTTTACGCATGGACCTTCGGACGCGCAAGTCTCTTCCAGCGCGATCGGGAAGCGGCTCCGCGTCGGGCGCACCTGTAGCCGGCGCTGCGTTCACGTCTACTTCCCGCTGTTTCAACGGACGGCTCTGCCGGTCATGGCCGGTAAAAGGTCGAAACGGCGTCGATCTGCTCGCTGCGTGAGAATTCGGGTAGATGAGTTCTCACAATGGCCCGGCTAGCAACCTAGCGGCGATCGAGTTCGCGAAGCGCCCGCAGCGCCAGCGGACTCGCAGGTTTGCGCGCCAGCAGACGCTCAATCACCCGGCGCGCCGCGTCGCGATCGTCCATCGAAACATAGAGACTGCCGAGGTTCAGGTAAAGCGATTCCTCGTCGGGCGCCACCTCGATCCCATAGCGAAGCGCCGCGATGGCATCGTTCAGCTGCCCCGCGCGGACATAGAGAGCTCCCAGATTGTTGATCGCAGGCGCATAGTCGCGGCGCGCAGCGATCGCCTGCTGAAACCATCCGCGCGCTTCGCTGTCGCGCTGCCGCTTCACGCACAGCTCGCCCATCTGATTCGCGGCGGCGGCATCCTTCGAATCGATCTCCAGCGCGCGGCGGAACATCTTCTCGGCGTCCGCGAAATCGCCGAGGGCCAGGTGGGCCTGGCCCGCATTGACCAGCGCTGAAGTCATCTCGGGCCGAAACGTCAAGGCCTTCTGGAAATGCGCCAGCGCCTTGCCGATGTCGCCCTCGCCGACTTCCGCCGCGCCCAGACTGTTCCAGCCATCCGCGGATTCCGGAGCCAGCGCCAACCCGCGTTCCAAATAGCGCCGCGCCGGCTCCCAGCGGCCCTCTCCGAGGTGAATCTTCCCGATGGCGAACAGTACCTTGTCGCTGTCCTGCGGCGATCGTTCGAGGTACCGGAGCGCCTGGTCGGGATACCCGCCCGCAAAGAACGCCGCGCCCAATGCGGAGTAGTTGCGCTCAGGCTGCGTGTAGTACGTTCCCGCAAAAGGCAAGGCGGTCGCCACCCGATCCGCGTCGAGCATGCGTTTGAGGTCCGCCGGATCGGGTGGTGCGAAATAAATCTTATGAGCGCGGCTCTCGCCGTCCACCAGAAACCACACCGGCAGCTTCAGATCGGCGCGCAGATCGAACAGGTAGCGGACAAAAATCGCATACAGGGCGGCCCGATCGGCGGAGAGTGTTTCGGGAAGATGCAGAAACCCGGGTTTGTTTGTAGCTCGTCCCGAGTATTGTTCCGGCAGCGGAACCGGTTCAATCAGCCACGTATCGGCAAACTGAGACTTGTTCTCGGACCGAGACTCATTCTCGGTAGCAACCGCACTGCCCGGGATCTCGCGCCGCGGGCCGAATGGCTTACTTTCGACGTGCGCGGAGCCTTCCTCGATCTCGTACACAAATCCCGCTTGCAGATCCCCAAATTCCTGTCGCAGGCCGGATGGCCACCACACTCGCAGAGACGCCGCGGCGCCGGCATCGCCCAACCCGAAATGAAGCTGCTTTGTATGTTGCGACAGATAACCCGAGCCCGCCTGCAGGAACTTGACTTTGCCATCCACCTCCACTCGCGCGCCGATCCCGTCACGGTTCGATTTCACACCGCGGAGGCGAACCGCCAGGGACTTCCGTCCCACCCCGCAATCGTTCCGCAACACGCGAACCTGCGGGCCGAGCCTGCTCTTCAGCAGCAGATCCAGATTGCCGTCGCCATCCAGATCGGTCGCGGCGAAAGCCCGGCTGTCTTCGGCGAAGTCGAGACCGCTCACGCCCGAAAAGTCGTAATAGCGGCTCCCTCTCCGCACGTAGAAGACGTTCGCCTGCCGGCCAGCCTCGCTGTACCGTTCATGCACCGCCTGGCTGAGCGCGTTCCAGCCATTCTCGTACCGCGGCTCCGTCTTTTGCGACGCCGGCGAGGCCGCCGCCACCTTGCGCCAGAAGAAGCTCTCCAGATCCGTCTCGGACGCGTTGGTGAGCATGCCGGTCGTCACGAAAATTTCCGGCGTCCCGTCGTTGTCGAAGTCGATGCCGTCCGACGACCACGCCCAGCGCCCCATCTCGACGCCTTCCATTGCGCCGGTCTCCTCAAATGTCCCATCGCCGCGATTGCGATACAGCGAGTTGCCCTTGGCATGACGACGCCAGACATCGCGGGGCTGCAGATTCTTCTGGGAAACGATGCGTTGCCCGGCGTCGCTCCACATATTGGATACATAGAGGTCGGGCCTTCCGTCGCCGTCGTAGTCGAACCAAGCGGCGCTCATCCCGTCGCCGATATCCTCAACCCCGGCCTCGGCCGCAACGTCGCGAAACCTGCCGCCTTGGTTCTTGTATAGATTCTTCCGGCCAAAGTCGTTGGCTACGAACAGGTCGGGCCAGCCATCGCCATCGTAGTCGCACCAGGCGGGCGCGAAGCTGAAGCGCGTGTTGTTCTGGTTCATCCCGGCGGCTTCCGTAACATCGAGAAACAGGACGTTGCCATCGGCCGTAAGTTCGTTGTGAAACAGGCAATTGGGCGGTCCGTTTTGCGCATCGTAATACGGCGTTGGATAGCGGTATTGGCTTCCATCGCGGAAGAAGGAATAGGTACATAGATACAGATCCACGCGGCCATCGCGATCGTAATCGGCGGCCGCCATCCCGGTGAAGCTCCCTTGCGGCGCGGTGCGGAAACGAAACGCGCGCGGCTGAAATTGGAAGCGGTTGTCGCCGCTGTTCAGGAACAGCAAAGGGCCGTCGGGCCGCAGCACCACGAGATCCTGCCGCCCGGAATTCCGGAAATCCACGAACAGCGCGGAGGAGGTCGGGTCCAGTACGCCAACTCCCGAATGGTCGGTAATATCTTCGAATGTTCCATCGCCCCGATTGTGGTACAGGCGATTGGGAAGGCCGCCCGGTTGGCAGATGTAGACCTCGTCACGGCCATCCCCGTCGATATCGCCCACCGCGATACCGTTATGCCCATGGACGTCGATTCCCGACGCCGCATCGAGATGCGCGCGCCAGTAAGGTATGCCATGCGAGAGCTGCGCATCAAAGGAACGAACCCCTTGAAACGCGTACGCCGTGATATCGCGAAACAGCGGCGCGGCGGTGGATGCCAGCGTCTCTTCGACTGGCGCGAAGCCGGCCAGCAAGCCGTTCCGCCATGTCTGCTTCCACAAGCCAACTCGATATTGCCCGTTCGTGGCGATCTCGTATCTCACTATCTCGTCCGCCATAACAAAGAAGCGGGCCGCGCGGATCTCGCCGAGCGAATCGAGCCACTTCTTCAAGCCGGCATCGAACCCTGCATCGGAAGGATCGAACTCCGCGCGGGAAACTCCCTCCGCAACCGGCAAGTGACGTACTGGAAGAGGCGACGAGCCGCGGAAATCCGGCGCCAGCGGCAGCGACCGGGCCAGCGGCAATTCCTTGAGACGCTTCGCGATCTCAAAGGCTTCTTTCTCGAGCGGAAAGTCATCGTTTCCCGGCTCGATATCCCGCAGCAGCGCCTCATAGGGGCTGCGCGGACGAACCACTTCGACTTCAACCTGCCCCAGTGAAGACCGAAGCAAACCTGCCGCCGCAACACTTCCGATGAAATGGCGCCGATTCACGCTAACCATCACCACACTTTTATGGACAGATTGTCAATCGTAATGTCACTTACGTTGCATAAGCGCAGGTGTCTTAACTGTCACAACAGCTCCAAATATTCTTAAATCAAGACCCGAAACGACTTACCCTCAATCTCGAACCCTGCATCCCAGAATTCCTAGGTAGCGCGAGAGACAATTAAGATAGGGGAGTTATTCTGACCATAAAGTAGAGCAGGCGCTTTCGCCTGCCAACGTCGCTCGCTCGATGTCCGTTAACACTCAATCATGCCAGTCACTGCGACCTACGCTCATCCATTCAACGACTTACTCTCCTCGCGTCCCCAGAGCCAAACCCGGCCAGGAACCCAGAAGCTCCAGATACCAAACGAACCCAGTCCCATATTCGGACACTTCGACGCTCCATGGAAAATCCGTCGCCGCCCGTGCCAACTGAAAACCCTCTGCGTCTCTGCGTCTCAGCGTCGAACCGATCTTCCCCAACGAAGGCCGAGTCTACAGGGCCACGCGATTTGTTATATCGTCAAAGCGGTGGGCCCCGTCTTGCCTCAATGCCGCCTTCAGCTTTGCGCCGCTATCCTTCTGTCCGTCTGCGGATCGGTGAAAGCCGCGGAGTACAGCCACCGGGTGTGGCGGACCGAAGACGGGCTGCCCCAGAACCGGGTCCAGGCCATTGCGCAGACGAAGGATGGTTATCTGTGGGTCGGCACTTCCGAAGGGCTCGCGCGATTCGATGGCCTTCGATTCGTGGTTTACGATCAGTCGAACACCGCGGCGATTACCGATAACAGCATCCTGTCGCTCGAAGCGGCCCCGGATGGCTCGCTCTGGATTGGCTGCGAAGGCGGTGGGTTGCTGCATTACGCCGGCGGCGCATTCCGCAGCTTCGGGCCGAAGGACGGGTTGACCAACGGCTTCGTCCGGGCGACCCATCTCGATCGCAATGGCACGCTTTGGGTCGGGACGGATAGAGGCTTCTTTCGTCTCTCGAACCACGGCTTCGAAAGACTCGACGAGACGCCCGAGGTTCCACTCGCATCGGTGGTCGCCATCGCCGAGAATTCTTCGGGAAAGATCTGGGCGGCCAGCGCCGCGGGACTGCTCGAGTTTGCCGGGGGCAAGCTGGTGCGCGCCGCATGCAGCCGCGCCTCGAGAACATCCTCGGCGTTTACCGTTTCGCTTCTCCGCGAAGGATTGATAGCGGACGGATGCAGTGCGCCCACCGTCCCGATTCCGGATCTTCCCGATCTTACAATCGCCGCCCTGCGCAAGGACTCGTCGGGTAACATCTGGATCGGCACCATCGGCAAAGGCTTGGTATCCTTCAACCCGCAAACCGGCGAACGCAAAATCTTTTCGGCGCCGGCGGTGCTTCCCGACAACACCATTTTCCTGCTGTTCGAAGACAGCCAGCGAAACATCTGGGCGGCCGCGCAGGATGGGCTGGTGCGGCTCAGCGAAGCCGTTGTAACCACCATGGGGACAGATCAGGGATTGGCTGACGACGATGTTTCCACAACCTACGAAGATCGCGAGGGTCAGTTGTGGCTGGTTACCTTCTCGGGACAAATATATCGATTCAACGGCGCCACTCCGGTTCGGTACTACCTTCCGGCTCCCGCGCGCGATCTCAGATTTCGCAACGTCTTCAACGACAGCCGCGGCGATTACTGGTTCGGAACTGTGGGCAGCGGAGTGGTCCGTCTGTCCCATGGCACAGCCACTCGTTACACCATGAAGGAAGGGCTGCGCAGCAATTCGATGCGGCAAATCCTGGAGGATTCAAGAGGCGCCATGTGGTTCGCCACCACCAGCGGGATCAGCCGGTGGCAGGATGGCGCGTTCACCAGTTTCTACCTTGAGCAGGGCCTTTCCTATCCCAGCGTCCGGTGTCTCGCCGAAACACCATCCGGTGACATCCTGGCCGGCACCGACGGAGGTCTGAATAGGATTCACGATGGGAAAATTGTCGACGACCCCGCTTTCGCGCCGCTGAAGCAGGAGAAAATCTGGTCGATCTACGTCGATGGCAAGAGCCTGTGGCTGGGTACTCGCGGCGGCGGCCTCGTATTACTCGGGGACGGCCGGATGACTCGATTCGCCAGGCAGGATGGCCTGGTCAGTAACTCGATTTACCAGATTGTCGACGATCTTACCGGCCGCTTGTGGCTGAGTAGTCCGGTTGGCGTGTTCTCGCTTCGCAGAACCGAGCTGGACGCGATGGCGGATGGAAAAGCCCGGCAGCTCCACGCCGTAGCGTACGGAAGTGCGGACGGCATGGCGACCAGCCAGATGTATGGCGGCGTTCAACCGGCGGGTTGCCGGCGGGCTTCGGGCGAGCTTTGGTTTCCCACTGTCCGTGGCGCGGTGAAGCTCGATCCGGCCCGTTTGCCCGAACGCCGGTCGGGACCGGTTCTGATCGAAAGCGTATCCGCCGCCGAGACCACGCTGCCGCTTTCCGGCGAAGTGTCCATCCCGCCGGGGCGCGGCGGATTGCAAATCGATTTCACGGCATGCAACCTCATTGCGCCGCAGCAGGTAAGCTTCCGCTACCGGTTGGAACCCTTTGACGCTTCGTGGACGCTCGCGTCGCGTCAGCGCTCCGCATATTATTCCAGCCTTCCGCCCGGGCGCTATCGGTTTCGTGTGGTCGCCGAAGATACCGGTACCGGAAGCGCCTCTTCATCGGAGGCATCGCTCGCCATCTACGTAAGGCCGGAGTTCTTTCAGACCGGTTGGTTTTATTCCCTGCTGGCGGCGATGGCGATCGGCGGCGTCTGGGCCGGGATGTGGCTTTATGCGCGGCAGACCAGTTCGCGCTTCACCCTGTTGCTCAATGAACGGACGCGGCTGGCTCGTGAGATGCACGATACCGTTATCCAGGGCTGCGTCGGAGTCTCCACATTGCTGGAGGCCGCTTCGCGATTCCTCCGAACCGACGCCGCCGAGGCTGCTCAGTTGCTGGCTCAGGCCCGATCGCAGGTCAGAGAGACGCTCGAAGAAGCCCGCCAGGCCGTTTGGGACTTGCGCCATTCGGCCGGCAACCGGTCGCCAATCGCCGACTTGTTCGATCTCGCCGGGAAGCTGGGGAAGGAATACGGCGTGATTGTGGAGACCGGGATTGTGGGCGCATGCGTTCCTCCGGACCTGCTGGCCGAGCGCGCGCTGCTGCTGGTGGGCCGCGAAGCCCTGCGCAATTCCGTCTCGCACGGAAGTCCGGCGCGGATCTCGGTTCGAATCGCCTTTGAGCCGCAGTGCGTAAAGATGGAAGTGCGGGACGACGGAGAAGGCTTCGACGCCGGCGCAGCCCGCCTCGAATCGCAGGGTCATTTCGGGATCATGGGAATGCGCGAGCGCGTGGAGCAGGCGGGCGGCGCATTTACCGTGACCAGCCAACCGGGCAAAGGAACGGTTGTGACGGTTTCCATCCCATTGCGGGAAACCGGGCCGTCCACCCCCAAGCGCCCGCTTCAAAACTCCACGATCCCTCGCTGAAGCGCCGCCACCGCCGCCTGGGTTCGGTCGCCCACGTTGAGGCGGCTCAGCAGAATATTCACGTGCCATTTCACAGTGGGCTCGGTGATGCCGAGCGATTCCGCGATCTGGCGATTGCTCATGCCTTTGACAATCAGCCGGAGCACCTGTAGCTCGCGCTCGGTCAACTCGGATTTGGGTGGGCGGTTCGCAAGTGAGTCGAGAACCGGCTGGGGAAGGTAACGAAAGCCGGCGTGAACCTTGCGGATTGCATCCACCAGTTCGCTGTCGGCCATGCCTTTGAGCAGGTAAGATTGAGCGCCCGCTTTCAGGGCGCGATGAATGTCTTCATCGCCATGATAGGTAGTGAGAACAATGAAACTCGCGTTGGGGCTGATCCCGCGGATCGCGCGAATCGCGTCGACGCCGGTCATCCCGGGCATCCGCAGATCCATCAGGGTAACGTCGGGCCGGTGTTCCTGAAACATTCGCAGCGCCTGTTCGCCGTTGAAAGCCTGGCCCACGACGGTCATGCCCTGCTCGGTTTGGATGATCGCCGAGAGCCCCCGGCACACCACAGGGTGATCGTCCACTATCAGAACGCGAATTCTCTCGGAACGAACAGGCATTCCGATTGCTCATTTTACATCTTTTCGCGGCAGGCACACCCAACTAAAGTATGATGTTTCCTTTTCTTCGGTGTGATACTGTTTGTCGCAAGGCTCAGGTTAATCGAAGAGGGTTCTTTAGGAGGTTACAAAGTGCGGCTTGTTTCCGCAGTGTTTTTCTTATTCGCGTCCGCTCTGGCCATGTACGCTCAGAACGACCGCGGAACCATCACGGGCGAGGTCAAGGATCAGGCTGGCGCCGTCGTTCCCGGCGCCTCGGTCGTCGCCACGAATCCCAGCAGCGGCGACCAATTCAAGACCGTTACAACCGAAACTGGCAACTACACCATTCCATCTCTGCCCGCCGGCATGTATTCGCTCACAGTCGAGGTGAAGGGATTCAAGAAGTTCGTCCAGCAGAACATCGAAGTTCAGGTCTCCATCACCAACCGCGTCGATGTCGCTCTTGAGGTTGGAGCCACTTCGGACACGGTAACGGTTACGGCCGAAGCGCCGCAGCTCAAGACGGAATCGGCGGAACAAAGCACCATCATCGGCACGGATACCATCAACGGGCTGCCCCTGAACTTCGGCGGCGGCGGCGGCAGTTCCGGCAACATCCGCAGTCCGTTCGCGTTCAACATGCTGTCGCCTGGCGTAACCGGCGGGGGTGGCGTGGGCGTGGATACGTCGCAGGTGAACGGCCTGCCGACCAGTACGTTCCGCATCCAGGTGGAAGGGCAGGATTCCACCAGCCAGAACGACCCCGCCTGGACGTCAACGGTATCGCATGCATCTGTCGACTCGATCGAGGAATTCTCGTTGCAGACCAGCAACTTCGCGGCCGAGTTCAGCCAGGCGGGCGGCGGGTTCTACAACTTCACCACCAAATCGGGAACCAACCAGTTCCACGGCGGCGGTTATGAGTACCTCACCAACGAGGATTTTGACGCTCACCGTCCCTACTTCACCCCTACCGTTCCCGAAACCAACCCCCGCAGCCGCAAGAACGATTTCGGCGGCACCATCGGCGGTCCGGTGTGGATCCCGAAATTGTATAACGGAAGGAACAAGACGTTCTTCTTCTTCAGTGAAGAGATCTTCCGCAACAAGACCTATCCGAATGGATCGACTTTCCTCAACTTGCCGACAGCCGCCATGCGAGACGGCAACTTCAGTTCCAACGCCCTCTTCCCCGGCCAAAACCTCGGCACCGATCCGGGAGGCAACGCCCTCTTGAATGGAGGTATCTACGACCCCGCGTCGCGCCAAACGTTGGCCAACGGCACGGTGGTCGCCAACCTGTTCCCCGGCAACATCATTCCCGTAAACCGCTTCGACCCGGTCGCCGTAAAGATCCAGAACCTGATCCCGTTGCCGACCAACGCCAATCAGACCAGCAACTGGGTGGAAGCGTGCGTGACTCCCAACAACCAGGATACGCCGACCATCAAAATCGACCAGATCCTGCCCGACAATTCCAAGTTGTCGTTTTATTTCAATAAACTGACCACCAATCAGGAGACCACGCAGAATTGTCTGCCCGACCCGATCGCGGTTGTCCGCATTCAAGCCATATATGGCTTGGTTCCCCGGCTCAACTACGATAAATCCATCACGCCGCATCTTCTGGTTCACGCGGGCGTAGGCTATCAGCGCTTCCACAACCCCGACAGTTCTCCGCCCGCGGTGCTGAAGTATGACGCCGTCGGCCAGCTCGGACTGGTGGGCAGTTCCACCAATCCCGCCGGTTTTCCGGAGCTCATTTTCAACAACTCGGATGGCGTTCAACAACTGGGACCCACCAACGCCAACAGCTACTATGATGGTACTTTCACCGCCTCACTGGCCACCACTTGGGTACATGGCAACCATACGTCCAAGATAGGCGCCGAATGGCGCCTGAATAGCTGGACCGACGACAATTCGCGCGGCGCTCAGGGCGTTTACAATTTCAACTCCTACGAAACGGCCGATCCCTACAACAATACGAACAGCGTAAACGGCAACGGTATTGCCGGCAGCACCGGCAACGGCTACGCCAGTTTCCTTCTCGGTTTGGTCGACACCGCGACTGTCAACACTGTGCAGGATCCGCAGCTCCGCAGGCAAGCCTGGGGCCTTTACATACAGGACACGTGGAAAGTCACCAGCAAGTTCACCCTCGATTACGGACTGCGTTGGGACCTGCAGAGCTGGGGCCACGAAATCCACTACCGTTGGACCGAGTTCGGACCGAACATTCCCGATCCGGTGGATGGCAACGTACTGGGCGCAATTTCCTATCAGGGTTACGGACCCGGACGCTGTAACTGCACCTTCACCAACACCTATCCGTATTCCGTCGCTCCCCGTCTCGGCGCCGCTTACCAGCTGGATTCGAAGACCGTCCTCCGGGCAGGTGGAGGCATCAGCTACGCACCCATATCCACCTTCAACTACATCACCAATGCGGCCATCCTCGGGGTCGGTTTCAACGAGCTGAATTTCCCGTCGCCGGCCTTCGGGGTTCCAGCTACAACTCTGAGCCAGGGATTGGTCTACAACCCTTCGCTGCTGACCACCGCATCGCTTGGGCCAGGCCTCTATTCCGCCGCCAACGGCACGCCCAGCGCTGCCCCGTTTTACATCGATAAGAACGCCGGCCGCGCGGCGCGGATTCTCCAGTGGAGCATTGGGGGGGAGCGGCAAATCACGCGGGATCTCGTCGTGGATGCTAATTTCGTCGGCAACCGCGGCGCATGGGAGAACAGCAGCAGTCTCCTGGGCGGTCTGAATACGCCTAACCCGGCGACCTTCGCCCAATACGGCATCAACCCCATGACGGCGCTTGGCCAATCTGAGCTTGCCGCCACAATTGGCAGCGCCCTCGGAAAGCAGTCCGGAGTGCCGCTTCCCTATCCCACATTCCCGCTTACCCAGACGGTGTTGCAGGCGCTGCGGCCTTACCCGCAGGTTTCGGGCAATATCACCATTTATGGCTCTCCTCTGGGCGATAGCTGGTACGACTCGCTGCAAGTCAAGCTCACCAAACGAGTATCCCGCGGCCTCTCGCTCCAGTCTGCTTTTACCTGGTCCAAGACGGAAGCCAATCCGGCGGGAACCGTTAACAACATCTTCAACCGCCCGAACCAGAAGGGCATCACCAGCACCAACCAGCCGACGCTCTTCAATACAGGCTTTACCTACCAGCTTCAAAAGTACGGGTTCCTCGGTACGAGCAAGTTGCTACGGACCGTGGTTGCGGGATGGAACATCGGAGGATTGCTCCAGTATCAATCCGGGCTTCCCATCGCCACCCCGACATCGTCAAATACCATGAGCAGTTGGTACGGGCAAAACACGCTCGAGAACCGCGTTCCGGGGCAGCCTCTTTACATCACCAATGCCAACTGCAATTGCATCAACCCGACGGGCCAGTTCGTCCTCAACCCAAATGCGTGGGCCAACCCTACGCCTGGGCAGTGGGGGACTTCGTCGCCTTACTACAGCGATTTCCGCGGACCGCGGCGTCCCTCCGAAAACATGAGTATCGGCCGGATATTCCGCATTAAAGAGAAGAAAACCCTGGAGATCCGGGCGGAGTTCTTCAATGTCTTTAACCGCCTGTATCTCAACACCGCCAGCGCCACCAGCCCGCAGGCCACGCGGGGTTGCACTATTACGACTCCGACGGCCGGTATGGCAAGCAGCGTCACTGTTGCGGCGGGCTCATACACGTGTCCGGCAGGTTACTCGTCTCCCTCGGGATTCGGGTCCATCAGTTACACCTCGGTGAACACTCAGCCTCGCAACGGCCAACTGGTAGCTCGCTTCACCTTCTGAGTAACGCCGGCGGTCTTGCCGCCGGTTCTTCGCCGCGAGGTCTGGCCGGGAGCCGTAAGACAGGTCTCCCGGCCTGTCTCTTTGCAGCTGCAGCTGCATCTGCCTCCGTTGGAACCGATACAATGTTCGGCAAGGCATGAACGGGCTTCGATTCATCGTCAGCGTGGCGGCCGCGGTCACTGCGCGCGTCGCCATTCCGCTCTGGATTCCAGCGAGTTCTGCTCTCCCCTTGCCCGCGGCGGAATGGGTTGGCTCGAAAGTCTGCGGTAACTGCCATGGCGAGATCTACCGTAAGTACGCCGTAACTCCGATGGCAATGACCAGCGGCCCGGCTATCTCAGCCCCCGTTCCCGACCAATCTTTCTCAGCCAATTCAGGCTATCGATATTCCGTCGCTCATCGCGATCAAAGACTGCTTCTCGAATTCGGAAAGGAGCGCCGCGAGCTTACTTACAAAGACAATCGCGAGCCTGCTTACAAAGACAGTCGCGAACTTACTTACTTCGTAGGATCCGGCGCGTCGGCGCGAAGCTATCTGATGGCAATAGATGACTTCTTGTATGAGGCGCCCGCCACTTACTACAGCCGCCCCGGCGCCTGGGCTCCGTCGCCGGGCTATGACCGCTACAGTTATCCGTTTCTGACGCGCGCCATTGCCCCCGGATGCCTGCAATGTCACGCGACCGGCGTGCAGCCGATCCCAGGCACGCAGAACGGCTATCAATCGCCGCCGTTCCTCGAAAGCGGAGTCGGCTGTGAACGCTGCCACGGGCCAGGAGCGGCCCACGCAGCCAGCGGAAGGCGCGAGGACATTGTCAATCCAGCGGCGCTGCCACCCGAACAACGCGACAGCGTTTGCGCTCAGTGCCATTTATCCGGTGAGATCCGCGTCGACCGCGCCGGCAAATCGATGACCGGCTTCACCGCCGGCGATAAACTTTCCGCCTACACAATAGCCTTTGTCCGAGCCACCTCGTCGCCTGGCATGAAAGTGACCAGCCATGTGGAAGACCTCGCGCAAAGCGCCTGCAGCCGGTCGAGTGGCGGCCGTCTCTGGTGCGGCACGTGCCACGATCCGCACGTGGTGCCGACGCAGGCCGAAAAGGCCGCGTGGTTCCGCTCGAAATGCCAGACCTGCCATGCTCCCAGCGTTTGCCAGCGGGGCGATAACTGCATCGCGTGCCACATGCCCGGCACGCCGGTAACCGACGCGGACCATGTGGTCTACACCGACCATTCGATACCCCGCCGTGCCCAACCGCGAAACCGCAAGCCCGCGGCCAGCGCCCCGCTGGTGGCATTCGGCGGCGCGCCGTCCGGTCCCCGCGATTTGGGCCTCGCCTACGCGATCGTCGCCCTTCGCGAACAAAACGCCGTCTACGGTACACGAGCCTTTGACCTGCTGCGCGAAGCCGAGCGCCAAGACGCCAACGAACCGCAAACACTGGCATATCTCGCCGATCTATACAAGACCCGCAAAGACGATCAAAGCGCCGAGAGACTCTATCGCAGACTGTACGCACTAGACCCGACTCAGTCCAGCGCGCCCACCAACCTCGGCGCGTATGAAATGGAGCGGGGCCACAATGAGGAGGCAATCCGTCTCTTCCAGGAGGCCCTGCGAATCAGCCCCGCGCTAGTGCTGGTAAGGCTGAACCTCGCCGCCGCGCTGATTCGCACGGGGAAGACCGCCGAAGCCCGAACCGTTCTCGAGAAGGCCCTGCAGTTCAACCCGTCATTCACGGCCGCACGGGAAATGCTCGATCGGATTCGGTAGCGAGCGTTGTCGGGAAACGGACGCAGGCGAAACCGCCTTGCCCGCTTGCGGGCAGATTTTCAGCGCCAACGCGCGTTGGCCGTCCAAGCCGACGCGGCAACGCGACAGCGGTATTCCTACGACCACCGTTGCCGATCTTCACCGTGCTGCGCGGGGCGAGATCGACACGGATGAAGTCATCCGCAACATTTACCGCCGGCTCCAGAATGCCTCGCTACTCCGGCAATTATCCTTACCCTGATCCGGCATTCGGCGTTGCCCACGCCCCCATCGAAAGCGCCGCCGCGGCGATCTTCACGCAGCCTGCGAAAGAGAACCCCTGGCGGGACTCGGCCCGGCCGATTTCAGCGCTCGCGCCGCGTATTACCTGGCCGAGTTGAACGCCCTGCACCGCCGGTCAATTTCTGACCCTGGACGCGGGATTCGGTACGTTCCGTACAATGGTAACCGTATCGCGAGTTCGCCCGTAAGCACAATTATGAAACCTGTCATCATCCGATCTTCATTGCTATTTTTCCTGGGCGCCAGCACGGCCTTCGGCCAGCTGTTTTCCTTCGGCGCAAGATTTGGGGTTCCGCTGACGGATTTTTTCAATACCGTCGAGAGCTCAAATTACACCTTCAACGCCACCACGGACCGCTACATCGTGGGGCCGACCGCGGAATTGCACCTTCCATTCGGGTTGGGCGTCGAAGTGGATGCGCTCTACCGGCACATGAGCTACACCGGAACCGGGTTGATCGGCAGTATTACCAGCAGCAGCGTAAACAGCGGCGATTGGGAGTTTCCGGTGCTGGTGAAGTACCGTTTCCCGATGAAGATTGTGCGGCCTTACGTCGATGGCGGCGTCGCCTGGGACAAGCTCTTCGGGCTCACGCAGAGCGTCAAGGAATCGATTTCGACAGAGAGCCCGACCGTGGTCAATCAGAACACTACGGCCGGCATCGTTCTGGGCGGGGGAGTCGACATCCATGTGAAGATCCATATCATGCCGGAGCTCCGCTACACGCGCTGGGGATCGGCGCAGTTTTCCGATCCGACCGGGTTGCTGAAGAGCACCCAGAACCAGGCGGAATTCCTTTTGGGGATTACGTTCTAGTGGAAGCGGGACTTTGCGCCACGTGCAGCCACGCGCGGATTGTCCGGTCCGACCGCGATTCGATCTTTTACCGCTGCCAGCGCGCTCTCTCCGACCCGACCTTTCCCAAGTATCCGAAACTGCCGGTACTTACGTGCCGGGGATTTGAATCGTTCCAGCCGAGTGAGCCCGAATTGGGGGAGGGCTCACCGTGAGGGAGGGGCAGTGTTTAGCCTTCCAGGCGCTCGATGCGTTGCTCGCGGATTTCAGCGACGTGCAACAGCCTGGCGATGCCCTCCATGATTTCTCCCATGCGCCGGTCGCGCTGTTGGTTCTCCGCCACGATTAGTTCGACGGTTTGGGTCAGCGCCTCATGCCGCTCGGTCAACTTCTCCAATCGTTCTTCGATGGTCAACATGTTCTCCCGCGGAATAGATGGCTGCTACACGTAGATTGGTTGCTACAAACTCTAACTCAACGATACCGCGATTCGACATGCTCGCCTGCACCCTCGCCTGGTCATGCGGCTCTTACTTCAAACCCACCGCCGGAAAATACAGCCCATGTTCCTCCCGTGTCCACCACCCTGGCTGGCCGAACTTAGTGAAGTGATACTGATACGCCCTCGCGCGGATATACTTAGGCGGCGCGCCAGGAAACGGGTTGTAACGTAGCAGCCGTACCACACTGGGCTCGCCTTGCAGCAGCCGCAGCATGAAGCCGACGAACCACCGGTTGCTCTGATAATTCCCCAGCGCGGCGAACCACATCTGCCAATCGAGCCGCGGCTGGTGCGGCGCCACGATGGGCGGCGCGCGGCGCAGATCGCCGGGCTTGTACGGAAATTCGTATGCCAGCCATGTGGTTCCGTCGTTAGAGCCTTCCACCACTATCTCTGGCCGCTCCGTGGTCATCACGGCAAACAGGCCGTAGGAATTCACGATGCGCAGCGGTTCGGCCAAGCGCAGCACGGCGCTTTCACCCGGCAGATCCACAGAAAACATCTGCAGCGTGACGCATGCGCTGACTACGCCGATGAATGCGACCAGCGCTATGCTCGCCGCGCGATGCACGCGCCCTCGCACCCCAGGCATCGGCGTAGGCTTCGGTTCCACAAACAGGAACAGCGTCAAAATTATCGCCAGCAGATTGAAGAACGTGTAGTTGCCGGTGAGCAGAATCAGCGTCTGCAGCGCGATTACGATCCACGCGGCTACACGGCGGATCGGTTTCGGCGCGAAGAAGAGGAACGGCACAATCAGCTCGGCGAAGAAGGTGAACGCCGTGGACAGTTCCTGGAACCACATCGGCAATTGTTCCATGTACCAGGCCAGCGGCGTCGGCAGCGGCTGCGTCTCGTAGTGATAGTGCAGCGCCGTAAGATTGCGCCAGCTGGGGTCGTGGCTCAACAGCTTCACTGCGCCGCTATAAAACATCAGCCGGAAAATGAGCCAGCGGAAGAGCCAGATGCGGACCGTCGAATCGTCGGCGAACATCGCCAGGAAGCCGGCTTCGAGCAGCAGCACGTCCCATTGGAACGAGAGGAAATCCTGACCCACCACGCAGAGCGACAGCCACAGGATGAGGCAACCCGCGAACGCGACCCGCGTGACGGCCTTCCGTTGAGCGGGCGTCCATCGTGGAAAGATGGGGGCAAGTATGGCCGCCAGCGCAAACAGCGCTCCCAGAATCCATCCCGCCCGAAGCGCGCCGTCGCTCGAATTCAGCCAGAACACCGTCGGGCAATTCCAGTAAGCGGAGCCCCCCAACTGGCGGTGAACCGACGCCAGGAAATCGCCCACCGGCAGAATTCCATGCGACCCGATCAGCCCCTGGACCTGCACCCCCAGCGAGACGAACGCGATCAAATACACCGATGCCAGCAACTGCAACAAAGTACGGATGTTCACGCGCCGGTCCATATTCCCCTCGCTGGCATTGTACGATGCGTGGAAGTTGTTCGAATTGTGACACTTCCGCTCAGCCGCCCATTCGCGCCGTTCCCTTAGGATACACGCCGTTTAATGGATACCTATTCCTTTCAATCGGTTAAAAGGGCAAGCTGATGTGCATTAAGGGATTTCTACGCCTATGAGCACTCAGCCAGTTGAACCGAAGCCTGCGCACTCCCCGAACCTCGTCCAGATCGGCTCCTCGATCGAGGACGTAATCCAACAACGCCTGCTCGAAGAGCGCGCACGGCTCGAGCAGGAAGCGGGCGTCGCCAAGCGCGAAGTCCACCACTTCAAGCGGCCGGCGGAGCGGCACTTCACCGCGGGACAACGCGGCGACACCACGCTGCTGTTCGGCGGCCTCACGTGGAAACACGAGAAGCTGGTGCACGGAGCGCTGGAGGGTCTGGGATACCGCGCTGAAGCTGTGCCCACGCCCAACGTGAAAGCGTTCCAGACGGGCAAGGAATACGGCAACAATGGCCAGTGCAACCCGACCTACTTCACCGTCGGCAACCTGGTGCAATACCTGCAGAATCTGGAAGAGCAGGGGCTCTCGAAGCAGGAGATCATCGACCGCTACGTGTTTTTCACCGCCGGCGCCTGCGGCCCGTGCCGCTTCGGCATGTATGAAGCCGAGTACCGGCTGGCGCTGCGCAACGCGGGCTTCGACGGCTTCCGCGTGCTGTTATTCCAGCAGTCGGGCGGGCTAAGCCAGTCCGACGCCGAAGCCGGCCTCGAGATGAATCTCGACTTCTTCCTCGGCATCCTGAACGCGCTCAACTGCGGCGACGTGATGAACGAGGTGGGCTACGCCATCCGCCCCTTCGAAGTGAACCCCGGCGAGACGGACCGCGTACTCGACGAAGGCATGGACTACATGCACGAGGTATTCCGCAAGAAGCGCCCGTGGAAGCTCGATGAGCACATGTCCAAGTACCTGGGCGGGTTCGCCGATACGGCAGAGTATGTCGGCAAGTTCGTGAAGCAGCTCAAGGGCGATGAGTATATCCCGGCGCTGAAAGAGTGCCGCGACCGGTTCAATGAAGTGGATCTGGACCGGCTGCGCGTGAAGCCGATCGTGAAGATCACTGGCGAATTCTGGGCGCAGACCACCGAGGGCGACGGCAATTTCAACATGTTCAACTTCCTGCAGAAGGAAGGGGCGCAGGTTTTGGTTGAGCCCATCGGCACGTGGATCATGTACATGATTCACCAGGTGGTGCAGAAGTACAAAGACTTCAAGGGCCTCGAAGAAGGCGCCGTGCTGCCTCCGATCTGGAAGCTCGGGACGCGCGCCAAGATCGAGTTCGGATTCCGCCAGAAGGTGGCGAAGCTGAAGCTGGCCGAAGCGATTTTCAAGGGCGAATACCACAAGATTGTCGACACCATGGGCGGCCTGGCGCATCACCTTGCCGACCAGTATGAGCTGCAGCGCATCGGGCATCCCTTCTACAATTCGCGCGCCGGCGGCGGCGAAGGCCATCTGGAAGTCGCCAAGAATATTTACTACTCAAACAAAGATCTGGCCCACATGGTGCTGTCGCTGAAGCCGTTCGGCTGCATGCCGTCCACGCAATCGGATGGCGCGCAATCGGCCGTGGTTTCGAACTACAAGGACATGATCTATCTGCCGGTGGAAACTTCGGGTGAAGGCGAGATCAACGCCCATAGCCGCGTGCAGATGGCGCTCGGCGAGGCCAAGAATAAGGCCAAGAAGGAATTCGCGGAAGTGTTGCAGAAGACCAACCTGACGCTGGATCAATGCCGCGCCTGGGTGGAGGCGCATCCGGAAACTAAGCGGCCGATGTACGAAGTACCGCACAGTAAGGGCGTGGTGGGCCTCGCAGCGAATTTCGTGATGCATATTGCGGACCGCATGAAGCAAGAAAAGGCATTGGCCAATTAAGATGGGGCCAACTAACATGGATCGCAACTTCCTGATCGGAATGGATGTAGGTTCTACCACGGTGAAAGCCGTGGTGATCGATGGCGCGACGGACCAGATTCTTTGGAGCGATTATCATCGACACGATACCAAGCAGCCGGAGAAGGTCCTCGAATTCCTGAAGCGGTTCGAGACTGAGATCGAGGGCTTCGATGCCAAGCAGTCGCGCATGTTCATCACCGGCTCGGGCGGTAATGGCATGGCGAAATTCCTGGGCGCGAAGTTCGTGCAGGAAGTAAACGCGGTGTCGCTCGCCGTGGAGAAGATGTATCCCGAATGCGGATCTGTGATCGAGTTGGGCGGACAAGACGCCAAGATCATCATCTTCAAGACGGACCCGGAAACCGGCCGCAAGAAGAAGATTCCGTCCATGAACGATAAGTGCGCGGGCGGAACCGGCGCGGTGATCGACAAGATCAACGCCAAGCTGCGCATCCCCACCGAAGAGCTCTGCAACATGGGCTACAAGGGCGTCAAGCTGCATCCGGTGGCGGGTAAGTGCGGCGTGTTCGCCGAGACCGATATCAACGGCTTGCAGAAGATGGGCGTGCCGCCCGATCAGTTGATGGCGTCGCTGTTTGAAGCCATCGTGATGCAGAATCTCTCGGTGTTGACGCGTGGCAATACGCTGCTGCCGGTGGTGTTGCTGCTGGGCGGGCCGAATTGCTACATCAAGGGCATGCGCGATTGCTGGAAGGCCAATATCCCGAAGATCTGGGAAGAGCGCAATACGCCGCTGCCCGAGGGCGTGCCGCCGGAAGACCTGATCAAGACGCCGGATAACGCGCAGTATTTCGCCGCGATCGGCTCGGTGGAGTTCGGCAAGAGCGAAGACGAGGGCGTGGGCCAATACATCGGCTTCGAGAAGCTCGAGTGGTATGTCACCGTGGGCCGCGAACAGGAGAAGCAGAAGCGCGGCGGCGGAGTGGGCTTGGCGAAGGACGATGCCGACCTGGCGGCGTTCAAGGATAAATACCGCACCAAGAAATTTACGCCGACCACGTTCCAGCCGGGGGAGTTGGTGGAAGGGTTCGTCGGTATCGACGGCGGGTCTACTTCGACCAAAGCGGTGCTGCTGTCAAAGGACGGCGAGCGCCGCATTCTGGCCAAGACGTATCAGCTTTCGAAGGGCAACCCGATCGAAGACACCATCGAGGTGCTGCAGAAGCTGGATGCGCAGATTCGCGATCAGGGCGCGTTGTTGAACATTCTGGGCGTCGGCACCACCGGATACGCCAAGGATATTCTGAAGGACGTAGTGGGCGCGGATGCGGCGCTGGTGGAAACCGTGGCGCACACCGAAGCCGGTCTGCACTTCTACGACGATGTGGACGTGATCTGCGATGTGGGCGGCCAGGACATCAAGATCATCATCCTGAAGAACGGCCGCGTGAAGGATTTCAAGCTCAACACGCAGTGCTCGGCGGGTAACGGATATTTCCTGCAATCCACGGCGCAGGGCTTCAACGTGCCGGTGGAAAAATACGCGGATACGGCCTTCGGCGCCACGGGATTCCCCTCGTTCGGTTACGGCTGCGCGGTCTTCATGCAGTCGGACATCGTCGATTTCCAGCGCCAGGGATGGAAGCCGGAAGAGATCATGGCCGGCCTGTGCAACGTGCTGCCGAAAAACATCTGGCTCTACGTGTCACAGATCCCCAACCTCTCGGCGATCGGCTCGCGCTTCCTGCTGCAAGGCGGCACGCAGTATAATCTCGCCGCGGTAAAAGCGCAGGTGGATTTCATCGAGTCGCGCTTCAAGGGCAAGGACGTGAAGGCCGACGTGATCGTGCATGAGCATTGCGGCGAAGCGGGCGCGATCGGCGCGGCGCTCGAAGCCGGACGCCTCTGGGATAACGGCCGCAAGACCACATTCATCGGTCTCGACGCGTGCGCCAACATCAAGTACAAGACTACGCGCGAAGAAGCCACGCGCTGCTACTTCTGCAAGAACAAGTGTCTGCGCACGTTCATTGACGTGAAGACCAACATCGTCAACATCGATTACAAGCCGCCGGTGAAGACTAAGGTTCCGCTTGAGGCGGGCGCGCAACGCCTGATCCTCGCCACTTGCGAAAAGGGCACGGTGGAAAGCATCGACGACATGCGCCAGATCAAGGGCAATCTGGACAAGGTCAAGAAGCAGAATCCGAATTTTGTCGAACTGGCCGCCAAGGGTGTGTTCCGCGTCGGGGACGTTCCGCTGGTTGCCGATGCGCTGCCGAAGTACCAATTCACGGCCGCGCAGAAGAAGCGCGCCGAGTTGATGAAGAAGCGGGAAACCATGCGCATCGGGATGCCGCGCGTGCTCAACATGTACTCGCAGACGCCGATGTTCACGGGTTACTTCGCCGCGCTGGGCTTGAAGGCCGAGAACATGGTGTTCTCCGATTTCACCAGCGAGGAGTTGTACAAAGAGGGCGCGAAGCGCGGCGCCATCGACCCATGCTTCCCCTCGAAGCTGGGCATTCCGCACGTGCACAACCTGCTGTACAAAGTGCACGCGAAGAAGCCGCTCGACATCATTTTCTTCCCGATGATCGATTGCCTGACCAGCGACCTGCAGCACATTCAGGCGCAGCGATCCTGCCCCACCGTAGCAGCGACGCCCGAAGCCGTGAAGGCGGCGTTCACCAAGGAAGGCGATCTTTTCAAAGAGAAGGGCGTGGTGTTCCTGGACACGTTCGTCAATCTCTCGAAGCCGGATGTCTTCGAGCGGCAGATGTACGAAGAGTTCAAGGACATTCTGGGACTCTCGCCGGAAGAGAACCATCGCGCCATTGAGGAAGCTTATCGCTCGCTCGATCTCTTCAATAACGTGACGATGCGGGGCGCCGCGCGCGAAGTTCTGGAGCAGCTGGAGCGCGAAGATAAGCTGGGCGTGGTGCTGCTGGGCCGTCCGTATCACAACGACCCGGGCGTGAACCACGAAATCCTGGAGGAGTTCCAGAAGCTGGGCTACCCGGTGTTCACGGAAGACTGCCTGCCGATCGACGACGATATTATCTGGCGGCTCTTCGGCCAGGAAGTGATCACCGGCGAGATTCAGCACCCGATGGCGATCACCGACGTATGGAAGAATTCGTATAGCGAAAACACCAGCCGAAAGGTTTGGGCCGCGAAGTATGTTTCGCGCCATCCGAACCTGGTAGCGCTGGAGCTATCGAGTTTCAAGTGCGGCCACGACGCGCCGATTTACTCGGTGGTGGAAGAGATCGTGGAGCATTCCGGCACGCCGTACTTCTGCTTCAAGGATATCGACGAGAACAAGCCGACCGGCTCGATCCGCATCCGGGTGGAGACCATCGGCTACTTCCTGAAGCGCTATCGCGAGGACATGGTCCGCAACAAGAAAAAGGTGCAGACCATCGAAGAGCAGTTGGCTGAGTTCGAAGCACGGCTGCGGCGCCAGTTGCTGCGCGAGACGCTGGAATCGAGCCAGATGGTGCAGGATTCCTTCGATACAGGGTCGATGCCGCAGATCCATGTGAGCATCGGAGCACTGACGGCTTCGAAGCCAGCGCCGCAGTACGAGCGGGTTTCGGGGGATTAGGGCGGGGAGGCCCTTGAACGGAATCCGCAGCCGATTGCGTTATCCCCGTTAATTGTGGGCTTATCCGGGGGTGTCTCCGTTGAGGATCTCCACACCACTTTCCGCGGCATCGACCGGGAATATCGGGACCGCGCCTTGCAGCGTTCGATGCCCGGATGTCTGCATGGAAAAACGCAGGCGCTGCTGATTGCCCTCTCTATGGCCCTTCGGAAACAGCTGCGATTATACCCGTGTGCCGAAACGCGCAGGATGCTGCGGCCCGGACGGTTCCCGAGCCGCCCGGCGATCGGCTGTCGGAAGTTCGAGAGAAACTGGAGGAATACTCCGCATGCGGCGTTCCGCACGTCTGGCTGGTCGATCCGCATTCGCGGAGACTTTACAACTGCGACCAAGGACTTGGGAAATATCCTACTTCAACGCCTTCAAGCCGCGGGCCCCAATGGGGACAAGTCCGCTCAGTTCCCTGTTCCACTCCGCTTGATAATGAACACTGTTTTATCGTCGATACGGTCCTGCTCGCCACTCTCGAATAAGTGACGATCGCTTCTCACGGCGTACTCCAGCATTGCATTACAAATGTCCCTCGCTGAAAGCAGGCAACGATCGCGCATCACACCTTCGAGATCGCGGCGTACTTCCTCGTCGCTTCCATCATAAACCCCGTCAGTGTATAGGAAAAGGATGTCCCCCGGATTGATCAGGGCGATTTCAGCAACATCCGAGTAGTCCGCCGGCCTTTGTCTGAAATGCATCGAGAAATACCGCTTCCGGTCTGGATGGTCTTCAGGAACCTCCAACCCGAGCGGCAAGAATTGTACCATTCGGCCTTTGTCAACATCTATGAACTTACGCCCTTTTGTGGAAAATACCAGCGGCGGCGGATGTCCGAAGTTCACAAAGCGAAAATGACCCGAAGGCCGAACCTCGCCGTACAGCATAGTGGCGATCTCCCGGGCACTCTCCTTTTCACTTCTGCCCAGCGCGTTGCGAGCCGTCACCGACTGAGCCAACCGGAGATTGAGCTTTTCAAATAGCTCCGGTGTGGTTTTCCCGTACCGATCGAGTTCAGAGAGCATGAAGGCATGAAATGTGTCGTGTACTGTCGATGCGATCTTCGCCGAGATAACTCCATGACCTTGAGCATCTACCAACAGAACACCCGCCGTACTATACAGGTCAGTCAGATCCTCTGCAACTCGCAGTTGCTCCAGGCTTCGAGCCTGTCTATAGGCAGCTTCCATTTCGGACAGGAACTCCGGCCGCGATTTGAACCATTCAATAAGCTCGTCGACGGCGTTATGATCAGCCGCACCCGACGGGTGGGAGTTGAGAAACTCCTTCGATAACTTGAGAGCCCGCCCGATCCGTGCATCGATATCGTACCGCTGTTGGAAATTGATGTACTCGAACAGATCGCCGCCGACAGTTCCGGCTGGTATCGAATTGCCGTACATTTCGATACCGTCCAGATGGGGGATCGCACCCTCGACGGGCATCAGCCTCTTAAGCAAATATTCATCAATACCAAAGGCTGCGTCGCTTGCTGCCATTGAACCTCTATCCCCGGAGTCCGGACTCTACTCCTCAACCCTTACTCTTGCGATTCGACCACATCGGATCAATACTGAAAATAAGGCGCATCCCAATGCTCCTAGCTCACAGTATAACTGTCGAACCAAGGGTTCTGCGGATAGCGATGGGCTTCCATTAAAGCCGCGCGGTCTACGCCCCGTTTTTGTCCTATTGCCAGCCGTTTCCGTGGTCTCGGATCCTCAAAGAGGCGAAAGCTCGGACGGTGGTTGCGCACATCGCTCCTCATATATGAGAGGGGCGCGCAACTCGCTCGATGGTTCCACAATCGGCCCCACATATGAGAAGCGAGGCGGAAGCGAGTCGCCAACCGGATGGTGGGTACAGCGCGCCTCTTATATTTTAGGCGGTTTAGGAGAAAGGGAGAGTATATGCAAGACGTCGAGACTAAAGCGCCGTTGGCGAAGAAAAGGTATTTACGACACAACTGCGATTGTAGAGGCAATGTTCGCAGTTGCCGCTGGTGTTCCGGTTCAGGCTGGTATCTAATCTCGGAAAACTCAGGTTTTCCTAAGATAGATCCCGGGTGGTCGGACAACGGCCGGTGTATGGATGCCACTCCCCGGTTCTGAGACCCAATCTCAGCTCTGTAGGGTTGAGTGCACGCCCTCCAAATTTGAGGATCATCTTCCGGAGGGCGCTGGCCTGGAACCTACAAATAGGTGGACGATTGGGCGAAGTTGAAGAGCCGCCTGAAAAAGGCGGCTTCTGCGCGTGGTCGCCAGACGGGGAGCGCATCTCCTCACCTTCTCTGCGTTATGTGGCCGAGTGTGGCGAAGGAGACAGGCCAGGAGGCCTGTCCTACATAGCCGGACGGAATTCTACCTTGCCTATCCAGATCCGGTTGTGTGTGCCGACGCTGTCTCCGGCGCCGGCGGGATCCGTGACGATCAGCGTCTTCAACTGCGCAGGGTCCAGCTTGCCTTGTCCCTGAAAATCTTCCAGCTTGACGCTCACGTGGAAGACTTCGCGATTGCCGGGCGGAAAGATCGGCAGCGTGAAGCGCGGACCTTGCGACGCGCCCGGCCGCTTGATTTCGAGTGCGACCACCAGCGTGGTCTCTTCGTCGGATGCCACGTCGAAATCGAGCCGCACGGCTTTCGCCAGATCGTGGTTGGCGATGCGCCGCAGCAGCACCGGCATCGGATTGTCGCGCTGCTGGTACGAGGCTTCGAGCGCCGGTTCGTGCAATGGGTTGTCCGCCTGGTTGTCGGCACGAACCAGCTTCAGGTCCATGTCGCCGATGGTGATCCACGGCAGGAAGCCGCGGTCGAAGTTATCGATGCGCATGGCGGAATCCTCAGCCGGCGGCGGGCCTCCGAGGGCTTCGAAATCGTCGATCCACAGGGTGCGCGTGGCGGGCTGCGCGGGGAAGAACGACGCCAGATCGAGAATGCCGATGGCCTGAAGCTGGTCGAGATCGAGTTTGCCATCGGCATCCTTGGGATCTTGCGGGCCGTCGGAGAGAACGAAATCGGCGGGCGTCAGGTCGATCTGCTGCCAGGCGTTGGCCGGTGACCAGAACCACGCGGTGTAGTTGCCGCCGCCGGGCTGGGTCTCACTCAACAGCACAGCCACGGGCGTCTCGCGATCGGTCTTCACCCAAAACCGCAAGTGTTGCATGCGGGCCAGGGCGGGTGGGGCGGGCATCACGGCCACGGAGGGCTGCCCGCGTTTGACTTCGTAAGTGAATGCCAGGGCAGAATTACCGGAGTGAGTTTCGCCGGGCTGGTGCGTGACGCCCACGGAACCTCCGGCGGCGCCCAACGCGAACCAGCCGGTGGCGCCGGTTTCGAAATCCTGATGCACGAGGACTTCGGGAGCCGGCTGGGCTGACGCCAGCAGAGTAGCTGCGGCGAAGGCGACGATGAGGCGCGTGAAGTCACTCGAAGAAGCGCGCGATGCGGGCGCGCAGACGATCGGAATCTTTGAGCTCACATTCCCACACTACGAGAATTTGCCATCCAAGGTTCCGTAAACGGCGGCGGTTGGCGGCGTCGCGCGCCTGGTTGCGGTTCAGTTTCGCGATCCAGTATGACTGGTTGGAGCTGGGGCGGTTGCGTCCGGCGCGGCATGTGTGTCCGTGCCAGAAGCAACCGTGGACGAAGATCACGCGGCCGCGCGCGGGGAAGACGAGGTCGGGATGGCCGGGCAGGTCGCGGCGGTGCAGGGAGTAGCGGAAGCCCAGGCGATGCACCATGCTGCGGACGGCCATTTCGGGCTTGGTGTCTTTGGCGCGCACGCGTCGCATCACGGCGCTTCGTTGGGCGGGCGTGAAGGTGTCCATAAGACGATAGTGTAATGCGTCGAGAAGGGATTGTGGGGCCGCGCCTCTGGCGCGCGGACGGGCCGGGAGGCCTGTCCTACAAGTGCAGGCCGCCGCCGCAGATCAGGACTTCGGCGGTGATGTAATCCGATAAGGGCGAGCAAAAGAAGAGTACCGCGCTGGCGGCTTCCTCGGGCGTGCCGGTGCGGCCCAGCGGACATGCGGTCTTGGCCCATTCGAGAGTCTTCGGCTGCACGCCGATTTTGATTTTGTGGCCTTGCATCTCGATGGACGAGTCTGCGCCCGTCATGGGTTGAATGAGGCGCGTCTCGATCAGGCCGAAGCCGACGGCGTTCACGTTGACGTTGTAGCGGCCCCACTCCTTGGCGAGAGTCTTCGTCAATCCGATCACGCCCGCCTTGCCGGAGGAGTAGCCCGCCTGGCCCGCGCCGCCATCGGTTCCGGCGATGGAGGTGATGTTCACCACCTTGCGCATCACGCGCCGGCCTTCGGCGGTTTCGCGCTTGGCGGTTTCGCGAATCCAATCGGACGCCGCGCGCAGAATGCGGAACGGGGCATTGAGATGGATGTCGAGCATCGCCTGGAACTGCTGGTCGGTGGTTTTCTGGATGACGTTGTCCCAGGTGTAGCCGGCGTTGTTGACGATGATGTCGATGGAGCCGAAGCGCTCGATCGTCGCGCCGACCAATTGCTGCGGGAAGGCGGGGTCGGTGACATCGCCTGCGAGCGATGCGGCGTGCGGCAGTGCGGCGGCGGTCTCGGCGGCGGGCGCAGAGTCCAGATCGTTCACCATCACGGCGGCGCCGTATTCGGCGAGCTTCTGCGCGATGGCGCGGCCAATGCCGCGGCCGGCTCCGGTGACCAGCGCAGTCTTCGATGCAAGAGTGAAGGGCATGGCTTATGGCTTAGTAAACGCCGGGTTGACAGACGAAAGCGTCTGTCCCACGGTTGGCGCGCATAGGTTAATTATCGCAGCAGATCTTCGAGCTGGATCTTGGCGTCGGTTCTGGAATCGCGGTACTTCACCACGATGGGCGTGTAGATGGAGAGGCCCCAATCTTTGCCGACGCCGCTGGTGATGGCGCGCGAGCCGGCGACCACTACGGCGTCCGCGGGGATGATCAGCGGCGCATCGTCCGTGGCGCGGTAGATCTGGTTGCGGACAATATCGTAGACGGGCGTGGAGCGGGTGAGAATCGTGCCGGAGCCCAGAACGGCGCCGCGCTTGACGATGGCTCCTTCGTAGACGCCGCAGTTGCCGCCGACGATCACGTCGTCTTCGACGATGACGGGCAATGCGCCAATCGGTTCCAGCACGCCGCCGATCTGGCTGGCGGCGGAAATGTGGCAGTTGAGGCCGATCTGCGCGCAGCTTCCGACCAGCGCGTGGGAATCTACCATGGTCCCTTCGCCGACGTAGGCGCCGACGTTAATGAACATGGGTGGCATGCAGGTGACGCCCTTGCCGATATAGGCGCCGTCGCGGACGCTGGAGCCGCCGGGCACGATGCGGATTTGATTTTGCACGCTAAAGCGCTTCACCGGATAGGTTGATTTGTCGAAGAAAGGCATGCGCTCTTCGTCGACGGACATATCCACGATGCCGCCCATGCGGAAGCCGAGCAGGATGCCCTTTTTCACCCAGGTATTGACGCGCCAGCCGGTGGGCGACGCTTCGTCGGGCTCGGCGGCGCGTATATGTCCATGGTTGAGCTCGGCTTTGAACACCGCGAAGAGCCGGAAATCTTCGTCGGAATAGTCGGCCGGCATGCCGTAGTAGAGCGCTTCGATTTCAGACTGCAATTTGAGTCTTCTCCAACAGGGGCGTCTTTTCCAATAGGGCCGTCTTTTCCAACAAACCTAGCGATTCGAGGACCTTTTCGATCTTGGCGAGGCTGGAGTCACTGGGCGGGACAAGCGGCAGGCGGAAGACCGGGTCGAGCAGGCCCATCAGGCCCATCGCGGCTTTGACGGGGATGGGATTCGACTCGACGAAGTTGACGTTCATCAGCGGCAGGAAACGGCGCTGGATTCGCCGCGCCGTTTCAAAATCGTTGCGCAGGCAGGCTTGGGCAAGCTGCGTCATTTCGGCGGGAATTTCGTTGGCTACCACCGAGACGATGCCGCGTCCGCCGAGGGCCATGAGCGGGATGGTGATGGAGTCGTCGCCGGAGAGGACGTGGAAGCCGGGCGGGACTTCGTGCATGACAGTCGCCATCTGGGAAATATTGCCGGAGGCCTCCTTTACGCCGACGATGTTTTCGATCTTGGCGAGGCGCGCGAGGGTGGCGGGCTCGACGTTCACGCCGGTGCGTCCCTGGACGCTATAGACAACGATGGGCAGCGGGACGGCGGCGGCGATGGCCTTGTAGTGCTGGTAGAGGCCCTCCTGCGTGGGCTTGTTGTAATACGGCGTGACGGAGAGGATGCCGTCGGCGCCGAGGCGCTGCAGTTCAAGGGCGAGTTCGATGACTTCGCGGGTGTTGTAGCCGCCGGCGCCGCCGAGCACGGGCGTCTTTCCGGCCGCTTCCTGGACGGTGATCTCCACCACGCGGAGGTGCTCGGCGCGGGTGAGCGTGGGGCTTTCGCCGGTGGTGCCGCAGGGGACCAGGAAGTCGATGCCGGCGTCGATTTGACGGCGGACTAAGTCGCGGAGCTTGGGCTCATCGAGGGATTGGTCGTGACGAAATGGAGTGACTAGGGCTGTGCCGCATCCTGTAAACATTTGACGCCTCCTAACCCGAAGTTCTACTTCGGCCTAACTAATGATTGAAAAGAACCGGCGGCAAGACCGCCGGCGTTACCTAATTTCGGAGAATTCGTGAAAACCTTTCTTGCCTATTATCCATTTTGCGGCCTTCAATGCGCCGCGGGCGAAACCTTCGCGGCTGCGTGCGCTGTGGCGTAAGGTGATGGTGTCGGCCGCGGAATCGAAACCGATTTCGTGCGTGCCGGGGTTCGCGCCGGCGCGGTTCGAGGCCACGTCAATGGCGCGCTCGTACCCGGCTTTCCGCATTCCGTGAACCAGTTTAATCAGCGTACCGGAAGGACTGTCTTTCTTGGTGCTGTGGTGAATCTCCCAGGCCCAGGCGCCGTATTCGGGCTGCTCGGCGAGCAGGCGCGCGGCTTCGGCCACGACGCGCATAAAGACGTTGACGCCGATGGAAAAATTCGGGCTCCAGACGGCTCCGGTTCCGTGCCTTTTGACGGCGGATCGAACCGTTTCGAGCTGGTCGAGCCATCCGGTGGTCCCAATGACCAGGTTCACGCCCAGCGCGGCGATACCTTCGGCGTTGCGCGGGACCGCGTGGGGAGTGGAAAAATCGATGGCGGCATCGATGTTGTGGAAGTTTTCGCGCGTCAGGCCTTCGAAGTCCGCGTTGTTATCCACATCGAGCTTGAGCGCGACGTCGAAGCCGTATTCGGGCGCAAGATGCTCGACCAGCTTGCCCATTTTTCCGTAACCGATAATGGCGAGACGATAGTCAGGCATGCACAGCCTCATTGCGCTCAAAGACGGCGTCGTCGAGCTGGGAGAAGAATTCGCTGTGCAGCGCGGCAACCGTGGGCCGCAGGTTGGATTCGGCGATGACGAAGCTGAGGTTCAGCAGCGATGCGCCTTGCGAGATCATGCGGATATTGATGCCCTCGAGCGCGTTGAATACGCGGCGCGCCACGCCCGGAGTATACCGAATATTGTCGCCTACGAGGCAGACGATAGCCTGATTTTTTTCGATCTCGACATCGGCGAACTGGCGCAGCTCGGATTGAATCGCTTCGATATGCTCCAGGTGGTCGATGGTGAGCGAAACGCTGATCTCCGAAGTCGCGACCATATCGACGGGGGTTTCGAAGCGGTCGAAGATCTCAAAGATGCGATGCAGGAAGCCGTGCGCCATCAGCATGCGCGTGGAGTGAATGTTGACCACCGCGATCTGGCGTTTGCAGGCTATGGATTTGACGGCGTTGGCGCAGTGGACGGCCTCGGCGACGATGCGCGTGCCGGTGACTTCGGGGCGGCGCGAGTTGAGAATCAACACTGGAATATTTTTTTCGACGGCCGGTACAACGGTGGCGGGGTGCAAGACCTTGGCGCCGAAGTAGGCCAGCTCGGCGGCCTCGGCAAAGGAGATGGTCTTGACGCGGTGGCCGCCGGGCAGGATGGTCGGGTCGGCCGTGAGCATGCCGTCAACGTCGGTCCAGATTTGGATCTCTGTGGCGCCGATGCCGGCGCCGACGATGGATGCGGTGAAATCGGACCCGCCGCGGCCGAGAGTGGTGGTGACGCCGTCTTCGGTGGAGCCGATGAAGCCGCCCATGACGACGACGGACTTGGCGGCGATTGGCGGGATGGCGGCGGCGAGGCGCTTGTAGGTCTCGGGGAAAAGCGGCGCGGCGTGGGTGTGGCGCCGGTCGGTGACGATGAAGTCGCGCGAATCCAGATGCTCGGCGGCGAGGCCGAAGTGGCGGAAAGCCAGGGTGACGATGTAGCTCGAGAGGCGCTCGCCGTAGCTGGAGATGGCGTCGATGGAGCGCGGGGTGAGCTCGCCGAGAACGGCGAGGCCTTTGACCAGTTCGGTGAGCTCCTGAAAATTCTCGTCGAGGAAGCGGTCGAGGCCGGCGCGCTCAGCCAGCGGAACGACGCGGCGCGCTTCGCGGGAGTGCAGGTCGCGGAGGTCGTGAATCTGGCGGATAAACTCTTCACGCTTGCCGGCGACGGCGGATGAGGCGATGGCGAGCAGCTTGTTGGTGGTCTTGCCCATGGCGGAGACTACCACCACGGGGCGCTCCCGCTCGCGGGCCTTGACGATGCCGGCGACGCGCTCAATGGCGGCGGCCGATTCGACCGACGTGCCGCCGAATTTCATCACGATCATTAGTCGAGCATTCCTTCCGAATGCATCAGCTCAGCGTTGAGGACGGCTGCGCCAGCGGCCCCGCGGATGGTGTTGTGGGCCAGGGCGACGAATTTGAAGTCGAGCACGGGACAGGCGCGCAGACGGCCGACGAATGCTGCCATGCCACGCTCGCGTTCCGCGTCTTTGCGGGGCTGCGGGCGATTGGCCTCGTGCATATAAATGACCGGATTGGGCGGCGCGCTGGGAAGCTGGCGCTGCTGTGGGACGCCGCGAAAACTTTGGATCGCATGGAGCACGTCGGCCTCGGTGGGCTTGGCGGAGAACTCCACCGAGACGGTGACGGTATGTCCATCCACCACGGCTACGCGGTTGCAGTGGGCGCTGACCTTGGCGGCGAGCGGTTCAATACGATCGCCGCGAAAATCGCCGAGGATTTTCTGCGTCTCCTCCTGCATCTTCTCCTCTTCGTTGCCGATGAAGGGGACCACGTTGCCGACGATATCCATGGAGGCGACGCCAGGGTAGCCCGCGCCGGAAATGGCTTGCAGAGTGGTGGCGATTATCTTAGTGATGCCGAACTGCTTGAGCGGGCCGAGCGCCATGGTGAGGACGATGGTGGAGCAGTTGGGATTGGTGACGATTTGCCCCTTCCATCCCCGGGCGCGCTGCTGGCCGGGGACGAGCTTGAGGTGATCGGGATTGATCTCGGGGACGAGCAGAGGGACGTCGCTTTCCATGCGGTGATTGCGCGAGTTCGAGACCACGATGTGGCCGGCCTGGGCGAAGGCGCGTTCGATTTCGGTGGCGACGGACGCGTCCATAGCGGAAAAAAGCAGGCGCGGAGCGTTGCCGGGCTTGCAGTCATCCACTGGCATGCCGGCGACTGTCTCAGGGACCACGCCGAGATGCCAGGTCATGGCGTCGGCGTATTTCTTGCCGGCCGAGCGGTCGCTGGCGCCGAGCCACGTGAGGTCGAACCAGGGGTGGCCCTGCAAGAACCGGATGAAATGCTGGCCCACCATTCCGGTGGCGCCGAGAATGCCTACTTCGATGCGCGTCTGCATAATTCTTTGACCATTGTCTGGTAGACTTCGATGGCTTCGATTAACTCATTTTTGGGCACGCGCTCTTCGAGCGTGTGCGCGACGTGGATGGATCCGGGACCGATCAGGAACGGCTCGCCCCACTGTCCGCGGAAGGCGGGAATATCGGTGGTATAGGCGACGACGGTGGTGGGTATGCCGTCGATGGCGCCCAAATGGAGCGCGGGAATTTCGAGAACGAAGTGGAGCGCGGCGCGGCCTTCGACGGCGCGCTCGAGCGCGGCTTTGGTGGTGGCGGAATCGCCAACGAGGCGAATCATCAGCTCGGCGTGGGCTTCATCGGCGATGACGTTGGGTGCGCGTCCTCCGGAAATGAGGCCGATGTTGAGGGTGCTGGGGCCGAGGAGCGGGTCGGTGGGCAATTCGATGCGGCGGATATCGGCGAGGACGTCGAGGAGCTTATTGATGGCGGAATCGCCTAGCTCCGGATAGGCGGAGTGAGCCATTTTTCCGGCGGCGGCCACCTGATAGCGGAGCGCGCCTTTGGAACCGACCGCGAGATGGTTCCCGGTGGGCTCGCCGTTGACGATGTAGCGGGAGCCGCGGGGGTGCGCGGCGGAGTGATAGGCGCCGGCGCTGGAGCGCTCTTCGCCGACAACGAGGAGTATGCCGAAGTTGCGCTGGCCGGATTCAAGTAGGGCCTCGGCGGCCTTGATCATGCAGGCGATGATGCCCTTGGTGTCGCAGGCGCCGCGTCCGTGAATGTGAGTCTCATCCTCACTCGATGGGATGAAGGGCGGGACTGTGTCCATGTGAGTGGAAAGAGTGACCAGGAGGGGGGCGCCCCATTGCGCGAAGATATTGAAGCGGCGAGGTTCGACTTCGATGCGCTCGATGGAACCGCCGTAACGCGCAGCGAGGGGAGCGAGATAGTCGTAGAGATAGCGGCCGACTTGCTCTTCGTTTTCACTGATGGATTCGATGTCGATCAGCGCGCGCGTTAGGTCGAAGACATTCATAAAGTACTGGCGTCAATACGCTGGCTTACACTCAACTATAAGAGCGGGTCCGGGGGGACCCGCGCGGACCAGGGGGTCCGCCCTACTAATGGGAGCGAAACGAGGGAGGGAGGCCGTGCGAAAAGGCACGGATTCTATCCCGATAGCGCTCCACCCGCAAGGAGAAACGAGTGACAGTGAGCCGGTGTTAGCCTGACTCCCCAACCGGGAGGGCTTGCGATGCCCCCGCGATTTCGGCGGATCGAAACCAATTCGGCCCCTTTCGCCAGGCTTCCGAAACGCAATCGGAAAAAACAAACCCGGCTACTCATGGCCGCCGCGCCTCTACCGTGAAATTCCAGCATAGCCGAGAGGGCGGTGGCGCGTCAAATGCGTGAGCTGCGCCGTGGTGGGAATGAGTGTTCCAACGCGGAGGCGCGGAGGTTTGGAGATCGCGCGGAGCTGCATAGGGTTGTTGAATTTAAAGACAAACGATGCGTTCGCTGAGGAAGCGGAACTGGCGCGGCGACTGTGACTCCGTGCTTTTGGTAGTAGCGTGTCGGCAGTTCGGGTCGAACCGGTGGTTTAGAATGAATAGAGATTCGCGATCCAAATGTTTTCCATTACTGGAGTCACTGGCAACGTTGGTGGTGAAGTAGCGCGCACTCTTCTGGCGGCTAAACAGCCTGTTCGAGCCGTAGTGCGCGATGTCCGCAAAGGCGAGGCTTGGGCGCAGCGCGGTTGCGAAGTCGCGATGGCGGACATCACCGACGCCGCGGCGCTGACGGCGGCGTTCGCGGGAGCCGACGGCGTGTTCGTGATGGTTCCACCAAACTTCGATCCATTGCCGGACTTTCCCGAGGCTCGGTCGACGGCCGCCACGTTGCGAGCGGCGCTCGAAGCGGCGCGTCCGGGCAGAGTGGTATACCTGTCGACGATCGGCGCACAGGCGAGCCAGTCGAACCTGCTCACGCAGCACACGATCATCGAGCAGGCGCTGGGTGAGTTGCGGATGCCGATTACTTTCCTGCGGCCGGGATGGTTCATGGAAAACTGCACCTGGGATATCGCGCCGGCACGCGAGAAAGGCGTGATTCCGAGCTTTCTGCAGCCTCTTGATAAGCCGTTCCCGATGGTTGCCACCGCCGACATCGGGCGCGTGGCCGCGGGACTGCTCGAGGAAACGTGGAACGGCCGAAGAGTGGTCGAGTTGGAAGGGCCGGATCGCGTGACACCCGACGAGATCGCCGCCACTCTCGCCGGGTTGCTTGGCCGTCCGGTGAGAATGGAAGCTGTACCGCGCGAAAGTTGGGAAGCGCTATTCGTTTCGCAGGGCATGAAGAACCCCACGCCGCGCATTCGGATGCTGGACGGCTTCAACGAAGGCTGGATTGAGTTCGAGAACGGTGAAGCCGGCTCTCGGAAAGGCGGCGTCGCCCTGAAGACCGTGCTGCAGACACTCATCGGGCGCGAAGGCAAGTAGCTCGTAATTTTCGATGGGCGGGGGAGTCTGGTCGGTAACTGTTGACGCAGCCGGCGGCCGATTACGTTTCGGGACCGATCAGCCACGAGTTATCGCCGACGGCAACAGCGGCGTCTCATCCGGCGAAAGCGAAAGCGATCGGAGCCCGCTTAACGAACCTGCTGTGATGCCAATCTCCTCCACTGCCCCTAGCAATCCTTCAATCTCTTTCACGCCGAGTCTGCCAATCGTCCCAATCCGGAAGCAAGGCTCCTGGCTAAGTTTCCCCGGATAGATGATGAATCCCTTCTCACTGAGTCGCGAATAGAATTCTTCGAAATGGAATTCCGGATTGGCAGGATAACGATAGGTCGTGATGATATAGCTTTGATCTTCGGGAGCGAGGTACGGCTCAAATCCCATCGCCTCCATGCCTGCTGTGAGAACCTCATGGTTTCGCCTATAGCGCGCGGCTCGGCCGTCGACGCCGCCCTCCGCGTCCAGTTCGAGCAGCGCCTGATGAAATGCGAGCAAGGCGTGGGTGGGCGGCGTGAAACGGAACTGGCCGCCTGTCTCCAAACCCCGCCACTGTGCGTGAAGATCGAGACTGAGCGTTCGCGCGCAGCCTTGCGCGGCGATTAGCCGGCTGCGGCGCGCGAGTACGAAGGCGAATCCGGGCACGCCTTCGATGCACTTGTTCGCCGACGAGATCAGAAAGTCCGCGTGCGCGGCGGACAGGTCGATAGGGATGGCGCCGAAGCTGCTCATGGCATCCACGATGTATGCGGCGCCGGCGCGCGCCACCTGCTCGCCGATTTCCACAATCGGGTTCACAATTCCCGTAGTGGTTTCGCAGTGGACCACGGCGACGTGAGTGACGCCGGCGAGCCTCCCGGCTATCGTTTCCGGGAGAATCTTGCGGTTTTCCGGCGTCTCCACGGTTTGCACGTCGATGCCGTGAACGCGCGCCATCTCGACCATGCGCCGCCCATAAGCTCCGTTGACAAGAACCAGCAGGCGCCCGTCGCGCGGAATCGCCGAAGAGATCACCGATTCGATAGCGAATGTACCGCTGCCTTGCATCGGTACGCATTCGAAATCGCCACCCGGCGCGGAGCCCCCGATTTGCAGCAGCCGCGCGCGAATATCGCGCACGGTTGCGATGAATTCCGCGTCGCGCGAACCGGCGTCGCGCATCATGGCGGCCTTCACGGTCGCGCTGGTGGTCAGCGGGCCGGGGGTGAACAGCAGCTTATCGGTCGAGTTGGTCATGGTGGGTATTGTCGTCCTCATCGCCGTCGCCAAAATCGATTCCCGGAACCATGTGGTGGATCACCGCCAGCGCACTCTTCGGCTGCTGCCACACATTCTTTCCGCCAACGTAAGTAGCATCGACAACAATGTCTTTGATAGTATCCGCGGGAACCTTGCGCGGGTCCTTGCGCAGCACCGCGAAATCGGCCAGTTTGCCGGGCGTCACCGATCCCTTGTCCTGCTCTTCGAATGTGGCATAGGCGCCGTCGAGAGTCCACACCTTAATCGCCTCTTCCACGCCGATACGCTGATTCACGCCGTAGCCGACGCCATTTTCGCCTTTGCGAGTCACCATGTCCTGAATGCGCAGCAACGGGTCGGCGGCCGAGACAGTGGAATCGGAATGTCCGGCTACGTGAATACCCATATCGATGGCGGTGCGGTATGGATGAATCATGGCCAGGCGGCTCTCGCCATAGGAAGCCAACTTATCGCCATGCTCCCACATATAAGAGTGAAATACCAGGATCACTCCCGCCTTCTTAGCGCGTTCGAGCAGCGATTGATTCATGACGCTGGCGTGCTCGATGCGGTGTCTCGCGCCTGGACGCGGGTTTTTGGCCTGGGCTCGCTCAATGGCAGTGAGCACCATGTCGATTTCGCGATCGCCGTTGGAGTGAGTAGCGATCTGGAAACCTGCGTCGTGCATGGCTTGGAATGCCTTGTCCAGGGCGTCCTGCTGGCGCGCAGGCGGGATGCCAAAGTAGCCGGGTTGATCGGAATACGGTTCCGAAAGCCAGCAGGTGCGGCCGCTCAGCGAGTTACCGTGGAAGACTTTCATGGAAGTGACGCGCAACCTGTCATCGCCGAAGCCGCTCCTCAGCCCGAGGGCCTGCAGCGATTGGAAGCTGCCTTCCGAAAACATGAAGCCCATGCGCACCGGTCCACCAGCATCGCGCACGGCTTCGTACAAGCGGAACGATTGCGGACTGCCGCCGGCGATTCCGGCGCTGGTCATGCCGCGCTCGGCATAATACCGGAAGCAGCGCAGATAGCCCTGCACCTCGTCCTCAAATGGAACACGCCCTTCCGAAGAACCGGTGTTGCCGCGCCTGAGCAGGCTCCTGGCCGCTTCGCGAATCACGCCGTTAGGCGTTCCGTCCGGATCGCGGTCGAACGAGCCGCCAGGCGGGTCTTTCGTATCCTTGGTAATCCCCGACGCCTGCAGCAGATAACTATTGACGACGATGATGTGACCCGAAGAGTGACTGATGCTGATGGGGTGTTCGGTGGACGCCTTGTCGAGATCGTGGCGGGTGGGATGGCGACCCAGTTTGGTGTCCTGATAGCGCGTGCCGCTCACCAACTGCCCGGGCGGCGTCTTCGCCGCCTTTGCCTTCAGCGCCGCGATCAGCTCATCCATGTTATGGACCTTTTCCGGCCCCAGCCACGGCACGTAATACGGTGAGCTTTCGTCGTATACGCCGGTGGGATGCAAGTGTACGTCGTTGAAGCCGGGCGTGACAGTCATGCCCTTGAGGTCCACAATCTTTGTCGACGGCGTGGCAAGACGGCGTATTTCGGCATTGCTTCCGACGGCAGAGAAGCGGCCGTTGGTTACCGCGAAGGCCTCGGCGTATGGCTTCGCGGGGTCGACGGTGATGACTGCGCCGTTGATGTAGATAGCGTCGGCGGCGTAAGCGGCGGACGCGAGAAGCAGGAGTGATGTCAGGCGATGCATTTGAGTCTCCTAGCCGGGCAAGCTAAAGCATACCCTACCAATTAGAATTTCAGGCGTAAACTGAACTGCACTTGCCGCGGCGTATTAGCCTGGCTCAGTGTGATCTTACCGAATGTGGATGAAGTTATGCTGGTCGTTGGCCCGGAATAATCCACCGTATTCAAGGCGTTGAATAGCTCGGCCCGGAACATCAGACGCACTCCCTCGCGAATCTGGGCGCTCTTTTCGATCAGCGTGTCCACATTCCACGACGTTGGGTTGTTCACATCCGGCAGATACCGGCTCACGTTGCCGAATGCGTAAGTTGGCGTCTCAGTGAATGCCGCCGTATTGAAATAGGCGCAGTTATTACAGAACTGCGGACCTCCGGGTAATGCCGCTGAAATGCCGGTCGCGTCGGGCCGCTCTCCCGTGCCACCGCCGAACGAATTGGTATTGTTGGGCGAGGTGAGGGCCAACGGACGCCCCGCATCCAGCGTGTAGAAGGCGCCGATGGACCAGCCGCCAAACGCTCTTGCGGCGAGGCCGTGGGTGAGGATTGCCTTGCCTGGCCCCAACGGCAGCTCATAGCGCACCGCCAGCCGCAGCGAGTATGGCTCGTTCTGATCGGAAAGCGAGCGATCGCAATTGAAGCAGTAGTTATCCTGGAAGCCGCTCATCGAGCCGGCGACGCTGGTCTGCTCGCCCACGTTGTCGATCGCTTTGCTTCGGGTGTAGCCCAGCAGCAACTCCAGACCCTGCGCGAAGCGCTTCTCTACAGTCAGTACTCCGGCGTCATAAGAGGAATGTCCCGCGCCCACGTTGATCGCCTTGACGTTCAAAAACTCCGGGTAGGGGCGCAATAGCTGACCATATTGCACAGTGGCAAGGCTCAACGACGAAGTTGGGTCGGTGATCACGCCATAGAACGGATTCGCAACTACACTGATGAGTTTTGAGCCCAACGCCAGATCTGCATCGGGAATCTGATTGACGTTGATGGGCGTATACAGGTGTACGCCCACATTGCCCACATACCCGGCTGTAACTACCAGCTTGAATGGCAACTGGCGCTGAATGTCGAAACTCCAGTTGGCCTGATACGGAATATCCTGCGTGCGCAGCGGACCGGTTATGTTCTGCCCCAGGTCAATCGCCAGTCCAGCGGCATTTCCCGCGGGCATTGGGACGCCTGACGGGAACGGGTTGCTCAAGTTGAATAGCGGAGTCACGCCGTTCGAGAGAGCGTCAATCGATGTGGATTCGCGCGTGGTTCCGAGCGCATTGGGGAACTGCTGCCACGCCGCCGGCGGGTGGTGGAAGATGCCGAAGCCGGCGTGAATCACCGTCTTCGAATCCAATTGATAGGCGATACCCAGGCGCGGATCGGGATGCCAGCCGCGCGGAAGCTGCAGTTGGTCGCTGGTTCCATTCAGCCCGGGTATTCCGACGCCGCCAATCAGGTTGGGAAATTGTGGAACCTGACCCGCCAGCGGCGAAGGCGAGGACAGGTTCAGATAGTTTAGCTGGTTCTGCGTTTCCACGTCGCCAGTTTCATAGTTCATCCGCAGCCCGTAGGTTATCGTAAGTTTCCGTGTGACGCGCATCGTATCCTGCGCATACAACCCGTAATACTCGCGGTGCGAATGGGTAGCATTGACATAGCCGCTTACCACGCTGGCGGCGCCCAGCAGCAAGTCGGCAACGCCGCTGCCGGAATCGGACGACGCGGCGTTGGGGTTCGACCCGCCGGTGAAGTTCTGCGTGGCGTTGATCTCAAGCTGCTGCGGGTCGTAAAGCTGCACCGGATACACGCGGAGATCGTAGCCGAATTTGAAGGTGTGAACTCCCTTGATCCAGGTAACGTCGCCCGCGTATTGCCATACCGACGAGGCATTGAACTCAATCGGATAATTGGGACCCAGGCCGCTGACGCGCGTCAGGGAAATCTGCGGATCCATCTCTCCGGTCAGGCCCGGGGCAACACCGGACGGAAAACCCAGATCGGCCGCCGTAAGTTGCGATGGTTCGGTGCGGTCCGATTCGCTGTGCGCCCATGAAAAGTGCTGGTCGAACACCAGCGACGGCGAAATCGACCAGGTGTGGTGAACCATCACATTGAAGCCGGGAATCTGGTCGTTGGAGTTCACTTCGGCCAAATTGTTGCCATAGTAATTGTTCTGCAGGATCTTATTCGAGAAGTAATCCATGTGCGCATAGACTAACTGCTTGTCGGTGATGCGCTGATCGAGACGCACGTCTCCGCGCTCGTTGTTGTCCGTGCCGGGGGCGTTCGAGAAGAAGTTGTTTGTGCTGCTCTGGCCCACGCCAGCTTCGTTAGGCATCGGATAGTAAGAGAGTAACTTGGTGGCGATGGGATTGATTTCGTTCGCCGGAATGATATTGCCCGGAAATGGCGTACGGATATACTGCGTCCCTGAGACATTGGGGTTGAGCTTGGTAGTGCTCGGATCGTAGATCACGATCAGATTTCCATTGGAGTCTTTGGTTTGAGAGAAGTCGCCGGTGCGCTCGAGAGCCGTAGGCATAGTTCCGGTAAAAGAGCCTTCCGAAGAATCCAGTAAGCCATCGTAGGAAATGAAGAAGAATGTCTTATCCTTGCCGTTGTAAAGCTTTGGAACGCGAATCGGGCCGCCCAGGGTGCCTCCGTACTGGTTCCGCCGGAAGGTTCCGATCGGTTCCCCGGCCTTATTCGCATTGAATCCGTCGGAATCGAGGTCGCTGTTGCGCAGATATTCGAAGAGCGCGCCGTGATAAGCGTTGCTGCCCGACTTCAACGCGTAGCTCACGTCGCCGCCGCTGGTGTGTCCGAATTCGGGAGCGTAAGCGCTGGTGTAGATGCGGAATTCCTGCACCGCTTCAATTCCGGGGATGCCCGCCGCCTGATTGTAATACGAGGTGGTGTCGGTGGCGCCGTCGATCATGATATCGGTGGTGGCTGCCTTGGCGCCGTTAATGCGCCAGGTATTGGTGCGGCTTTCGCTGGTGGAATTTTGTCCCGAGAGTCCGTCGTCCCCTTTGGTCACGGCCGGACTGAAATAGATCAGTTGCAGTGGATTCCGGATGTTGACCGGAATGCTGTCAACGAACCTTTCGTCGAAGACGACGCTGCGATCGGGCCGGTCCGTTGTGAGTTCCGGCGGAGTGGTCGAAACCGTCACCGATTCATGCACCGAGGCCGGCTGCAATTGGAGCTCGATCACCTTCGATTCGGCCAATTCCAATACAAGGCTGGTGAGCTTCGTGGTGGCGAATCCGTCCATGGACGCGTCGATTTCATATCGGCCGGGCGGCACGGGCGGCAATTGAAAGTCTCCCTTCCCGGTGCTGGTAGTGCGGAACTCTTCGTCCGTATCCATGTTTCGCAGCACTACCTGACATCCTCTGATTAATGTATGTTGAGAGTCGAGCACCTGGCCGCTCACGCGCGCGCTTTGGGCATTCAGGTTGACCCAAGCGCATAGACACACTACGAGCGTCGTAACGATGGTTCGCATAACCTTCTCCAGCTGTTGTTAGGAAATTACGGTTTCTCGCCGGCGGCGAGCCGGCGCTCAATCTCGTCGAGTATTTCGGTGCAGTCCGCCAGCGACGGGGCTGTGAACTGTGCGCCGGCCTCAGTCAGACGCCGGGCCGCGTCCTTCTCCTGCGCCGCACGCGCGTCAGCCGGCAAGGCTTCCCACGCGCCGCGCGAAAGTCCAATTTCGTTGCCGGTTGCAGTGATGCCGATAGTCCACATACCGGCGTTGATTCCCTCGGCGACGTCCGATGGAGTGTCGCCGATCTTGACGCAGCGCCACAGGGGATAAGCGCCCAGCAGAATGGCGTTGCGATAACACATAAAGGGCTTCGGCCGTCCCCCGCCTACTTCGTCCGGAGTGACGCTTGCGTCTGGCGAATAGCCATCGCGGGCTGCGACCGGAATCACCACGTCGAGAAGTTCGCGTGTATAACCGGTGGTAGAGCCGATACGCAGCCCAGCGGCTTTCCATGCATCCACGGTGTCGCACACGCCCGGGATGGCCGCGCTGAATTCGGCGAGTATCTCCGCCTGGCGCGGCAGGAACTCGGTGAAGAGCCGCTCCACATCGGTCTCCACGGGCGCCTTGCCGTGAAGGCGGCTCCATTCGTCTTGAACCCGCTGGCCCGCACAGATGGCGCGGATCTGATCCCGCTTCAGAATGCCCATGTGTTCCCGCGCTTCGGCGGCGCTAATCGGCACGCCGTTCTCCAGGAAAATGCGCTGCAACGCCGCCACTGGGGCGAGGCTGCCGAAATCGACGGTGGTTCCCGCCCAGTCCAGAATTACCGCGGGGATGTGGTGGTATCTCACTAACTAGGTCCTTTCCTCTTGCGAGCCTTTATTCCAACACAAAGTCAACAACCCACCAGCTACCACGGCGCACAGTTCAAAGAATGTGAAAAGCTGATCCCAGCCGAAGCGGCTCACGACGATCGCCACTACGTAGGCCGAGACAAGCTGGCCCAACGATCCGACGCCGTTGACGATTCCCACAGCCCTCGCGGCGCTGCCGGGGCTCACGGCTTCAACGGCCGCAGGACCGGACATGAGCAGATCGGGCCCGTGAACCAGGATACCGAGCAGAGAGATGCTGGCAGCCATGGCGAACCACCCCAGGCGTCCGATGACGGGATGCATCAAGAGCGCCGCCGCCAGCAGAAAAAGCATGGCGGCTCCCACCGGATAGCGCCGCCCGTTCATCAAGCGGTCCGAGACATAGCCGGCGATCAGGGTTCCGGAGAAGCCCACCAACTCGAACAGGGAGGAAGTATAGCCCGCCATTTGCTCGGTATACTCCATCCGCTGTACCAGGTAAAGGGGCAGCCAGAACAGTAACGAATAGCGCGTGATCTTCAGGAAGAAATACATGCCCGCCAGAATCCAGACCTCATGGCTGCGTTCGGCTTCCCATTTGTTGCCGCCTTCAGGCGATGAATCCACCGGCCGTTCCACAATAGCCGGCAGGGCCGCTTCCGGCGGGGAGTTCCGTGCGCGGTACGCAAACCACGCGGCGCCGGCGGCCAGAATCATCGAGGGGAATAGAAAGCCGTTGCGCCAACCCAATCCAGGCGCAAGGAACATCTGGGTAGCGGCGAATGTCGCAAACACAGTTGCCAGGAATCCACCCAAAACGTAACAGGTCCCCCACCATGCCATCACGGTTCCGCGCTCTTTACGGGCATACCAGGCGCCGAGAACCTTCATGATTGCCGACCATCCACAGCCTTGCCCCAAGCCGTTGCCGATCTGCAAGAGGAGCAGCGTCCGATGGCTGCCTGCGGCTACCATTCCGGCGGTAAAGATTGCCGACACGAATCCTCCGGCTGCGCCGGTAAACCGGCCGCCGAAACGGTCGCTAAACCATCCGGCGAGGAACTGGCCCACGGCGTAAGCCAAGCTGAAAACGAATACCAGATGCGCCAGGTCGAAATTATCGTACCGCTCGGTTCGCGCCATCATCGGCATGACGACGCTGAAGTTCTTGCGGCAGAAATAATAGGCCGCGTAGAGCGCCCATGAGGCGGTGAAAATGCGGAATCGCCAATACGACCAGAGGCGCTGCATCGCCTGTTCGGGCTGTATTGCAGAAGGTGTCTGTACAGTGGCTGGCGATTCCATGAACTTGAATGCCGAGAATACAGCTACCGGGCACGGTCCGCCACGTTCTGAACGGTTAAGGAAATCCGCGAGAAGCTTATTTTTCAGCAATTTGCCTGTGGACGCCGGAAATGCTTCGTAACCAATTTGCAATCGTACGGTCATCGGAATTTTGTTGGCGATTCGACGCGCGACGGGGTAATCTGAGCCAGTAAGCCGATGCAAGCCACACTACCCACTGGCGCTAAACCGCCGGGACTGCGCGCGGGCGTGCAGCAGGCGATCGCCGTGGCCGCCGACGATTCGGCAACCGCCGTCGAGTTGGAACTGCTTTCCATTTTGGACGGCCCTGCGTTTCGGGGCAGCCCACGCAGCCGGGTCTTTTTGCAATTCGTGGTGGAACAGACCCTGGCCGGCCGGCAGGATTCGCTGAAGGAGCGCACCGTTGGAATCGCCGTGCTGGGCAAGCGAACCGATTACGATACCGGCGCGGATTCGGGAGTGCGCGTGCGCGCTAACGATGTACGCAAGCGCCTGGCGGCGCATTACGAAGCTGTCGCGCCCCGAGCCGGGCTTCGCATCGAACTGCCAGCCGGAGCGTATGCGCCCCGATTCGTTCCCGCGCCCACGCCGCTGGCCTCGCCGGCGCTGCGAAACGATCAGCCCGCGCCGATGCTGCTTTGGCAGTTAGCGGCGCCGACGCTGTTTGCGGCTTTTCTCGCGTTGATGGCCATCCGCGGCGGCGTGGAATCGAGCGATGCGTTCTCCCGGTTCTGGAACCAAGCCATGGCGGGGCGGACGGAAATCGCAATCGCGGTGGACGCCGGCCAGGGGACCTCCATTTCGCCCGCGATGGCCGACGCCGCCATGCCGTTCGAAGCGCTTGCCGGCGCGCTACAGGCGCCGGTACACATTGTCGCGGCCGGCTCGAAAACGGCGTCCACGAAATACTGCGTGATTCGTCTGTCTCTGACCGAAAGGCCTCCAGGGCGGGCGGCATTCCTGCTGAATGGGGTTAGTGTTTTCCGCGGTCAGGACGGCGGCGGCAGTGGCAGGCCAGCGATTTGGTTGTGGGCTGAGAACGTGGAGAAGCTAAGATCGGCTGCGATGAGTTTGTCGACGCGCTCGGGGTTTCCGGAGATACGGTAGTGCCGCTGCGGTCCGCGCAGCATCGTTCGGCCAAGTCCATCGGGCCGGATGAAATCGGGCGAGCCCGTCGCGGTGAAGATTCAGTACCCGGGCATCGCGCGGACCATCGACGCCAATTTTCGCAATCTCTTCGCCCTCGTGCTGCCTCTGCGGCTCGGCAAAGCCTGGGAATCGCAAAAGGCACAGTTTGAAGAAATCCGCCGCAGCTCAGTCCGGAGGTCAATTATCTCCAGGAGGCCGGATCCCAACGCCTCGCCGGCGAACTCTCCCGGCCCGAAGACACGACGGCAACGACCCCGGTCCCAGGCTTCCGGGCATTCGTGCACAGTACGATAAAGCTCCTCAGCCGAAGGAACTAACCATTCTGGACGGATCCGGTCACGCTCAGTTTCTGTTCCAAACCAGTAGCGTGAGATGAGCTGAAGCTTCGTGGGCTCGAGGCGGAACCTCCAGCCGGGTGTTGCGGCACCCCTCGGCTACACTTCGTAAGGCTTCCGATAAACCGGGCGGGTGATCAGTTTGGCCGCCTCGGCGTCGCCCGTGAACTTCGGGACCGGACCGGGCTCGATCTTCAGTGCGCGGCCCACGCGGTAGCTGATGTTCGCCAGATGACAAAGATCGGCGCTGGGCACAGCATTGGCAATCGGATCATGAAGATCCTGCTCCCGCCGTGATTTCACACAGGCCAGGAAATTCTGCATGTGGAGGCCCGTGGGATCGCCGCGCTCAGGCCGCTCTTCCATGATCAGTTCGCTCGAATCGCCCTTGTACGCCTGGAAGCCCTGGTCGCTCATCGCGGCCCAACCTTCGCTGCCATAGAAGAGGTCACCGACAGCGACGTTGAGCGGATTGCTCGCCGGCCCCACCTGGGTGGGCGCAGGAGCGGGAGCCGCACCTTGCGCAGGGCGCTGTCCAACCGCTGCGCCGCTGCCGCCAGCCGCTGGTCCGGCCGTCACCACATGCGCCTGCCGAACGCCTTCGCCGTTGGTCATTCTGCCACGCACCTCGATGACGAGTTGCTGCTCGCCGTAACTGAAACCGGCCGTGAGTGTGTTGGGCGTCTCTGTATCGTCATCGATACCGAACTTGCCGCCGAACGCCACAGCCGTCTTCGGCCACACGGGATCGCCAAGCGCCCAGCGCGCGATACCGGTTTCGTGCACACCCTGGTTCCCGATGTCGCCGTTGCCGGTATCCCAAAACCAGTGCCAGTAATAAGCGAAGCGCTTCTCGTTGAAGGGACGCAACGGTGCGGGGCCGAGGAACAGATCCCAATTCAAGCCGGGAGGCGTTGGGGTATCCGGCGTGTGGCCGATCGAGGGACGCAGCTTGTAACACAGCGCCTTGCTCATGTAGAGCTTGCCGATCAATCCCTGTTGGAGCGCAGCGATCGCCTTGACCTTGAACGGCCAGCTGCGATGCTGCGATCCCACCTGCATGATGCGCTTGGTTTCGCGCTGCACCTGGATCATCCGCATGCCTTCGTGGATGTTATAGCAGGCGGGCTTTTCGCCGTAGACGTCCTTGCCCGCCTTCATCGCCCAGATAGCGGAGAGCGCGTGCCAGTGGTTCGGAGTCGCAATCGACACCGCCTCCACCTTCGGATCGGCGAACATCTGCCGCATATCTTCGAATTCCGCGGCTTTTTCCAGGTTCTTCCTCGCTAGCGTCGCCTGGGCCTTTTCGCGTGCGGCCTGGTTGACGTCGCAGAGGCCGACCACCCGAGCCTCGTTCAGGCCGGTATAAGTATTGAGGTGGCTTGTGCCGCGGCCCCCGAGGCCCACAATGCCGACGTTGACTTTGTCGTTTGCACCCCACACGCGTACCGCGGACGCAGCGGTCAGGGCTCCGAGGAAAAACCTGCGAGTTTTTGGATCAGACACCGTGAAACTCCTTTATTTCGCAATTGTATCAGGTAGCGGGTTGGGCCTTGCAACGAATGACTCTGTGTCCTTTGCAACCCCCGCCATCAATCTGGCATGGAGCGGCGAAGACGCCCGGCACATTGTGGGACCGTACCGTCGAGAGACGTGGTCAACGGACTTCCACTCAGGCCGCGCAGACGGTCGCGCACGCCAAATCTTCCGCACCCATACCCCTCAGCGACCGTCACCGATTGATCGCTTATCAAGAAATCCGAAGGACTACGAGGATTTCTTGGCAGCAGCCCGCTTCTCTGCCCAGTATCGTTTTGAAGCCGCGATGATGCGTTTCTTACCTGCCGCGCTCAGCTTCCGTTTAGGTTTCGTAGCTGCGGTCGCTTCAGGCTCAGATTCCACCTTCTTCGCAGCCCATCTCTGCTGCTGAGCCAGGGCCATCGCTTTTCTGGTGGCAGCGCTCATCTTCCGCTTTGAGCCCTTTGCCGGTGCTATAGCGGACTTGGATGACGCCGGCTCCGTCTCTGAACCCATCGCGCGGAGTTCGGCTATCTCAACATCAATCTGCCGCTTTTGTTCTTCAAAGCCGAGGATGGCGGCGGCTACCATCGATTTCGTGAATCTTCGTGTAGGCATGAGTCTATGCCTATATTTTGTCACGCGGTTGTCATGGACGGTGCAGTCAGAGCTTATTTTCTTTGAAATTAATCGTACAATGTCACTGCGTCTTGACACGCCGTCATGACGGGTATCATGCCGTGGTGATTGGGGTCATATAGCTCGGCGGTAGAGCACGGCCATGCTGGAGGCCGCGACATTGTTTCGAACCCAACCAATGTTTACTGAATGCGAGCACCAGCCCGCACGCATATTTCACTTGAGCCAAGGGTGGCGGCGATCGGCGCTTCGGGGATGCCCGGACCGAACAGCCGCCCCATGCCGCAAGAGTGCGAGATGCCATCATCCGGATTGCAGGCCGTTATTAATGCGGCCAACGATCGTGATTGTTCTGATAATCCTTCAGCCGGACCAAGTCATCCGCAATAATCTCTTTGTCGCTGGTCGACAGGCGATCGTCGTTCGACGATTTCCGAAGTGAGTCGATGACATCGTTGAGAAGTCCGTTGTCGAAGCGACCTTGATCCAGATCCACCTGCATCTTGTAAAGTTCTTCCTTGGTTTTGTCCAGGCGTACGCGCTCCCGATCCTTAGCCTCGTAAGCGCTCCATATGTGTTCCAGATCGGTCCGTACATAATCGAAGATGTGGGGCCGCCAAGCGTCCCCTTGGTAGCGCTGGTCGCGGTCATGATACCAGTCTTGGGCAAGGGCAGTCATCGCCATCGCCGCAATGACGAAACTGGTAGTTAAGAATCGTCGCATATTTGTTCTCCATAAGTTCTTTCGAACATCAGAAACAACACTAACTGCCACACGTGCACAAGTGGGACCAATGTACAGCGGCTCACACTGCGCTAACTCGCGTTGCGAAGCGTCCGGCCTACCACCGCGCACGACTCGTTCCAGCCGGATACAGCAGGTCGTCTCCTTTTCCGTTCAGATGGCTCTTACCGGGTTTGCGGCCCGTCTGTCTTGTGCAAGCGAGACAAAAGGGGGAAAATCGGTGTCATGAGGTTCAAGTTTGCACTTCCTCAGGCGATCGTCGCGGCGACGCTATGCCTGCCGGTGGGTGTTGCGGCTCAATCCCGGCAAGTCAAGGATTTGGGCGTAGGCAAACTATTGGTGGCGCCTCGCAACGCACCAGACCCGATTTTCGCGAAGACGGTCGTCTTGCTGGTGGAGTTCGATGAAAACGGCGCCCTGGGTCTCCTGATCAATCACCCAACAGGGGTGCCGATTTCGCGTGCATTGGACCAACTCAAAGCGGCCAATAACCACTCGGACCCCGTCTACCTTGGCGGTCCGGTCGATGTGGCAATGGTGCTGGCGCTGCTTCGGGCAAGCGGCAAGCCCGATGAGGCGCGGCGGGTTGTGGGCGACGTTTACCTGGTTTCCACACGGAGCCTTTTGGAAAAGACGCTGACCGCCGGCACGGGACCCGGCGAGTTCCGCGCCTACATGGGTTATTGCGGGTGGGGCGCCGGACAACTGGAGAACGAAATGAACCGAGGGGGATGGTACATCTTCGACGGGGACGCCAAATTGGTGTTCGATTCCGACCCGGAGTCCGTATGGTCACGGCTGGTCGCCCGAACCGAACAGAAAATTGCGCGAAGGCGGCCGCCGGCCGGGGAGGGATGGGAGATGAATCTCGCCGAGACCGCAGCGCGGATTGTGTACGGGGTCGGAAGAAGTAGTTTGAACTTGCGCTTAGCCGAGTAGCGTCAGGGGTGGGCAGACGGCCAATTAAAGCCGAAATGCTGCGGATTCCGGCCGATCAAGATTGCGGCGAATACTCTTGGCACGAACTCACGCGTTTCGCGCGGCAGCGCCCGCGCCCGATACAGATACCAAAAACTACGCTGATTAATAGGGTCTCTCACATTGCGGCTTACCGCGCGCTTCACGGTTGTTGTGCCGCTGTTGTAGGCCGCCAAGGCTAGCATTACGGAACTTCCGGCTCCGAAATCGAGGATCAGATCGCGCAGATACTTGCAGGTAGCCTCCGTCGACTTCACCAGATCCTTGCGCTCGTCCACCTGGCCATCAACGCGCAGACCGTACGTTTTAGCAGTAGCTACTGTGAATTGCCATGGGCCAACCGCGCCTGCGGCGCTTGCCTGACGGGTTTCCAGGCCGCTCTCCACCACGGGGATATAGGCGAGATCCGCGGGCAGTTGCTCCTTCTGAAGGATCCGCCGGATGGTCTGGAGCTGAGCACCGCTCTGGCCGAGGGCGCGAGCAAGGATCGGACGGTCCGATCCCAGGTCCTGCTCAATGTAGTGGTTCACGCGGTCGATAAAGTCGGACGGAATGCTGTAAACCTCCGCGCCGAATTCAGCCATGACTGAGCGGAGCTCCCGTGTGACAAAGTCGCCCTCGTCCTGGGCACTGCTCAGGCGATAGAGCAAGCTTCGCTGGAGAGATTCGCCCTCTTTGGAATAATCACTAAGTTGGGAAAGCAAATTGCCGGTATCCATACCTTCACCGGCCTTCTGCAACTCAGCATCGATCTGCCGGATATGGGTGTCGATCGCGCTCTTCTCTCTTCTTAGAGCGGTGATTTTCCAGATCGAAATCGACGCGACTGCCAGCAGCGCGGCTAGCAACGAATAGCCGATGATGCGGAATCGGCGATGGGTCTGCTGAAGCGCCTGATCGATCAAACCGCGCATGATCGTCATAGTCTGGCCGCCCACGCCGTGGCGCCGCATGCGCCGCGCGCGAGTGACCGCAGAGGAGACTAACTTTTCGTAGGCCGACGCAGCGGGTGCGCCGGCAGCCGGGATCTGCGCGGCAGACGGCGATACTTCGATAGTGCGATCCAGGCGGGCCGGCTGGGCTTCCTCCAGGACGAATGCGAACTCCGGTCCCTGGCGCCCCAGTCGAATAATCGCGGGAGCAGAGATCTGAGCATCGGTGATGCGCTGATCGTTGAGCCAAGTGCCATTGGTGCTGGCAAGATCGCGTACATGGTAGGTCCCGTCATCGTTGCGAATTTCAACATGGTGCAGCGAAACCGTGGAGGAATCGGAGCCATCGACCACGACATCGTTATCCGGAGCGCGGCCTATTCGGGTTGTGCCCTCCGGCATCGGGAATCGGGTTCCAGCCATCTGACCCGAGCGGGACAACAAGCAAGCATTAGCCCGCGAGGTCGCGATTAATTGTTGAGACATGGTTGGCCGTTCTCTGGGCAACGCAGGCGCCCGATGCCCTCAACGTTCAGGCTGTCAATTTGACTGCAATTCTCGCTCCGCATTAGTCTAATCTGGCGTCGATGATGTGGTCAGCTTCACAACCTGCGATCTTAGCCGGGCGAACCCTCGGTCTGGTCGCACTAACACTGCCACATTTATCGGCCCGAGAGGCTATTAATATCTTCTTGACTTGATCGTGGATCGCCTTCTCTCGCTGAGCCGCGTTGTCGCCTTTGACCGCGGCGCCATGGAGCGCCGTCCTCGCGCCGAAATCAGTCGCCTCGCACGAGCGACTTGCCTCCGTCGAAGTAAGAGCGGAATCGACGCGGTGACCGAAGACATTTCCCAATGCAGTTTAAACGCGAAGTGTCCGGCGACCACTGACCACGGGACCGCGCCGACGGTTCAGTCACTGCGAAGGACCACTCGCGTGAGACGCCGCTTACGCCAGTTGGAGCAACTCGGCAATCCAAGTTGACAGTTTGTCGCCGATTCGTCGATTTGCCTCATCGGAAATCTCAATTTCCACAAAATAGTGCCGACGTAGATCGCGGAACTCGCGGACGTCATCGCAGCTTTTGGAATTCGTCGGCGCTCACTCCTAATTGAGCGAGCATTTTATGGAAGAGCGGCGGTCCAATCTCACTGCCGCCATGGATCGGGATCGTGACCGCGCGTCCGTCTTGATGGATCCAGCGCTCATGACTCCCAGTCTGACGGCGCCGTTCAAAACCGAGCCGCAGGGCAGCGCGACGGAACTCCACGGCGCGGGCGCTAGGCATTCACGATTGCGGTGTTGTCTGCCGGCAGCGGTAATCCCTTCTCGTCGTATTCGGCGGCAATCATTTCAAACACGCCTCCGAGTTCGGCCAAGGCCTCTTCTCGCGTTGGCATCAGCGCAAAACACCCGCGAATGGCAGGGACTTCCGCCACCCAGCCATCCGGCTGGTTCCGATACAAAACTACCTTGTAGGCGTCAAGACTCATCCATACACAGTCTACACCCGCTCCGCAGCTCCTTTTGGAAGAAAACGGCACGCTTGAACAATTCACTTTGACCGATAGTCGCCGAGTCGCGGAAGTGCCGGCCACCGGCGCTTGCCGCTGATCGCCCGCGAGTAGTCGCACAGCGTTACCGACGATTCGATCATATGTGGCGTGAACCCCGAAAGTCGCGGCCGGTAGACGGCACAACTGGAAGGAGAATCGGCACATTGGCCAGAAGTCCCGGTCGCGTCAGATGGATTAGACTGCGGTGACCCGAAGCTGCAAATAACTATGCAGTTGCACGCTTCGGACCGGATTAGCAATGACACGCGTCGGGCCCACGGGTCCGCGAGTCTGCCGATCTGCCGCCATCACGATCGCCAATCCGACCCAAAACGACGCCGCCCGCCTGAACTTCACATCTATGGGCTGGAACCAATATCACTGACGTGCATAGACCTCGACTTGCGGACTCCGAAGCGGGCCAGAGAGGCAGGAGTTCCTGGGAGGCGTAACCCGAATCGGGAATTCATGTTCAGTCCCCGCCTCTTCCGGAAAAGCGCAGATTAACGCCGGAAATAGACTGACGCTTCCCGACGAAGCCAGCGCTTGGGTGGTGGCTGTGGCCGGGGAGTCCGCAAGGGAAACCCGGCGCGGCCGTTGTATGGCGCCCAGGCTACGCGAGCACCTGCCGAACCACCTCGCCATCCACATCGGTCAGTCTGAAATCGCGGCCCTGGAAGCGGTAGGTGAGGCGCTTGTGGTCGATCCCCAGACAGTGGAGGATGGTCGCTTGCAGATCGTGAACGTGTACCGGGTCTTTGACAATATTGTAGGAGTAGTCGTCGGTCTCGCCGAAGGTAATGCCGGGCTTCATACCGCCGCCCGCGATCCACACGGTGAAACAGCGGCCATGGTGATCGCGGCCATAATCCGTAGCGGTGAGCGGCCCCTGGCAATAGACAGTGCGCCCGAACTCTCCGCCCCAGATCACCAGCGTATCGTCCAGCATGCCGCGCTGCGCCAGATCCGCGACTAAGCCGGCGGACGCCTGGTCCACGTCCTTACATCGCTTGGGAAGGTTGGCGGGCAGTTCGCCGTGGTGGTCCCAATCGCGGTGATATAGCTGGATGAAGCGCACGCCGCGTTCGGCCAGACGGCGCGCCAGCAGACAGTTGGCGGCGAAGGTGCCGGGCTTTCTGGCGTCTTCGCCGTAAAGCTCGAAGGTGTGGGCAGGCTCTTTGGATATATCGGCGAGTTCGGGAACGGACGACTGCATGCGAAACGCCATCTCGTACTGCGCGGCGCGCGCGGCGATCTCCGGGTCGCCGAATTCCTCGCCGCTGGCCCGGTTCAACTCGCCCAAGGCGTCCAGAAACGTCCGGCGTCTGGCGGCGGGAAAGCCCTCCGGGTTCGAGAGGTACAGCACCGGATCACCCGAGGAGCGGAACTTGACGCCCTGGTAGCGGCTGGGCAGAAAGGCGCTTCCCCACAGGCGATCATAGAGTGGTTGGCCGCCGCCGGAGTTGGAAATCATCACGCAGAAAGCCGGCAGTTCGTCGGTCTCGCAGCCGATGCCGTAGGAAATCCAGGCGCCCATGCTTGGCCGTCCGCCTAAGCGGAATCCGGTCTGCATCATGGTGACCGCGGGATCGTGGTTGATCTCTTCGGTGTGAACCGACTTGATGAAGGTCAGGCGGTCGACGATCTTCGCGGTGTAGGGCAGCAGGTCGCCCACCCACGCTCCCGATTGCCCGCGTTGAGCCAGCGCAAACTTCGAAGGGACCACAGGAAACGTGGATTGTGATGCCGACATGCCGGTGAGGCGCTGCCCGTTGCGCACCGACTCGGGAAGGTCCGTGCCCTGGAATTCGATCAGCCGCGGCTTGTTGTCGAACAACTCAATCTGCGAGGGTCCGCCGGATTGGAACAGGTAGATGACGCGCTTGGCTTTGGGCGCGAAGTGTGGCAGGCCGGGTAGACCGGGTTGCTCGCGCCCGGCGGCTTGCAGCGCCGAAGCCATCGCCAGACCGGTGAAGAAGCGTCTCGTCATGATTATTCCTTGGTGATGGCCTCATCCATATTGAGAATCAGGCTCGCGATGCTGGTATAGGCGGCCAGTTCGGCGGCGTCGAGGCCGGGCCGGCCCGGTGATTCGCCAAGGCGCAGGAACGCCGCCGCTGCTGCGGGATCGGCGCGAAACTCCGCCGCAAATTTGTCAAAAGCGCGCGCCAGTACCTCCGCCTGCCGCCCAGCGGGCGTGCGTGCGAGCACCAGAGCATAACCGTAAGCGAGCCGGGCCCTTTCCGTCGCTCCGCCTTCCACTATCATGCGCTCGGCCATTTTGCGCGCCGCCTCCAGAAAGGTCACATCGTTCAT
>JBEKNN010000021.1:0-55793 GCA_049522755.1 Bryobacteraceae bacterium | reverse complement strand
ACTGAAGTCGGGTCGCAAGCCCGCATCGCTTTTTATTTGCGCGGCCGCGGCGAAATCAGCGTGCGCTTTAGCGCATACCGTGGCAGCGCGACGGATCTCACTCACCGATCGTTGTCCGCAGTCGAGAGTTCAGATTCAGGTCCGCTCCACTTTTCTCTCGCAGCGCGAGCGTGCGGGTTACCCTGAAGACTTATGGAACTGGGCGCCCGAGCGCTTTCGATTGAAGACGTCGTGCGAGTCGCGCGCGCGGCGGAGCCTGTCGGCATCGTCGGCGCGGCGCGGTCCAGAATAGCGTTGGGGCGCCAGCGGCTGGAAGAATTGCTGGCGCGCGGCGAACGCATCTACGGCGTCAATACCGGCATCGGCGGGAATGTGGGCATCTCGCTTGCGGCAGACCAGATGGAGTTGCTGCAGCACAACCTGATGCGCCATTTGGGTTGCGCGACCGGCCAGCCACTGCCGCCGGACGTGGTCCGCGCGGCCATGCTGCTGCGCATCGCGACGTTCTTGAGCGGCGCGTCGGCCATGCGCGTGGAGTTGGTGGACGCGCTGGCGGAGTTATTGAACCGGGGCGTAACGCCGGTGGTTCCCCGATATGGGTCGGTAGGCGCATCCGGCGACTTGATGCCCTCGGCGTACATCGCGCGCGTCCTGCTGGGCGTGGGCGAGGCGGAGTTTCAAGGCCGCAGAATGCCGTCGGCGGAAGCGCTTGCCGCAGCGGGCTTGCAACCCATGCGGTTCGCGTCGAAAGAGGGGCTGGCGTTGATCAACGGCACCACCGTGATGACCGGCGCGGCGGCGCTGGTATGGGTGGATGCGTCTCTCGCGCTGCGCGCGCTGCTGGGCGCGGTGGCGCTATCCATTGAGGCGATGCAGGCGCCGGATTTGCCGTTCGCGGCATGGGTCCACGAGATGAAGGGACATCCGGGGCAGATCGCCGTGGCCGCGTATTTGCGCGCAATGTTGGAGGGCTCACGCTACACCCGGGCTTCGAGCGGGCAGACTTGTTATTCGCTGCGCTGCGCGCCGCAGGGGCTGGGTCAGGTTTGGGAAGGCTTCGAAGATTCGCGCGCGCCGCTCGAGCGCGAGATCAATTCGGCGAACGACAATCCGCTGATCGATCCCGATACCGGCGTGTTGTATAAAGCCGGCAATTTCTACGGCGGCCACATCGCCCGGTTGCTGGATACCTGGAAAATCGATTTCGCCTCGATGGCCAACTGGGGCAATTCTCTGATTGCTCTGCTGGTGGACGACCGCTTCAACGATGGGCTTCCCGCGAACCTGACGCCCCAGCCGGGCGTGAATTCGGGATTCAAAGGAATACAACTGAGCATCACCAGCCTGGCCTGCGCGGTTCGTCAGATGGCGGGGCCCAGCTCGATTCACTCGCTGCCCACCGAACAATACAACCAGGACGTTGTGAGCCTGGGGATGCACGCGGCAGTTACAGCCATGGACGCGCTGGAATGCGTGCGCAATCTGACAGCGATGCTGCTGATGGCCGCCGCGCAGGCGGTGGATCTGCGCGGCGGCCCGGAGCGCCTTGGCCGCGGATCGCGGCGTGTGTACGATGCCGTCCGCCGCGTGATCGATTTCGAGAACGAAGACCGGGCCAAGGAACGCGAAGTGGCGGAACTGGCCGCTAATTTGCCAGGTTAGTGGGACAGGCCTCCCGGGCTGTCGTCTTCGTATTATCACGTACGCAGTGAATTAAATTGGCGAGTTAGCGCCGGGGTCGAACCAGTTCGGCGCATCGGAAAAGACAGGCCGGGAGGCCTGTCCCACATGGCACATCTTACGCGGCTGCTAATCGCGTTCTTCTGGCATCTCGGCGGGCCCGGATTGCTGCTGTTGGGCATTCTCGATTCCTCGTTTCTGTTCGCTCCCCTGGGTAACGATCTGCTGGTGGTGGCGATGAGCGCGCACTACCATAGCGTGTCCCGAATGTTGTACTACGCAGGCATGTCCACCATCGGAAGCGTGCTGGGCTGCCTGCTGGTGGATGTGATTCTGCGGCGTGCGGGCGAGAAAGGGCTGGAGCATTACCTGCCGAAAAAGCGCATCGGCTACATCAAGGCGAAGGTGGAGAAGAACGCCGTGTGGGCGCTGGTGGTGGCATCCATCGCGCCGCCGCCGTTTCCGTTTACGCCGTTCATTATGGCCGCGGCCGCGCTGCAATATCCGCGCATCCGTCTGTTGGCGGTGACGGGCGCGGCGCGCATGGCGCGGTTCACGGCGCTGGGCATATTGGCGCTGCTGTTCGGACGCGATATTTTGCGCTGGGCGCAGAGTGGCGTCGTGCAGTTGGTACTGGTTGGCCTGATTGTGCTCTGCACCGTGGGCAGCGTGATATCGGTGGTCGGCTGGATCAAGCGCTCGCGGCAATCGAGACAACCTGTTAGACAATAAAGATATCCGGATGCGATTCGGCATACTGAGTTTGCTGGCGCTGGGGCAGCTCGCTCCGGCCCAAACCTCCACCACCTGCAACAACACGCCCGCCTATTCGTCCTGCGAGCTGGTGTTCGAGCTGAGCCAGCAGGATGCGGCGGCGCACCCGAATCCCTACGCCAGCGTGGAGTTGCGCGCCGAAGTGCGCTCGCCGCGAAACCGCACCACCTCCGTACCGGGGTATTGGGACGGTGGACGGCGCATGGTGATCCGTTTCGCCCCCACCGAAGGCGGCCAGTGGGCCTTCCGTCTCACCAGCAACGTGGCCGCTTGGAACGACCAGACGGGAACATTTACGGCCTCCGATTCGGATGCGCCGGGCTTCATCAAAGCGGCGAACATACACCACTGGTCCTACACCGAGCGCCTGAAGCCGCACCTCTGGATGGGCGCCACCGAGCTGCGGTTCGCCTTTCTGGACGATGCCGCATTCCGCGCCGTGGCCGACGCGCGCGCCGCGCAGAAGTTCAACCATCTGCGCGGATGGGTGACGGGCAGTGGCGCCGATGCGGCCTACGCGTCGCCCGATTCGCCCAATCTCGAACAGTTCCGCAAGCTCGACGACCGCGTGCGGTATCTGAACCAGAAAGGCATCACGGCCGATCTGGTATTGGCCGGCGGCGAGGGCACGCTCACCAGGCTTTTCCCCAAGCCCGAACAGCGGCGGCGCTTCGTGCGCTACGTAGTAGCGCGCTATGCGGCCATGAACGTAACGTGGCAAGGCGTGGAGAATTTCGAGGACTATCCGGACGCGCGCGCGCTGCTCAATGAGGTCGGCGCGGCGTTGAAAGAGCTGGACGGCTTCCAACATCCGCGCTCGTCCGGGGCCCGCATCACGTCCGCGGCTTTGCTCGACGATGGCTGGATGGATTTCGCCGCGTACGGAAATACCGACGATAACGTTGGGGCCATTGAGCACCAGCTCTACCCGGTTCCTTCCGTCAATCTGCAGGTTGGCGGCGCGGACGCGGCCACCGTGCGGCATCGTTTGTGGAATGCGACGATGGACGGGCAATACGTAACGTTGGCTCAGGAGGACGGGTCTCAGGACGGCGCCAAGGCGAAGGCGATGAGCGTGTGGTTCGACGTGCTCGCGGGCACGCGGCACTGGGAGCTGGAGCCATACTTCAATCTGGATGGCGGCCGCGCGCTGGCGCTGGAGGATACCGAGTACCTGGTCTACATCGAGAAGCCGGGACCGCTCGAGATGACTGTGGAGAAGCACGGCTACGACGTGTTCTGGATCGACCCAGCCACCGGCGAGACAGTGCGCAAAAAGTTTTCCGGCGACCATTTCACGGGCGCGCCGCCGGACCCGTCGCACGACTGGCTGCTGCACGTGGTGCGCGAAGGAACCCTGCAGAGCATGAACCGCTCGTACAAATTCGAATCGCGCGATGTCCCGATGCAGGAAGTGGAAGCGAACCCGCAGAAAATTCCCTACGACATCGAAGCGCCTGGGGACGACCTTACTCTTGCCAAGGCTGCGCCATTCGCCGTGAAGCTTACGCGGCAGACGCACGCGACGCGCATCATGCTGTACCTGTGGACCGGCGAAGTGACGGCCGACCATCAGGGCTATCGCGTACTGGGCGCCGGCGCGCAGGGCACCATGCTACCCACCTCGCGCCTGGCCGTCAATTTTCCCGCGATCCTGCTGCTGCGCGTCTATGGCATGAACGCTAATGGGAAGGTGTACCTGCTGACTAAGGCTGTTCAGCTCAACCGGTGATTCTCGCCGTCGATACCACCGGCGAGTACGGCAGCGTCGCGCTCTCGCACGATGACGTAACGGTGGACGAAATGGAATTGCATGCGCCCGACGGCTTTGCGCACGTGCTCTATGGGTATGTGGAGGAGATACTGCGGCGCAATCGCGTGAAGCTGGCGGAGGTGGAGTTTTTCGCCGCGGCGTCCGGGCCCGGTTCGTTCACGGGCGTGCGCATCGGGATGGCCTGCATCAAAGGGTTAGCCGAAGCCATGGGAAAACCCGCGGTGGGCGTTTCGAACTTGCAGGCCATCGCGTCGTTCGGCACGGCGCCGCTGCGCGCGGTAGTGATGGATGCGCGGCGCGGCGAAGTGTATGGCGCAGTATACGATGCGTTGGGCGGTGTAGTTCAGCGGGAGACGGTGGCTAAGTTTGCGGCATGGCTTGTGAGGCTGCCACAGGGAGATCTGGAGATTCTTTCGCCCAATTTCGAATGTACGGAAGTCGTGATAAAGAAGACGCCGCGCGCGATTGCCGCGGCGGTGGCGCGGTTGGCGATGGCGAGTCTTGCGCGCGGCGCTGCGGGCGATCCCGCAGGGCTCGACGCTAACTATGTGCGGCGAAGTGACGCGGAGTTGTTCTGGAAGGATTCGGGGTGAAGGGTTGGGCGTTTTCGTTGGCTCGATCCACGAGTGAGAAGCGTGTATTCATCCTGCGACAGGGCGACGATCGAGCGTGGCGTAAGATGGCGCGGCGAGGGAGCCGGGCGGCGACGGAAAAAGACGCTATTGCGCGACGGTGCGGCAACATGTGCTGCATGGAACATGAACCGGTCCATGGTCCATTTCCGTTATGAAGGTTCGGGACATCATCAAGCGCATCGAAAAGGACGGATGGGCGACGTTTCCGCGCACGGGTAACACACCGGCAGTATGTACACCCGGTAAAGACGGGGCGTGTGACCATCGCCGGGCATCCAAGCGTCGATCTGGATCCTGGCACCCTAAAGAGCATCTTGCGACAGGCGGGGCTAAAATAATGGACATGAAATACACCGCTATCTACGCCAAAACCAAGACTGGGTACAGCGGCCACATACCGGACCTTCCGGGGTGCATCGCGGCGGCCCGCACACTTGCGCAGACGAAGCGGTACATGCGGGAAGCCGTCGCTCTGCACTTGCAGGGGATGCGGGAAGACGGGACTCGGATTCCGCGCCCCAGCACCGTAGCTGCTGAGGTTGAGGCGGCATGAATGGATCGTGACCAATCTCGCATACTCTTGTCCATCGGCTATAAACCCTGGCGGTAAAGCGCCGGGATCGAGCTGCAGGCAAGAGTCATCCCCGCGTGTTACGCTTCAGGCTGATCGGAAATGAAAAACGGGCGCGTGTCTCTGCCTCCCTAACTAAACCCTTTGGCGAGTTTCAAGAAAAGAGAACCCGCGGTTTCGATTTGCGGCCAGCTTCAACCGAGAGTATGGTTGGAGTATGACCGTGGAAGCCATTAAGGACGCCATCGCTCGCCTGTCTGAAGAGGAACGGAAACAAGTGGCAGATTGGTTCGATGAGTTGGAGGAAGAGGCTTGGGATCGGCAGATGGAGCGGGACTTTGCCAACGGCGGGCGCGGTGCTCATCTTTTGGAGAAGATCGATCGTCAAATCGACGCGGGAAATTTCACCTCTCTGGAAGAAGGACTACGTCGGCGCGGTGAACGGCAATCCGAGTGAGATTTCGCTCCTATGCGCTTCCCGAGTTCTGGGATCACTACAACTCTTTGACCGCAGAGATCCGGGAACAGGCCAACAAGCAATATTCGCTGTTTGAAGCAAACCCCGATCACCCTTCGTTGCGACTGAAGGCGATCGGCCCCTATTGGGCGGTCCGCGTGAGCCGCGGCTACCGAGCTTTGGCCAGGCGCAGACACAATGACTTCTTTTGGTTCTGGATCGGCCCGCACGACGAATACGACCGAATTCTGAAGATGTGAGCTTCAGCCCTGATTCGGCAGCGAGGCAGCCGACCATCAGGGTAATCGCGCCGCTGGCTATCGGCGATTGGCGACTAAAATGCTCTTGAGAACTGGATGACCACGACGTCCATTATCGCGTTGGCCGCGACCATCCCATTGGCCGCGGCGCTGGCCGTTCCAGCTCGCGCAGCCGATGCGTGCGACCCGGCCAAGCTTGAAGGAGCGTACGGTTTCCAACTCTCCGGCCATACCACCATTTCCGGAGATTCCAAACCCGTAGTGAGCGTGGGCCGCCTTGTTTTCGACGGTCACGGCGTTCTCAGCGGCTACTCTTCGGTGAACTTCGCCGGCTATTTCCTGGGCAATCCCGTCACCGGCTCCTACGAGGCGCATGACGATTGCACGATCTCCTGGAGCTTGCAAGACGATTCCGGCGCATTCCAGCATTTCAGCGGCAAATTGACGCCTGACAATTCGTCCGCTGAGTTCCATCAGTCCGACCCGGGAGGCGCGCAAAACGGTGTTCTGCAAAAGGTGGCGGCACAGTGTTCCGCCGCGGGTCTCGCGCCATCCTATAGCTATGGCATCGCGGGCACCACTACGCCGATGAACCCGGGCGACGTCGCGCGGCGAATTTCGGCGGCGGGCACAGTGGAGCCGGACGCCGCCGGCAACCTCACGATCACCGTCCCTGGAGGCGCCCCGCCAACGGCCGGAACCATCACCGTGGATGGCGACTGCTTCGCTCAGATCTCGATGGCGTTACCGTCGGGCGATTCGGTCAATCTGCGCGGCATTCTGGTCAACGGCGGCAAGCAGATTCTCGCCATGCAGACGGACGCGGGAGCCACGGTGACCGCCAAGTTCAACGCCAAGTAAGTGGATCGCAGTGAGTCGAACGGAATCGCCGGGACTTTCAGCGGCGTGGTTTTGCCTGATTCCCGACCGATTTGAGCGAATCTCCGCACGTACGCCGCCACGTCGTCCGCCGCGCTGCCGCTTACCACAGACACCTTCGACATCTTGCCTTTGCCGTTGAAGATGATCGCCTTCATGTCGGCATCGCTCGCGGCCTGGACTTCGAGCTACTGCAAATCCTTCATTTCGACCTTCGTCATTTTGGCGATGTTGGGTTTGGACGTGCCAGCGGCGCAGTGGCGCGACTTACATGACCTATCGTAAACCGCCTGCCCGGCCTCGACGTCGCTCGCAAGACTGGCGGCCGGCGCGGCGCCCATGAGCGCCAGAATCGTTGCCGTTCTTCGCATTGTGACTTTATTTTGTTGTTATCGGTTATTGGGCGATACCCAGAGACTTCAGAATCTCCGGCGAGCTTTCCTCCACTGCGATGGCGTTGTGGCAAGTGCCGCAATCCTGAGGGATAGTTTTCTTATCCGCTGCCGTGTGACTATCGTCGTGGCAACGGAAGCAGCCCGGATAATCCATGTGACCTAGATTGTTCGCGTAAGTTCCCCAGGTGACTTTCAGATCGGGGAATACGTTGCCGCTGTAAATTGCAGCCAAGCCGCGGCCGGCGGTGTTGATATCGTTGGAACGTTTCGCGAAGACATCGGGATAGTTCGCGCGATAGAAATCGCTCAGACCCGCGGCAATCTTCGACGCAGCCTCTTCGCTGCTCTGGTAAGCCGCTTGGATCAGTCCGAGGCCGGTCTTCTTGATGAACGGCAGATCGGCCGGAATCGCGCCTCGCGCGATAGCGCCGTCGATGGCGCGGTCGGCAACTTCGAACGAATGGGCGGCGCGGTTGTGACAGTCCACGCATTGCATGGTGAAGGTTGGCAGCGCGGCTATGGTCTCCGGTTTGGCATCGCTCGCCAGATAGGTCTTGGCGGGGCCCGACGCGCTACCGCGGTATTCCACCCACGGAATCGTCTGGCGCTTCTTGTCTGAGGCCGCGTAGCGGATCTCCACGCCCGGCGCCAGGTGCGCCGCGTGGATGCGATCCACCATCATCGTCAATACCGTCTTAGTGGGCGTGTTAGTCTCATCATCCTTGTACTTGGTAATCACTCGCAGCGTGGGGTGCATCGGTTTTTCGCGCTGATGGCACTGTTCGCAGGTTTCAGCGGAAGAGACCAGCTTGTCGCTCTCCATGGCCGACTCGATAGGCCGCGGGAAGTTATTAAACACTACCGCCACCAGCTGCCGGGTGCCCGCCATCTTCGCCTTCATGAACCCGCTCGCGCCCGGTGACACGTGGCACGCCACGCAATCCACGCTGGCGTGCGGAGCCCGCTGGTGCGCGGTGAATTCCGGTTTCATTACATGGCAAGTGTCCCCGCAGAACTGCACAGTTTCGAGTTGCGCCACGGCGCGGTAACTGAGCTGGCTGCCGATGATGAGGTTCGCTACGGTCATTACCGCGAAGAAGATTCCCGCACGCCGCCAGAGCGCCTTGGAATCGGTCACCGAAGCGATGCCATGCGCCAGGCGGCGCCGGTCGAGCACAGCCCCGACAGGAATCAGCAGGAGCCCGCTGAAAAAGATCATCGGCACGAGGATAAACGCGTACAGCCCGATGTACGGATTATTCGCGTGGCCGCTGATATGAAGCGGCAGCAAGAATAGCCACGAAAATCCCGCAAGAGTCACTAGCGCCGTGCCAGCCATGCTGACCCAATTGCCTGTCAGCACCTGAATTAGTGGACGGTTTTGTCCCGCCATCACCGTTTTTCCTTATTCGGTAAGTTGAGGTAAGCGATCAACCCCGACATGTCGTCCGCGCTCAGGCGCGGCCACGCAACGCCGGTCGCCTTCATGCGCGCGAGCATGGCGGGCCCGTGGCGCCACAATACGGCGGTCATCACGGGGCCGCTGAAATGCCGCGCGCCGCTGCCGAGATTCGGCGCTCCCCCGGGGAGTGAGCCAGAGGCTGCGTTCTCATGGCAGCCCGCGCAGCCCTTGGAGACGAACACGCGCCGGCCGCGCGCCGGGTCGCGCGCATCCTCGAAGAATTGTTGCGCCCACACGTAGCTCAACAGTTCGCGCATCTCGCCGGGCTGGAACACCGCGGGCGGCGTATCCAGGGCCGCCATGCGCGGCCCATGATTCCACATCGCCGCGGCGATCTCCGTCATGGTGCTGCCGCGGATGCGCCCCGCCAGCGCCGTATCGGAAACGTGGCAGGCCACACAGCCCTTATCGCGGAAGAGCGAACGCCCCGTTTCGCCGAGGGTGATCTGGAAATCCGGGAGCGATGCCCGCGATGTGGACAGGTTGCGCAGATAGACCAGTAGATCGGACAGATCCTGCGGGCTTAAGGCGGGCCACGCAACGCGCTTCGCGCCAATGGCGGCCAGCATGGGCCGCATGTGGTTCCACATGGCCTCGCTCAGCGCGAGCGGATGGTTCAGGCTCTGCCAGCGGCTCACCGGTTGAATTCCCGGCTGAATCTCTTGGGTAAGGCCGTGGCATTTGGAGCAGCCGCGCGCATCGAAAACGCGCTTGCCGCGAGCGGCGTCGCCCGGCTTTTCGAAAAAGCGCATCGAATAGAAGTAGGCGAAGAGATCGGCCGCGGCCTGCTCGTCCACATCGCCCGCGTGGACGCCGCGCGCGCTCATGGCGCTCCACATGGCGGGCGCGTGGTTCCACATAGTGGCCGCCAGCGCGGCGGGCGTAAAGTTGCGGTCGGCCAGGCGGCCCAGGTCGGGAGCCGTATTGCCGCCCCGTCCGTTCACGTTGTGGCACGTCGCGCACGAAAGCTCGCCAAAGAGCCGCGCGCCGCGGTTGGAATCGGCCTGGAACGGCGCGCCTTGCGCGTGCGCGGTCAACGCCAGCGCGGCTGCGGCGAACGGCAGGATCAGGAGGCGGGAAAAGCCCGGGCTAAACCACCTGCTCCAGGCAGCGGTACGCGGCGACCGGGGCTGATTTCGATGGGCGAAGAGCGGGTCCAGGGGGACCCGCGCGGACCAGGGGGTCCGCCCTACAGCGATTGATGCGGGGGTCATCGCGTCAACCTCAATCCGACGGTAACGATATGCGCGCGGAAGGCTTCATATAAGTAGAATGCTTCGTTGTATCCGTAGTAGCGCCACTCCGCGAACCATGTGAGATGCTTGCCGGCGGGCAACGAAAACTTAGCCATAGGCTGATAGTAAGTGGTGGGCCGGCTGCCCGACGAGATCACTAACGATCCGCCCGCGATAATCACCGGAGCCAGCGCTCCCTTATGCGGCGGATTGATATGGAACTGCGTCGATGCGATATGCGAGTTATCGCGGTAATTCGAAGGCAGCGACTGCTCGGTGGCGGGCGACAGATAGTTAATATTGGAATACAGATCGGACCGCGTGTAACTACCCTCGAAATCGAATACTTTGCCTCCTGCCGGCGACCACATGATCGAGAGCGACTCCTGATGCGAGAGGTAATCGTAGTCGATGCCGGGTAGTGGGTCCTGGTTATTCAACAGGTTGAAATCCGCCGAGAAACTGAGCGCCCCAGTGTGATAGCGCGCTTCGGCGCGAACCTTCTGATAGTCGTACAGGCTGGTGCGGAAATATGCGCTGCCGCTCGATGCGCTTTCGCCTTCGGCGCTGAACGAGAACTTCTGGATGGGGCGATAAGTGAAGCCGCCGATGCCCACGTTCTGGCGCAGCTTCACGTTGTCCATGCTGGCGAGACCCTCCGCGGGAAGCACGGCATCGTTGGCGTCTCCCCACACATAGCGGTATCCGCCGCGCAGGGTCAGTTTCGAGGTGGCGTCAAAGTACACCAGCGCCTCAGCCTGATTGTAATTGGTGACCAGCGACGATTCCAGCAGCGCTGCCGTTTGCTGCTCCACCGTGGCGCCTCCGGTCAGAGTCTGGCTTTCCGGCGAGGAGCCCGAATTGTGGAGACGATCCGTAGTCCACGATTCTACGATGCGCACGCGCCGCCACGGACGAATCTCGGCGCCTAAATTGCCGGTTGTGTGCGGCATCGCCGCGGCCGAGGATACCAGGTATTGCTGCGCGGAATAGAAGAGAATCTCGCTCTGTAAGTATAGGTTGCCGCCGGCATACTGTTCATAGTTGACTGTGGTCTTTGGTTCGCTGTAAAGGAACTGCCCGTAAACGTCAAGCCATGACATCGGGCTGGCCGTAACCAGAGCTCTTGTATAGATGCTTGTGCCGCGCGCGCCGTACGCCCCCAGCAGGTCGGTGAGATCGAGTGTCTGTCCGAATATCGGCGTTAGAGAGTTGCCGTAGTTTACGCCGCCGCTCTGATAGAGCGTTTGATCGTTTTCGAAGGTCGTGCCGCCCTGTTCCAGAGTGACATGGAAGCGGCGGAATTCCAGGCGCACGCCGCCGCGGTAATTGTTGGTCCGGTCGTGAAAGATCGCGGGTACGGGGAATTCATCGGCATTCGAGACATAGGTGGAGACTCCGGTTCCCGAGCCGGTATCGCGATCGAAAGCGAAATAAGGGCTGATCCAATGGCCGGGCAGCAGCGTGAGCTCGGCGCTACCCATGCGGCGGCGCATATCGAAGGACTGCTCGTTGAGCGCGATGCCACTGCCCAGCAGCGGGTCGGCATAGGATGGCAGCGCGTCAAAGTAGGCAATGTCGCGATAGTCGACGCGGAGGTCGTAAAGCTTGGCCTTGCGCGCATCAACGTGCAGCGTAGAGTAAGGGTCGTCGCCCCAGTCGTAGGCGCGCACGTGGATCTGGTCGAAGAGGCGGTGTTTCGGATCGGTCAGCGTGAATTCCGTGCCAATCAGTTTGGGCCCCGACCCCAGGTTGACGAAGCTGCGGTAGGCGTCCATGCTCCCGGCCACATTGCTGCGCCAGGTATAGCCGAAATCGATCCAGCCGGTGAAGACGGCCTCGCTGGAAGGCACCGGAGAGGTTGCGGCGGCGTCCGGGGTAGCGGCCGGGGTTGCGGCTGCAGGCGTCGCAGTGGCCGGCGTGGCGGCGGCCGGCGTCTGGGCCACGGGCGGTTTGGCATCCTGCGGCGCCGCGGTCGCCGGCGCGGTCGTTGCTTGGGTCGGGGCCGGGGTCGCGGGCGGGATAGTCGCTGGCGGCGGCGTTTGCGCCAGCGCGATTGCCGAGATTGCGGCGAAGCCGATCAGCAGGTATCTCATTTGAGTAAGTTCCTGTCAATGTGGCTGCCGTGCACCTTTTGATGGCAGACCGTGCAGTTCTGGTAGCGCGGCGAATTCAGATCGTGGAATGCCGGCGGAACCACCCCCGCAACGCGAACCGAGTTGTTACCAGGCAGGTTGGCGTGACATTCGAGACAGACAAACCGTACCTCCTGCCGCGTCAACATGCGAGGGTTCGTGGAGCCGTGGGCTTCATGGCATGCGCCGCACCCTTCGAAGCGCACCGGCTCGTGCTCGAATGCGAACGGGCCGCGCTTGTCGCCGTGGCAATTGAGGCAGCCAGGTTCGTTGGAGCCGAAACTCTGCTGCATCGCGGGGCGTATAGAACCGTGCGGATTGTGGCAATCCACGCAGCTCATGGCGTTCTCCGGCACCCTGTGATGATTCGGCTTTGAGAATTGCGCCCAAACGTTTAAGTGACAACCGGCGCATTCGGCGTTGATGGCCGCCGCCCCGTGCGGCGCCAGTCCCATGGGCCCATCGGCGTGAATCTTATGGCAGGTGGTGCAGGCCACCTGGTTCTTGGCGTGGCTGTTTTGCAATCGTCCCACTTGCGTCGGAGTGTTGAGATGGCAGCCCATGCAGATCTTGTCGGCGGCGGCCGCTGTCAGCTTGGCTGGTTGGCGGATATCCGCGGCCGACGCCGAGTCCGCATGCTTCTGCCCCGGCCCGTGGCACGATTCGCACGCGCGGCCCACAAAGCCGCGGTGCTTGTCGGTATCCACCATGGCGTGCGGGCTCTTCTGGAACGCGTTGAAGATGTCCTCATGGCAGGCGCTGCACGCGGCAGACCCGGCGAATGGCGAAGGCGCGGGAGTTGGCGCAGCCGCGGGAGCCGGCGCCTGCGCGGGTGTGGGCGCTTGCGCCGGCGGGGATGCTTGCGCTTGCGCCGACGCGGGTGCGGCTACGGGCGCCGGCGCCTTCATCTCTTGGCCGGAGAGCGGAGCTCCGGCCAGGATCAACCACACAGGCAGTAGAGCCTGTGCCGCTCTGGCGCCGTGAGTGCGTGATCTTGCGCGGTTGCCGGGAATCACTCCCTGACGGTCGTGGCTCCGATCAGAGCGGCTCCTATCGGCAAGCGGTTTCACGATAGCACCCAATCTCGCGGTCAGGAATCTAATACTGCGCATGGACCGAGTCAACCGCGTAAGCGCCTCCGGTTCCATGGCACACGTTGCAGCTTTCGCCGAGCGTGGTGGTGTTGGCCAGGAAGTGCGAGGCGGTCGGAAGGTCCACATGGCATCCCGAGCACGCCGACGATATCGGCTGCACCGGATTGATCAGCCCTTGCGGATCGGTTACGGCGTTCAGACCGGTCAGCGACAGGTCGTTTTGCTCCGAGCTATTGACGTGACAGAACGCGCAGTTCGCCAGATCTGTGGCTGCGCCGGCTGGCGACAGGCCGGGGAAAAGAACCCCGGAGAAATCATTGTGGCTGCCCCCGAAACCCACCACGATATAGGGCTTTCCGCCGTCCGCCGTGACGTTCACGCCGTCGTGAATGCGATGCACCAGCAAGTTGAAGTTGATGCCTTGCGGAGGCGCGGCTTTGTCCGCGGCAACCGTCGCAGAGGCGCGGGTGGTTGCATCGGTGTTCGACGGATTGTGACACATTACGCAGTACATGGTGTTGCTGCGCAGCGTCCCGTGCTCCGACAGCGCCACATGGCAGACGTTGCAATTTGTCACTGCCACCACCGTGCGGCGTGTCTCCACGGGCGAGCCGTCCACCGAGAAGTAAGTTACCGGGTTGAACGCTCCATACTCCACCGCCTGCGATGACGTGGTCCCCGCCAGAACGGTTTGCGTGATCCGCGCTTCTCCGCCAATGGCATAAGTTCCCACCGCTTTCGCCGGAATCACGTTAGTGAAGCTGTAAGTGCAGCTACCGCTAGCACTGCACGCCGCAGCCGTCATTGCGCTTTCTGTAACATATCCGGGCGTGGTCGTGCTCGTACCGAAAATGGTGTAGCCAAAATCGGTAGTCGGGCCCGCCATGGTGAAAGAGAGCGAACCCAGCGTCGAGAGCGCAATCGGCTTCTTGCTGTTGTCGAGCAGAGTGAATGCAACCACCGGGGCGCTTCCCGCCTTGGTATTCGTCACGCCGGTGATTACCAAGTTGATGCCCGAGATCAGCGTATCGGGGTTTGGCGGGTAATTCGCGGCGGTATCGGTGGCCACCACGTGCGCTCCCATGATGGAGGCATCGAATGGGTACTGGCCCTGTGGTATATGGCATTGGGCGCACTGGGTGTCGTCCAACTGGAATCCGCCGGGGTGGTTCACGCCGGTGGCAAAGTTCACGTTATCGTGGCAGGATCCGCATGCTACGCGTGTCGGATTAGTGAGGAACGCCGTAGCTTGCGCCGCGCCCGTGGTTTGTTGATGGCAAACCTCGCAACGCTGAGCGCTGGCCGGATCGATCACCGTCGAGTAATTACTGACGCCGAAGCTGGTAGTGATCTCAAAGGTGCCCCCCGCGACCACGCTTGGCAACGACGAGCCCATGTGGATTCTATGGATGAAGCTCTTGAAATCGACTGTGGCCCCTGTGTTCGGGTCGACATTCTGCGGCGTATGGCACATCACACAGAGGTTGACGCCGCGCCGCGATCCGCCGTGCGCGGATAACTGTTCATGACATTGGTTGCAGCTCGAAGTCTCGATTACGTCGCGCGTGTGCGTCACCTTGGCGCCGTTGGGCACGAAGTTGAACGTGGTGCTGGCGTAGTAGGTGGCCAAGCCATACGACGTCAGGCTGCGCGATCCGTAAATGCCGATGGTGTTAGTCGCCGTGGGATCGAAGCCCGCGGGCGCCTTGGTCGCGAATACATATTGATAGGCGCCGCTTCCCAGAGCGGTGGTGGTCCCGCCGGAATCCGCGCCCGGCTGAGTCTCCGAAGCGATCAACGTGCCGCTGGCGGCCTTCGTAGTATAGGTCGTGTACTGTTCCTGACCATTGGGGATATACCCCGCGACGAAGCTCGTCGAGATCGTGCCTGGCGTATACACGCCTGCGGAATCGAGCGGCAGCCCGGTGGGGTCAGTCAGCGTGTATTGCACCGTGATCGTCCCGTTGGCGACGATGGTGGCGCCCGTCACTGTGATTACCAGTCCCGGGTTGACGAATTGCACCGTCTGAGCGTCCGCGTAGAAAGCCTTCTCGCGCGGCGAATAGTGGCGCTGCTGTTGTGCGCTCACCAGGCTAACAGCTAATACTAGCCAAAAACCAGCTTTTCCTGCTCTGCTTTCGAATCTCATTTGAACTCCACTGAACGGCCTGCGCCGTATGACTCAGCCTCTGCGCGATTTGGCGCAACGCCCATTCCTGAGCAAAATCCACTGGAACTATCCGGCGGCGATCATTATATTCAAAGGAAAGGACATAGCCGAAACATTTGCTTGTGTCACAGTCGAAGTCTCTCGCGCCACTGAACAGGTTCATCATGGGCCGGTACCTAATCATGCAGCAATGGGGCCATTCTCGCAGTAAGTTACAGTACCTCGGATATTGAAATCATTGTTTATTCCGGCACAATTGGCAGGATATTCGGCGGGCAATACGGATGGCGATGGCGGGCGCTGCGCGTGGCAGACGGGCAATTGGTGAAGAGTGACCCTGGCGGGAGAGCGTTCTCTCCGGCCAGGATCGGAACACAGGCAGTAGCGCCTGCCTTAGTAGTTCGCATGGACCGAGTCAACGGTAAAGGCGCCGCCGGTTCCGTGGCACACCGCGCAGCTTTCGCCGAGGGTGGTGGTGTTGGCCAGGAAGTGCGAGGCGGCCGGAATGTCCACATGGCATCCCGAGCACGCCGACGAAATCGGCTGCACCGGATTGATGAGCCCTTGCGGATCGGTTACGGCGTTCAGCCCGGTCAGGCTCAGATCGCTTTGCTCCGAGCTATTGACGTGACAGAAAGAGCAATTCGCGAGGTCCGTGGCTGAGCCGGTTGGCGACAGGCCGGGGAAAAGAACCCCCGAAAAGTCGTTGATACTTCCGCCGTGACCTACGACCACGTAGGGTTTTCCGCCGTTCGCCGTGACATTCACGCCGTCGTGGATGCGGTGCACCAGCAGATTGAAGTTGATGCCTTGCGCCGGCTGAGTTATATAGGAGGCAACTGTCGCGGTGGCGCGCGTGACCGCGTCCGTGTTGGACGGATTGTGACACATCACACAGTATTCTACGTTGCTGCGCAGCGTCCCATGTTCCGAGAGCGCCACGTGGCAGGTGTTGCAATTCGTCATCTGGACGATGGTGCGTCGAGCCGCCACCGGCGAGCCATCCACCGAGAAGTAAGTCACCGGGTTGAACGCCCCATACTCGATCGACTGAGAGGAAGTGGTCCCCGCCAGGATGGTCTGCGTGATCCGCGCCTCTGCGCCAATAGCGTAAGTTCCCGCCGCCTTCGCCGGAACGATATTGGTGAAGGCGTAAGTGCAGTTACCTTTGGTATCGCATTGCGAGGCCGTATTCGCGGTTTCCGTAACATATCCGGGAGTGCTGGCGTTGGCGGCGCCGAAGATGGTGTAGCCATAATCGGTGGTCGGCCCCGCCATGGTGAACGAGAGCGAGCCCAGAGCCGAAAGCGCGATGGGGTTCTTGTTGTTGTCGAGCAGAGTGAATGCAACCACCGGGGCGCTTCCCGCCTTGTTATTCGTCACGCCGGTGATGACTACATTGATGCCCGAGATCAGCGTATTCGGGTTTTGCGGGTAAAAGGCGGCGGTATCGGTGGTCATTACGTGCGCTCCCATGATGGAAGCATCGAATGGCGTCTCGCCCTGCGGGATATGGCAGTTGGCGCACTCCGTGTCGTCCGTCTGGAAGCCGCCGGGGTGGTTCGCGCCGGTAGCGAAATTCACGTTATCGTGGCAGGAACCGCAGGCCACACGCGTTGGATTCGTCATGAACGCCTTAGCTTGCGCGGCGCCCGTGGTTTGTTGATGGCAAACCTCGCAGCGCTGCACATTGGCCGGATCGATCACCGTCGAGTAATTGCTGGCGCCGAAACTGTTGGTGATCTCAAAGGTCCCGCCCGCGACCACGCTTGGCAGGGACGAGCCCATGTGTATCCTATGGATGAAGCTCTTGAAATCGACTGTGTCCCCCGTGTTCGGGTCGACATTCTGCGGAGTATGGCACATCACACAGAGGCTAACTCCGCGACGCGATCCGCCGTGCGCGGATAACTGCTCGTGGCATTGGTTGCAACTCGAAGTCTCGATCAAGTCGCGCGTGTGCGTCACCTTGGCGCCATTGGGTACGAAGTTGAACGTAGTGCTGGCGTAGTTCGTGGGCAGACTATACGCCGTCAGCGTGCGCGACCCGTAAATGCCGATAGTGTTAGTGGCCGTGGGATCGAAGCCCGAGGGCGCCGTTGTCTTGAATACATATTGATAGGCGCCGTTGCCCAGCGCGGTGGTAGTTCCGCCGGAATCCGCGCCCGGCTGATTGGTGGACGCGACCACCGTGCCGGTCGCCGCCTTGGTGGTGTAAGCCGTGTACTGTTCCTGACCATTGGGGATATACCCCGCGACGAAGCTCGTCGAGATCGTGCCCGGCGTATTCACGCCTGCCGAATCGAGCGGCAGCCCTGTCGGATCCGTCAGGGTATATTGAACCGTAATCGTCCCATTGGCGACGATTGTGGCGCCGGTTACTGTGATTGCCAAGCCTGGGTTGACGAACTCCACTGTCGCAGCGTCCGCATAAAACGCCTTCTCACGCGGCGAAAAATGGCGCTTCGTCTGCGCTCCGACTAAGCTCACCGCGACCACGATACAAATGCCAGCTTTCCTTGCAATGTTATTAAGTCTCATAGCTCTCCACCCACGGGCTTGCGCCATCTAGCTCAAGCCTCTGCGCGATTTGGCGCTACGCCTTTCCCTCGCCCTCCCGGGCGCAATCTATCGAGCGATCCGGTGGCTGGGATCATCGCGTTCAAAAGAACGGACATATCCGAACACTTAGGTATGTCGCAGTGGATGTTTCTCGCTCCGCCGGAAAGTTTCATAATGGCTCCGCAAGCTCCTAGTGCAGCCGTGCGGCCATTGCGATCGGGGAATGGCCGCACACATGCAAGCTCACCGCGCAGTGACCGCCAGTAATTCAGCCGTGAATTCAACCGCCGCAAGTCTGGGCCGGCAGCCGATGGATGCGCTTTTCCATCCCGGATCGGTCGCCGTAATCGGCGCAACGGAAACTGCGCGCGCGGTGGGCCGGACCGTACTCGAAAACCTGAGTTCGTTTCCAGGTCCTGTATATCCGGTGAACCCCAGCCACGCGACGGCGCTGGGCCGCACCTGTTATCCATCCATCGCCGCGGTTCCTGGGCGGCCCGATCTGGCGGTGATCGTGACGCCCGCAGCCACGGTTGCGGGGATCGTGGCGGAATGCGCGGCAGCGGGCGTTCCAGCCGCCGTCGTCATCTCCGCGGGCTTCAAGGAGGCCGGATCGGGCGGCCTGCAAATGGAGCGCGAAATCGCGGCGGCGCGCGGGAACATGCGCATCGTGGGACCGAATTGTCTGGGGATCATGGCGCCGCACGCCCGGCTGAACGCCAGTTTCGCGGCCGGCATGGCGCAGCCCGGCAAGATTGCGTTCCTCAGCCAGAGCGGCGCGCTATGCACCGCAATCCTCGACTGGAGCCTGCGCGAGATGGTAGGCTTCAGCGCGTTCGTTTCGACCGGCTCGATGCTCGACGTGGGATGGGGCGACCTGATCGGCTACCTGGGGGACGACCGGCACACCCACGCCATCCTTCTTTATATGGAATCGATCGGCGACGCGCGCTCGTTCCTCTCCGCGGCCCGGGAAGTGGCGCTCGAGAAGCCGATCATCGTGCTCAAGGCGGGACGCACCAGTGAGGCGGCGCAGGCTGCGGCTTCGCACACCGGCGCGCTTACCGGGCGGGATGCCGTGCTGGACGCCGCCTTCCGGCGATGCGGGGTGCTGCGCGTGGAGCGCATCAGCGAGCTTTTCTATATGGCCGAGACGCTGTCCCGGCAGCCCAGGCCTGCGGGCCGGCGGCTGGCCATCGTGACCAACGCCGGCGGTCCGGCAGTGCTGGCCACGGATTGTCTGATCGCCGAAGGCGGCGAGCTGGCCGAGCTTTCCGCGGAAACTCTCGCCGCGCTCAACCGCAGTCTGCCCGCGCACTGGAGCCGGCGGAATCCGATCGATTTGCTGGGCGATGCGGCGCCGGAGCGTTTCTCGGAAGCTCTGGAGCTGGCGGCGGCGGACCCGGGCGCGGATGGAATCCTGGTCACCTTCGCGCCGCAAGGCGTCAGCGCTCCCAATGAGGTAGCCGAACGTATCGCGGCGCAAGCGGCGACGCTGCGAAAGCCGCTTCTCGCCAGCTTCATGGGCGGAGCCGGCGTCCAGGGCGCCGATGCGATTCTCAATGCCGCGGGCGTGCCCACGTTCTCTTATCCCGATTCCGCGGCGCGCGCGTTCGTCGCGATGTTTCGCTACAGCGATAATCTTCGCGCGCTTTACGAAACGCCGGAGCTGGCGGAGACCAGTGTAGACCGCTGCCTGGTGGATTCGTTGTTTGCCCACGCGCGCGAATCGGGCCGGACCCTGTTGACGGAGATCGAATCGAAGTGGCTGCTGGCGGCGTACGGCATTGAAGTCACGCGCGCCGAGGCCGCTTTCACCGAGGATGAGGCGGTGAATCTCGCGGCGGCGATGGGCTATCCGGCCGTCCTGAAGCTGCACTCGGAAACTATTTCACACAAGAGCGATGTGGGCGGCGTCGAGTTGAACCTTGCCGATGAGGGCGCGGTGCGCGCAGCCTGGCGGCGCATCGCCGGAAGAATTCCACCTAAGGATTTCCTGGGAGTCTCGGTGCAGCAGATGGAGCCGGTTGCGAATGGGTTCGAGCTGATTCTGGGCGCCAGCGCCGACCCGCAATTCGGGCCGGTCCTGTTATTCGGCGCGGGCGGGCAGTTGGTGGAAATCTTCCGCGACAGCGCGGTCGGCCTGCCCCCGTTGAACAGCACGCTGGCGCGGCGGTTGATGGAGCGGACGCGCATCTACAAGGCGCTCGATGGCGTGCGCGGGAGGCGGCCGGTGGACCGAGGGACGCTGGAGCGGACATTGGTGCGCTTCAGCCAACTGGTTGCCGAAAACCCGCGCATCCAAGAGATCGACATCAACCCGCTGCTGGCGTCGGCCGACCGGATGGTGGCTCTCGATGCGCGCGTGGCGCTCCACGGATGGGACGTAGCCGATGGAGATCTTCCGCGCACCGCGATTCGGCCTTATCCTTCGAATTACGTAGAAGAGCTGACATTGCGCAGCGGGGCGCGCGTCACCCTGCGCCCTATCCGTCCCGAGGATGAACCCGCGATGGTGCGGTTCCACCAGAATCTGAGCGAGCGCAGCGTGCACTTGCGCTACTTTCACCACATCGCCTTGAGCGAGCGGGTGTCGCACCAGCGGCTGGCGCGCGTGTGCTTCATCGATTACAACACGCAGATGGCGCTGGTGGCGGAAACGGCGGATCGCGAGATCGCAGGGGTGGGCCGCCTGACCCGCACCACCGCCGCCGGCAAGGCCGAATTTGCGCTGATTGTGGCGGACGCGTGGCAGGAGCTTGGAATCGGCGCGGCGTTGCTGGGCAGCCTGATCGCGATCGGGCGCAAGGAAGGCGTGGGGCGGATTTGCGGCTCGGTCCTGGCGGATAACCGGCCCATGCTGGAGGTCTGCGCGCGGCTGGGATTCGACTTTGGATTCCCGGAAGACGGGGTGATCGAGGCGTCGCTGGGGCTGGGGTAGGCGGCAGTTCTTCGACGCAGAGACGCGGAGGCGCTGAGATAAGCGCAGAGAAGAGTAGAGAGATAGAAGATTTTTCGTCTCTCCACGAGAGCAATGTCTCCCTTACTGGCGGATTTGCGTCAGAATGGACCGCGACATTGTCCCGAAATGGGCACAATGCTAAAGTAGTGCGCGCGTATTGTTGCCGGCGGCACGCTGCACAATTTCGTGCAGTGGCTGACGGGGCACAAGGATCAACAGGCCGTGAAAACCGCGTTGGATACATGGTTCGGCGAAGCGAAGAAGGCGCGATGGACGAGTGCGTCCGCTGTGCGGCGATCTTATGCAACGGCGAGCATCGATGTGAAGAGAGTGCAGCATGAAGACTGAGCTAAAACCGATTCGGACGCAAAAGGACTACAGAGCGGCTCTCGCGGGGTTGGCGCACGTCTGGGGAGCGAGCAGGGGAACGCCCCGAGGCGACCGGCTCGACGTACTCGCAACGCTCATTGATGCGTACGAATCGAAGCACTACCCAATGGACCCTCCCGACCCTATCGATGCCATCAAGTTCCGCATGGAACAGCAGGGACTCGCCCGAAGGGACCTCGAGGGCATAATTGGCAGCCGAACGCGCGTAGCGGAAGTCCTGAACCGCAAGCGGGGTCTTTCCATCGCGATGATCCGGCGGCTGCATGATGCTCTGGGGATTTCCGCTGACATTCTGATCCGCCCTTCGCAAAAACGCGCGGCGTGACCCAATTGCGGCTCGGTCCTGGCGGATAACCAGCCGATGCTGGATTCGAGTTTGGATTCCCGGAAGACCGGGTAATTGAGGCGACGCTGGTGCTGGGGTGAGCGGCCCCAACGTCAGAAGTCAGTTCAACTATAAAAGGGGCAGTTCTTCGACGCAGAGACGCGGAGGCGCTGAGATAAGCGCAGAGAAGAGAAGTCTGTATCTTTGAGTTTTCTCCGCGCCGATCTCTGCGTCTCAGCGTCTCTGCGTCGAAAAAATGTCTCGATAATGGCGTGGCCCAGCCAGCCTGCGGGAAATGGCGCAGCGCTGCGCAACATCACTCAGTGCAGACGCGGAAATCACAGATAAAACGACGCACTGTTGCGGCGCATCGATTGCATTCTGGGAGGACACATGAGACTCGATGGGGCTCCTCTGCTGGTGATCTGGGAAACCACGCAAGCCTGCGACGTGGCTTGCGTCCATTGCCGAGCCTCGGCAGCCCCCCGGCGGCACTCATCGGAACTCTCAACGGAGGAAGCCTATCGACTCCTCGAGACCGTCAGGGAGTTTGGCAACCCGCTGATGGTCCTTACTGGTGGCGATCCTCTGAAGCGGCCGGATATTTTGCCCCTCCTCCGGCGCAGTGTGGCGCTGGGACTGCGCACCAACATCAGTCCCAGCGCGACTCCTCTATTGACGAGGGAAACGATTTGGGAATTTCGCAAGATCGGCGTGGCCCGAATGGCCATCAGCCTCGATGGTCCGGATGCCGAAACGCATGACGGCTTCCGCGACGCCCCCGGCGAGTTCGATCGGGCGGTGGAGGCGTTGGAAGACGCGCGGCGCATCGGCCTGGAAACGCAGGTCCAGACCGCGGTGACCCGGCGCAACATGCACCGGCTCGATGAGGTCGCCAGCCTGGCGGCGAAACTCGGGACGCGCATGTGGAGCGTGTTTTTCCCGGTGGCGGCGGGCCGCGCCAGCTCGGGCGACCAGGCGGCCGGCGATCTGGCCGCCGAAGAGTACGAGCAGGTCTTCGAAAAGCTGTACAACATTTCGCGCAACGCGCCGTTCGCGGTGAAGGCCAACGACGCCGTGCATTACCGGCGGTATATGGCGCGCCGCCTGCAAGAGCGGGCCGAACCCGCCGACCAGAGCCGCACCGTGTGGCGGGCAGCGGGCGTGAGCGATGGGCGCGGATTCGTATTCGTCTCGCATACGGGCGAGATCTATCCTAGCGCTTTCCTGCCGATTTCGGCGGGGAACGTGCGATTCGATTCGCTGGTGCATGTCTACCGCAACTCGCCGTTGTTTGTGGAGCTGCGCGATTGCGACGCCCTACGCGGCAAGTGCGGATTCTGTGAGTATCGCAGGCTGTGCGGCGGCTCGCGCGCCCGCGCCTATGCGCTTACCGGCGATTATCTGGCTCATGATCCGCGATGCGTTTATCAGCCGTGCGCGGAAACCGCCGGCGTCTTCCAGGAGGCTTAGCCATGCAAAACCAACTCCCACTTACGGCTGTCATTCGATGCGTTCTGAAGCCGCATCATTCCCTGCTGCGTAAAGAGGTGGAACGAGCGGCCGATCTGAACAGCAGCGTAGTAGTGGAGCAGCGGCCGCCGCTGTGCCGCGTGCTGCTGCCGCTCTATCGGCTGTTCCAGGAATTCCGCCGCGACCTGGAGGACCATCTGGACAGTCAGGATGCGCGACTCTTCCCGCGCCTCCTGGAGATCGAGGTAGCTCTACGCGAAGGCGAACGGTCCTTTCCCTGCGTGGAGGAGATCTCGGAAGCCTTGCGCCTGCTCAAATACGGACAGATCTCGCTGACCCGCGAGCTCGACGAGATGCGCGAGCTGACCGATGGCTTCATGGCGCCGGCCGGCGCGTGCGAATGTTACGGCGAACTGCTGGACGTTCTGGCAGGGATTCAGATGGAAGTGGCGTCGGAGGTGCGCATGGAAGGCAGTATGCTCTTCCCGCAGGCGGCGGAGTTAATGGAACGGGTGCGGCATAGCGAGGCGGCCACGCGAGCGCACGCCGGAAAGCTTCGCGAATTGCGAGCGGTAGTATAGGCCGGTAGTATAGGCCGGAGGCGCCGGCGACTGGGACTGTCTTTCTAAGTAGAGGCGGAACGCGGCGAGAGGAATCGGCGCCGACGAGCTGACGTGTCGGCGATCTTAGTGACGCGCGCATTCCCAAGGTTGAGGGCTGCGAATCGGGCCCAAGGGAGTCGGCAAGGGCGACGATTCTTATATTGGAAACGATCTTACGATAGCCGATGGTATCCTGAAGCTGTCAGCAGTGTTCGATATCAATCCACTTCGCCGGCCGGGAGTGCTTCTGATCGGCGGACTTTTAGCCATCAGCGCTCTTTTCGCATTCCAGAAGCCGTTCCGCGAGTATCCGGGCCTGGAGTACGAGAAGTTTCCGCTGCCGCCGGATTATCAGGACAAGACCGAATGGGCGTTCGCGCGCCTGATGTATCCGCCGGTGGGGCGATACTACGGCGGTTACCTCATGAATGGCGATTGGAGGGAGGGAGGGTCGAACTGGACCATGGATTATCCGCGCTCAGACCGCCATTTTTCGACCGCCGTCCGCCGGTTGACGCGGCTCAGCGCGCGCTCCGTGGAGGAGCCCATCAATCTCGACGATCACGACGTGTACGATTGGCCATGGCTCTACGGCGTAGAGGTGGGCCATTGGAACCTGACCGACGAGCAGGCTAAGACCATGCGCGAATTCCTGCTGCGCGGCGGCTTTTTCATGTGCGACGATTTTCATGGCGACATCGAGTGGGGCATGTTCTTCGATAGCATGCACAAAGTATTTCCCGACCGGCCGATTGTGGAGATTCCGGACAACGACCCGATCTTCGCGGCCATCTACGATCTTTCGCATCGCTATCAGGTGCCGGGCATGCCGGCATTGGAAGAGGGGCACACGTATGAAAAGGGCGAGACGGGAAAAGTGCCCCACTGGCGCGGCATCTACGACGACCATGGCCGCGTCATCGTAGCCATGTGCCACAACATGGACCTGGGCGATTCGTGGGAGCACGCCGACGATCCGAAGTATCCCGCGAAGTATTCGGATTTGGGGATACGCATCGGCATCAATTATCTGGTCTATGCGATGACGCATTGAGGCAAGCATGAATTGGAGCGCAACGGGAGCGGTTTTGCTGGCATTGGCGGTGATTCTGGGCGCGTTCGGCGCGCATGGTTTACAGAACCGGCTGGACGATTACGCGCGCGGAGTCTACGAGAAAGCGGTCTTCTACCACTTTCTGCATGCCATGGGAATTCTGGTGGTGGCCGTTCTGTCGCGTACTGGAACGTTTCCTCAAGAGGCGGCGGACATGGTCTGCTGGTGTTTGCTGGCCGGGATCGTGCTGTTCTCCGGAAGTTTGTACGCGCTGGCGGTGACGGGCAACCGCTCGCTGGGCATGATTACGCCGTTGGGCGGGCTGGCGTTCATCCTGGGATGGGTGCTGTTGGCCTGGCGATTGCGCCGCATAATTTAGCGCGCGGCAGAGGCGTTAAAATGAGGCCTTCTGCTACGGGGCTCAGGCCTAATCTCCGTTGTTCGGCCGCTAACTCCGGGAGCCGGTCTTCTCCGGCTTTATACGGCCGATGCTCTGAATGAGGGGTCGCGTCTTCCCACGGAAAGCAGTATTCTTTTTTCGTTCGAAATTGACTTTGTCGGAAGGCGAAGTTCTGGCAGATCCTCCACCAGATTTGGCTTGAGGAGAACGCACATAGCCTTACGAATTGGCGCGTCTGCTTCGTTCGGCGGCCATCACTTGCCGACTCCGCATTCCGACCGGAGCGGCGCGTCGAGACTCGCCCAGCGTGGCCGCAGTCACTCGTAACGCAGGCAGATTGCCGGGTCCACCTGCGTCGCGCGCCGCGCCGGCACATAGCACGCGATCGCGGCAACCGCACAAAACAGCGTCGCCACTGCCGCGAACGTGAGCGGATCGGCTGGCTGCACTTCGAAAAGCAGGCTGCGCATCCACCGCGTCACGCTCCACGCGCAGGCAAAGCCCAGCGCAATTCCGACCAGCCACAGGGTCGCCCCTTGCCGCAGCACGAGTCCCATCACAGCGCTCCGTTGCGCGCCCAGAGCCATGCGGATGCCGATTTCCGCTGTCCTCCGTTGTACCGAATACGCCATCAGCGCGTACAGACCTAGCAGCGAGAGAAACAGGGAGATGCCGCCGAACACGGTCAGCACCAGCGTTTGGAAACGCCGTTCCGCGCTCGCCTCGGAAACCAATTGATCCATCGTTCGCACGTCTGCCGCCAACGCCGCGTCGGCGTTTCGCAGCAGGCCCTGGAGGGCCGAAGCGGTCCGGTCCGGAGGCAGCGTTCCACGCACCGCGACGGCGACCGAACCGGTGGGGACCTGCCACAGCGGCAAATAGAATTGCATCGGCGGGGTGGTGTCCAGCTCGCGCATCCGCACGTCCGCCACCACGCCGACGATTGTCCGCCAACCGCTGGTGTGCACACGCCTGCCCAGCGCCGACCGTCCTGGAAAATATCTCCGTTCGAAGCTTCTGCTCACGATAATCACCGGCGTCCGCCCAGCCGCATCGGCGTCATCGAAGGCTCTGCCCTCAAGCAGCGGAATTCCCATCGCGGCGAAGTATCGCGGCGTCACCGAACGGTTTTCGAAAGACGTCTTCTCGTCGAACGGGTAACCCTCCACTTCGATTAGACTGAGCGATTCGCCACCGCCCAGCGGAACGCGGTCAACGGCCGCGGCCTCCTGCACGCCCGGCACGGCTTGGATTCGGGCCAGCAGGGTGTGGAAGAATTCGCTCTGCCGCTGTGGTTGGTTGTATCTCCCGTCGAGGTGAATGCCCATCGTAACCGTGGAGAGCGAGGCGAAGCCCTTATCCACCGACTCCAGTTTCAAAAAGCTGCGGATCAGCAGACCCGAACCGACCAGCAGCACGATGGTGAGCGCCATCTGAGCGACAATCAGCCCGCGGTGTAGCCGGCTCGCGCCGCCTTTGACGCTGCGAGTCCCCGAAGCTTTGATAGCCTGGTTCAAACTGCAGCGCGAACCGGACCATGCCGGGAACAGTCCCGAAAGCACAGCGGCCGCCAGCGAAACGCAAACCGTAAACAGCAGGACGCGGCCATCGATTGAGGTTTCTTCGATCCGCGGAATGTTAGCCGAATGGAAGTTCACCAGAAGCCGGACCATCCAAAACGCCGCGGCAATCCCGAGGACGCCGCCGGCTAAGGCGACACATAAAGATTCCGCCAGAAGCTGCCGCACCAGCCGCAAGCGTGAAGCGCCCAGCGCCGTTCGCACACCGATTTCCTGTGCCCTGCCGCCGGCGCGGGCGAGTCCGAGGCCCGCTACGTTTGAGCATGCGATCAGCAGCACCAGCAATACCGCCACCATGAAGATCAGCAACGGGCGGCGGGAACCGCCGGTGATCTGTTCGTCAAACGGGCGGACCACGCCCTGAGCCTTCTTGTTCAGTTGCTGGAAAGGGGGATCGAATCGCGAGGTGATCGTGGCGATTTCCACCTGTGCCTGATTCAGACTAACTCCCGGCCGCAACCGTCCGATAGCGTTGCCCGGATTATCGTCACGCGACGCCCTCTGCTGCGGAGTCATTGTCCAAGGCAACCAGATATCAGTCGACTTCCCCACTGCCTCCAGGCTCTCGGTGCCGTGCGGAAAGGCAAACCCGGCCGGCATCACTCCGATAATCCGGTACGGCCGCGCGTTCAGCAGCATCTCTCTCCCCAGCACGTTACGTTCGCCGCCGAACCGGGACTGCCAGAGCGAGTGGCTGATTACCACAACACCTCCGTGGCCCGGCTGAGTGTCGGCGTTGTCCACGGCGCGTCCGAGCACCGGGGAAACGCCCAGCGTGCGGAAGAAGCCGGCGGTGACACGCGATCCGGTAGCGTCGAACGCCGCATCGCCTGTCGCATGACCTAACGACGCATTCAGTTGGCCTTTGGTGAACATTGCCAGGCTCGCAAATGAGCGGCTCTCCCTTTGCCACGTGAAGAAATCACCGATGACCGGCGCCCACGCTTCCAGCGGAGCGCCGGGAATGCCTGGAATCGGCTCGTACAGAAATACCAGCCGCCCCGGGTCGCGGTAAGGCAAATCGCGGAGCAGCACCGCGTTGACCAGGCTGAAAACTGCCGTTGTGGCGCCTATCCCCAGGGCCAGCGTCACCACTGCCAGGACGGCAAATCCCGGAGTTCTGCGCAGCAGGCGCAGACCGTAACGAAGGTCCAACAGAAGCGAATCCAGCAGGCCCTTTCCGCGGGCTTCGCGGCACGCTTCTTTGGTTTGGCGGACGCTGCCGAATTCCAGCCGGGCCTGCTGGTGGGGCTCGCCGCGCTCCACGACGCGCCGCTGCAACGTGGCTTTCAGCCAGGAACGAAAGCGTTTCGACAGCGTCATACTCCCTCCGGCCTGGCGCGCAGAATGGCCGCGATGGCTACGGGATAAACGAGGAACCGGCCCGCGCGGAGTGAACCGAATGCCGAACGCTTGTAAGTGGGAGCACACAGTCGGATTTTATCGGGCATAAGTAAGGACTCCGAAAAGCCTTCGCGTCTCTAATTCTCCGAGGGCCTCTCCAGGCGCCGGCACCCCCGCCGTACCTGGAGCACTTGCCTCGCCTGAAACCACTGGCGCGGATGTATCCGGCGCAAACGCCAGGCGAATATCGAATTGACCGCTGAGTCCCGTCCTGTCGATGATCGGGCGTCCCACTACCCGAGTTAGCGCAAAGTCGTTTGCCAACAAGTCCATGGTGGTCCCGCGCCAACTCATGGTGACAATCCCATCCTTGAATGACGTGCCCTGGCTACCACAACGAACGGGCCTGGGCTGGTTAGGAACTGTTATGAACGGATGATTGATGTCGACCGTCACGCAGCTTCCTTCCGTCGTCGACTCCAGTTTGGAGCCGCTATTTGCAACGGTCAGAATGTAGACCGGGCCCTCCTTGAATTGGTGGCGCAGCTCAAGTTTAAAGCGCTCTTCGAGAAGCGCCTGCATCATTGGGCCCGCCATCTTCGCAAACGGTGCACTGTCTTCGGCCTTAGCCGAAATGTCGTAGGTATCGGACAATATCCAACTGGGGCCTCCAGCGATCCCGATCGATTTCCGGTTCATGCTCACTCCATCGGCGAAGATGTAGTATGCGTTTTCGATGAGTGTCTGGAGTGTGGCGCACTCCATGTTCAGCCGGCCGGGAGTGAGCGCCCCTCCACCGCCGCGCCGGCCACCGCACGACATGTTGCGCTTGACGGAGGCGACTTCGAATCGCGGTCGCACGGCAGGCGTCTGCGCCTGGCCTGAAGTCGCACTGACGACGTTCAAGAGAAGGATGCAAAGACGGGTCAGGCTCCGTCCAGTGCAAGCGGAATGCCATTCGAGTGACCAATTGAAATAGGTCCCCGCACACCGAACCAAAGTGAACCAACATCACACTGTGGAAGAATCACAACCTGCTCGATTCCGCCTCCGGGCCTTATATAATCTCGGGATATGTCTACTCGACCGGGCGGGAGCGGCGTCTCGGATGTCCTCGCCGTCGTGGTCGCGAGCCAGGCATCCTGGGCGGAGATCCTGCCTTGTCGCGCAGCGTTTATCGATGTACCAGTCGCAAGTGCCCTCAGGGCGTATCACGCGGTACTCGGAGAATCCTCGGAAGCTGTCATTTCGGGCGTGCGAATGCGGCGCCTGGGGGCGGCGCCCAAAACGTGGATCTCCCAGAACCGGACCATCGGGCCAACTCCAGCCGGCCTCAAGTCGGCAACGGGCGTTTTCCGCCAAGGTGATCGACGCGAAGGTTCACGTTGCGCGACATATCGAGCGCCATTCGCGCTTCGGTTCCAAGAGCTGGCACTTTGAAGGCAGGCGAAGCGCCGTCCACGGGCGCGTACAAGCGGGGATGGCTCCGATTGCGGCGCTCGAACTTCTGTCTCACAAAGGGTCCTTTGTGAAACTGCGCCTATCGGATATTCAATCGGTGAGCCGCAGAAAAATGACCCTTTCCGACACTGGCTCTCGGTTACTCTCATTCAAGGGAGGCATGTGATCATGAAGAACCTGTTCGATGCGACGGTGGCGAATCAGGTAAAGACCCGGCTGGGACAATTGGAGCCGCAAAGTGAGAGGCGCTGGGGCAAGATGACCGCGGCGCAGATGCTGGCGCATTGCTCGGTGAGTATGCAGTGGGCGGTGGGAGAAGTGGCGCCCGACAAGGGAGCGCTACCCGCACGTCTGATGGGGCGGCTGGTGAAGCCGATGGTGTTTCGGAACGAAGACCCGCTACGGAAGAATTCGCCGACGGCAAGGGGCCTCATTGTGGCGGACGAACGAGATTTGGGCAAGGAACGGGACCGGTTATCGGGCCTGATCGACAAGTTTGCGGTGGGAGGGGCGGCAGGGTGTACGAGGAATCCGCATAGTTTCTTTGGGAGAATGACGCCGGAGGAGTGGGCGATCTTAATGTACAAACACCTTGACCATCATTTGCGGCAGTTCGGGGTGTGACCGTCTCGAAAACGGTCCTTTTCGAGACACAGATAGGACGGTAGCTGTTGGTCCTAGCGGACCTTCAGCCCGTACTTCTGTGTCGCTGGCGGCACGACCCCGTTCATTCGCAGATACTCGACAAGCTGGCCGTAGTGATCGGTGATGTGCCACACCGACTTGACCGCCATTCCGAGACGCGTGCTGGGGCCGCCGTAGCGCCCTTCTACGCGCTCTAACGCGTTCTTCGCGTTCACCGTCGCCAGAACCTTATTGCCGTAGTCGAAAGAGTCCCGCAAATACTGAATCAGTTCGGGTTTGGTCTTGGCAGTGGAAGGCCCTCCGCGTTCACAGGCATCTGGTGGCTTTTTACCTTCGATCTCGTTGAAGAACGCGAACTGGGTGCACGCCACGTGCTTTACCTGCTCGGCGAAACTGCGCGCATCGGCGAAGTTCCCGGCTGTCGGTATGAAGGAAAACTTCTCTTCCGGCATTGCTTCTGCGATGGAGAGAAATTGCCCTTCGGTGTAGCGCAGCATGTCGCCGACGCTGTCGGCAATCGTGGCAGGGATGGAACCTTGCGCCAAAAGTGGCGACGCGACCATCGCCGCGGAGAGAACGAAATCGAAGGGCCGCATTTTTGCAGGATAACCCAACGGGCTGCGTACAGCTTGCATCCTTCAACTCGATAAAATCGGTCCGCGCGTTAATGGACGGCGGATCGCAGCGTTCCCGAAGTTAAGCGCCCCCGGCGAGGCGCAGGGTCCAGAACGCTAGCCAGGCAATGATCGCCGCCATCGGAATCGTGATTACCCACGCGCCCACGATGTTAGTCGCTATCCCCCAACGAACCGCTTTGAGGCGATTAATACTACCTACCCCCACGATGGCTCCGGCTATGGCGTGCGTCGTGGAGACCGGGAGACCGAAATGGGTAGCCAGGAGAACGGCGCAGGCTGCGCCCGTTTCTGCGCAGAATCCGCTACGCGGTTTAAGCCGCGTCAGCCGTGTGCCCATGGTCCGGACGATGCGCCAGCCTCCGCTTAAGGTTCCCAGCGCGATCGCCGTGTACGAAGCCATCAGCACCCATCCCGGAATCTCGAACGCCGGAATCATGCGCGAGGTGAATAACACTCCGGCAATCAGGCCGGCTGTCTTTTGCGCATCGTTGGATCCGTGCGCCAGGCTGAAGGCGGCTGCCGAGACCAACTGCAGCTTCCGGAAGTAACCGTCCATCTTCGAGGGGCTGGATTTTCGAAAGATCCAGTAGACCGCGATCATCAACACATAGGCCGAGATTAGTCCGATCAGCGGAGCGAGGAAAATGAATGCGAGGGTGAGCGGCCATTCGCTGCCGCCTGGAACCCGAAGCGCGTCGAAGCTGTGTAGAAATCCACGCACCACCCCGGCCCGCGCGATGGCCGCGCCCGCATAGCCGCCGATTAACGCGTGCGACGAACTGGTGGGAAGCCCGAGCCACCACGTAATCAGATCCCAAATAATCGCGCCCGCGATCCCGCACAAGATCACCTGAGGCGTTACCAGGCTGAGGTCGACAAACCCCTTTCCGACCGTCTTGGCGACCGCCGTTCCGAAGAAGAACGCGGCGGCGAAATTGAAGAATGCGGCCCACAACACGGCCTGAAACGGGGTCAGAACGCGCGTCGCCACAATGGTCGCGATCGAGTTCGCGGCATCATGAAACCCGTTGATGTAATCGAACAGCAGGGCGATCGCAATGATGAATACCGCTAGCCCGAAGACCGACATGGCTTAACTGTTCTTGACAGCGACGTTCTGCAGGATATCGGCGACGTCCTCGAACCGGTCGATGGTGTTCTCGAAGAACTCGTAAACCTCTTTGAGCTTGATCAGCGTGATCGGGTCCTTCTCCTTGTGGAAGAGGTTGGCGACGGCGCTGCGGCTGATCAGATCGGCCTCGTTTTCCAGGCGGTTGATCTCGATGCACTGTTCCAGGATCGGTCCCTTGCGTTCCAGCGCTTCAAACGCCTTTTTCGCCGAGACAGCGCAGGCATTCACAATCACCGCCAGTTCCACCATGTCGTGCGGAACGGGATTGATATCGTATGACACGAGCCGGTGCGCCGTATCCTCAATGCCGTCGAGCACATTGTCGAGCGCGCTCGAGATGTTCTGGATGTCCTCGGGGTCGAACGGGGTGATAAAAGTTTGATTCAACCGGTGGAAGATGCTGTGGATCACCTCATCGCCGCGGTTCTCGAGCACGCTGATTTCGGTGGCGGCGCCGACGAGGCGCGAGTTGCCGATGCGAACTCCTTCCAGCAGGACGTGCGCGGCCTGGCCAATGATTTCCACCTGTTTCAGAAAGAAGGCAAAGAATTTGTCGTCGCGCGGCAGCAGATTCATACGAGTCGTGGAATACGTCGGATCGGAGAGGCGAACTCCATCGTAATCGGTTTGTCATATTTCGGCAAGCCGAGGGCTGCCGTTCATACGGCCGGAAATACCAGAGTGAAAACGGATCCTTTGCCCAATTGGCTGTCTACCATCACCGACCCGCCCGCTCGTTCTACCGTGTTCCTCACGATCGACAAGCCGAGTCCGGTTCCCCCGGTCTCGCGGGATCGCGCTTTGTCCACCCGGTAGAAGCGCTCGAAAACGCGCCGCAGGTTTTCGGGAGCGATGCCGATTCCATTGTCTGCGATTGAGATTCGGGCGGTCGCATCCACACGCCGCACGTCGATGCGAACTTCGCCGCCCGGACGATTGAAGTCGATTGCATTCAAGAGCAGATTGGAGACGGCCCGCTCCAGACGGCCTTTGTGTCCCACGAAGTACACGTCGGCGGCCGCATTCAGAACAACGCGAATACTACGCTCGTTTGCCCGATCGGCCACCCTGTGAAGCGCATTTTCAGCCAATTCGGCGCCCGATATTTTTTCCGATAGAGCCGGGATTCGTTCCGCCTCGATTTCCGAGAGCGTCAAAAGGTCGGAAGCCAGGTTGCCGATGCGCGCAGTGTGCGCCGCAATCATTTCCAGAAATTTGCGGGCGTTCTCCGGATCTTCCAGCGCGCCTTCGAGCAGGGTTTCGGCGGCTCCGTGTATGGCGGCGAGCGGGGTTCGAAGCTCGTGAGATATGTTCGCCACGAAATCTTTGCGGACACGTTCCAGGCGTTCGAGCTCCGTGATGTCATGGAATGTTGCGATGGCTCCGGCGCCGCCCGGCGCCGCCAGCGGAGCGGCTTGAACTTCGAAGACGCGCCCCTCGGCATTGATGAGGGACATGCGCTCGCGCGCGGGCGTGCCGGTGGCGATCACCCGCGACAACAGTTCGCGCAAAGCCGGATCGCGAACCACGTGTAACATCGAAACCCCGTCCGGCAGCGGCGTGCGGGCATGCACCGCCCGCGCGAACGCGTCGTTGTAGAAGGTGATGCAGAGCTTGTGTTCGACGGCGAGCACCCCTTCCACCATGCTGCTCAGAATCGCCTCGCGCCTCGACGATTCCTGCGCGAGACGCTCCAGCATTTTGCGAAAATGCTCCGCCATCGTGCGTAGAGAGCGAGCTACCGACCCGAGTTCGTCGTCGCCCTCCGCCGCAAATGTCCCCGAGTAGTCGGCGTTTACCAGTTCCGTGGCGTAATTCTCGATGCGGTGAATGCGGCGGGTGAACGCGCCTGCGATGAAGTATGCGGTTATCAGCGCGATCAAGGCGGCGGCTGCCGAGGCCCTCAGAATCAGCATGCGCACGGCCGAAATTGAGGCCCCCACCTGTGTCAGCGGAATTGCCAGGCGCAGGACGGTACGCGGATGCCCCGGCAGCTCGACCGGCTCGGCGTAATAGTAGAACTCCACGTCGAGGGTGGCGCTGCGCCGGACGGCCGACCCTGGCCGGCCCTCGAGCGCCGCTTGAACCTCCGGACGCGCACGATGGTTCTCCATTGTTTCCGGATCATGGCGGGAGTCGGCTAGCACTACGCCACTGTTATCGATTACGGTTACGCGCGAATCGAGCGCCGCATCGGTATCCTCCGCCCACTTTTGCAGACTCTTCGGTGGATTCGAAGCCAATGTGGGCGCGATAACGCGAAGAGACTGCGCCATATGCTGCTGAACCAGCGAGCGCTCGCGTTCCGCAGTGTAGCGGGTGAGCAAGAAGTCGGCGCTCGCAAGCGTGACGCCGATCAACAGTACCGATGTCAGTAAGAGCTTGCCGAAAATGGAACCCCGGACCGTCAAGAAACCAGTGTAGAACTTCTTCACATAAAGAGGCGGGCCGCAGGAAAGGGCATTATTGATACCGCAGACGTTGGTTTGGGGGTGGGGTCCCTCTTGTACCGGAGCTCGGGCGTCAACTACCAAGATCGGCAGCCAAACCAGCCGCCGATCCGGGCCACCCTGACCACCTCTATGGTGATGCCTAAGAGGTAACGTCAGCCCCCCCAGGCGCCCACCATCTCCGCCCACGCTAGAGGCGTCGCAGGCGTCGGTAGGAGCGCCTCAATGCCGTATTCGGGCCGAAGTGGGGCGAGGTGGCATAAGTGGGTCCCGTCATGGCGACTGTCCAAGCCCCAACCTTGAGTTAAAGCAAGCCCGATCTCCGAGTGATAGGTATTATTCCAGCTTGCTCCAGTTGCGGCCAAACATTTTCGAACCGAGGACGTATTACTGGAATCGGGGGTTTGCATGTATCCACATCGATCTTTGACACGGCGCCGGTTCCTCTCGCTTCGGTAACTGGAGCATCGTTCCTGGCGGACCGGCTGTTCGGTGAACCGGCCGATACGGCCACTACAGGCGCGAGCCCGGCACTCACCTTCGCGCGCTTGCCGGCGGTCTTACTGCTCCACCGCGCGGCCGCTTGAATCTCAGCGCCAGGGAAACCAGTGCCACTGCCCCTGTCACTCTGTCAACCCTTCCGGAAGAAATACTGGAGCACCTCTCCGAACCGCCCGCCCCAAGCCAGTTCGTTGTGGCCGGCGCCGGTAACTTCCATATAACTCAGATCTACGCCTTCGCGCCAACCCATTTCCAGCAGGGCATCGCGCAGCAGGCGCGTATCGTCCAGCGCCTGTTGCGCAGATTCGCCCTCTTCGGTCCCGGTGTCGAGCCAGATACGCGGCCGCGCGGACGCCTTGAATGCGCGCACCATTCTAAGAATCGACCGTTGATCCCACCACACCGAGGGCGACATCACCGCCAGTTTGCCGAAAACGCGCGGATAGAGCAGGCCGGCCGCCAGAGACACCAATGCGCCCAGCGACGAGCCACCCAACGCGGTATCCGCCGCCGCTCGCTTCGCGGCGTATTTCCGCTCGATGAACGGCTTCAACTCGCGCGCCAGCATCTGTGCGTAGCGGGCGCCCTTGCCGCCTTTGCGCATGCGGGCGTCGCGCGTGGGCGTGTATTCGGAGATTCGACGAACGCCGGTGTTGTAGACGCCTACCATGAGGATGGGCTCAATGGCGCCGCTGACAATCAACTGGTCCGCCACCATGTCGGCCCGCCAATCCTGACCGTTGAATGCGGTAGCGGGATCGAACAGATTTTGGCCGTCCTGCAGATAGAAAACCGGATATCGCGCGGCGGCATCGTAGCCCGGCGGAAGGTAGACAACAATGTTGCGAGGCGTCGAAAGATAGCGGGAAGGAAAACGGGAATGCAGGTGAAGGCGGCCTTCGTCTTTGGCGCGGCGGTCCGGCAACCACTCAGTGTACGCCAAAATCGCTGTGGGGATGCTGCATAGATTACATCAAGCGGTACCGCCCATCGGTCGATCGCGATATGGAGCTGCCATGGTGCCTTTGGCTTTGTTGCTAAGGCCCTCAACGACGCCGCTGGAGTAGCTTTGAGCGCGGAAGTAGTTGAGGATCGGATAGTCCTCAGGTTGTAGCGGAGTAGTTCGCGCAGCCGGAAGCGCTGTTCGATCTTCAGATTCTGATCGTCTTAGCCACGATGTGGAACCGGTCGAGGGATGCGCAGAGCCTCGGAGCGCTTTTCGCGGATGACCTTCAGGTACGGCTCCCACATGGCGGAGCAGATGAAAACCATCTTCGAGGCGATTTCTTCACCGACGCGCATGCGTGCGCGCGCCACGATTTGGTCCGTCTGCACTAAGCGAACCGTATTGAACCTAGCCTGATCTTCGGCGCTCTTCGTCAACGGCGGCTCGTCATTCGTTCCTAAAGCCTGCCTGATTAAAAGAACTGTCCAATTCCGCCTAACCAAACGGGAAACTCTATCGTCCTATAATCAGATCGTCTATGGGAACCGAGAAACCGAAGGCCGACCTCTTGCCTGGCACGCTGGACATGCTGGTACTCAAAATATTGATGAGCGGCCATTTGCACGGATACGCGATCGCGCAACTGATTCAGCAATTGTCCGACGATCTGCTGCGCGTCGAAGAAGGCTCTCTTTACCCGGCTCTCCAGCGGCTTGAGCTGAATGGCTGGATCGAGGGTGAGTGGGGCCTTTCGGCCAACAACCGGCGCGCTCGTTTCTATAAGCTGACTCCCGACGGCCGCAAACACCTCGCCGGGGAGTCGGCCCGTTACCGCCAGGTCACCGGCGCGGTGGCCCGCATTATGGGGTTTGCTTAGTCAAACGGAGAAAATGCCATGCGAGCGGGCACACTTTGGAAGCGCTTTCGACGCCGTTTACAGTATTGGCTGGATCACAGTGAAAGGCAGCGCCTGCTGTGGGAAGAGATGGAATTCCATATCGAGTCCATGACTCAGGAGTTGGCTGCGCAAGGCATGTCCCAGGCGGAGGCTCGCGCTGCGGCTCACAGAAAGTTTGGCAATATGACGCAAAAATCGGAAGAAGCTCGCTCCACCTGGATCGCGCGCTGGATGAGCGACCTGGCGCAGGATTTACACCACGCGTTTCGCGGCATGCGGCGCGATGCCGGATTTACGGCGTTTACGATTCTCATCGCGGGCCTCGGCATCGGCGCCAGTTCCACGGTCTTCAGCGTGGTCAATGCGCTGCTATTACGCCCGCTCCCGTTTCGCGATCCAGGACGGCTGGTATGGATTTCCAACGGCGAGAACTTCACCACCCAAACCGAACACTATTCGGACCTCCGGGAGTCGAACCGCTCATTCTCCGATTTGGCGGGTTGGTCCGGGTACTACCGCGCGGGCGACAAGGAGCTCACGGGAATCGGCGAACCCGAGCGTCTCACCAGCGTTCCTGTCACCGGGAACTTGTTCGCACTGCTAGGTGTGGAACCCGCGATCGGAAGATCGTTCACCACCGAGGAGTGCCAGGGGAGGTATTCCGCTCCGGCGGCAATGGTCCTGAGCCACAACTTTTGGCGGCGGCGGTTTGACTCAAACCCCAATGTGGTGGGCCGGAAACTGATGTTAAATAACCAGCCCGTGACGGTGGTGGGCGTGCTGCCTGCATCCTTTGACTTTGCCAGCGTTTTTGCCCCCGGCACGAGCATCGATGCTTTCGTTCCCTGGCCGCTGAACGACAAGAACAAACCCCAAGGCAACACGATGCCCATCGTCGGAAGATTGAAGCCCGGCGCGACCCTGCAAGGCGCGCAGGCCGAGTTTACGGCGCTGGCGAAACAACTGGAGAGTCAGCATCCGGAACGGAACAATATCGTTCCGAGGCTGGTGCCATTGGCGCAACGAGTGAGCGGAGGAGTGAGACCGGCTCTGTTCGTGCTGGCCTGCGCGGTGGGTGTAGTGATGTTGATTGTGTGCGCGAATCTTTCGAATCTGCAATTGGCGAAGTTAGGCACGCGGCAAAAGGAAATGGCGCTGCGGGCTGCGTTAGGCGCGGGCCGTTCGCGGCTGCTGCGACAGATGCTTACGGAGAGCGTGGCGATCTCATGTTGCGGCGCGGTGTTGGGACTCGCCCTCGCAGTGGCCGGCACGCGCGAACTGGCGCATCCTCGTGTATTCAACCAAGCCTTCAACCTTCCTTTGCTCGAAAGCGTTCGGATGGATGGGAGCGCGCTCCTTTTCACCTTGCTGGCGGCGGTCGGTTCCGGGGTACTCTTTGGCCTGCTGCCGGCGCTAAGGGTCACGGCAGTCTCCCTTCGTGAAGGCATGCAAGATGGCGGCCGCGGGGCGAGCGCTGGCGGCAAGCGGCATGGCGGCTTTCCCATTGCGCTCCGCGATGGCCTCGTGGTTTCCGAGGTCGCCTTCGCCTGCATACTGCTGGTCGGCGCGGGGCTGCTGATCCGGAGCTTTCTCCGCGTCCTCGACGTGAATCTGGGATTTCAACCGGAGCGAGCGGCTGCGCTGAGGATTGACCCGAGTTTTCGAATATCGACTCTGGCGCAGCAGAACTCTTTTATCGACGATGTGCTCCACCGTGCCCGCTCTGTCCCTGGCGTTCTGGCGGCGGGGCTTACCGACGTCCTGCCACTCCGCGACGACCGGTCGTTCGCCGTTGCCGCTAGAGGACAGGTCTACGAGAAGGGGCGCCAACCGGAGGCATTCATTCGCGTTGTGAGTGACGGGTATTTCGACGCGGCAGGAGTTCCGTTGCGGCAGGGTAGAGAATTTACGGAGAGGGATCGCGCATCGAGCGAACTCGTCGCGGTTGTCAATGAGACGCTGGCCCGGACGTTATGGCCCGGCCAGAATCCAGTGGGACAAGCGATCGCAATAAATGTGGGACGAAGGGTCATGTCCGTAGTGGGCGTAGTCGCAGACGTCCGTCATGCAGCTCTGGAAACGGTGGGGGGATCGGAGTTGTATATGCCGATGCGGCAACCCGGGGACTACGCAGCCATGCAACTGGTGGTGCGCACCGCGCTTCCACCGGACGGTCTGGCGGCAGGGATTCGAACTGCTCTGAGGCCGATCGACCCGAATCTGCCGGTCCGCGAGTTTGTGACGTTCCAGGATCTGGTGGACAGAGCCGTTTCACCGCGGCGGTTCCTGGTGCTGTTGCTGGCCGGATTCGCGGCTTTCGCCTTAATACTCGCTTCCCTGGGGATCTACGCCGTGATTTCGTTTTCGGTGAGTCAACGCGTGCAGGAAATTGGAATTCGGATGGCGTTGGGCGCGTCCGCCACCGACCTGCAACGCCGCATCGTGCTGCGGACGCTTGGATTGGCCGCTTTAGGTCTCGCGTTGGGAATGGCGGGGTCGCGAGTTTTGTCGAGCGCGCTGGGCAGCCTGTTGTTTGGGATAACGACCGGCGACCCGGTGACATTTATCGAGGTGGGAACGCTGCTTATCGCGGTTGCGGCGATCGCCGGGTATATCCCCGCATGGAAAGCATCCAGGATCGATCCGATGGTTGCGTTGCGGTCGAATTAAGGGAAGCACATGAGCGCGTTCGGCAGGACGCTGACGGTCCCGCGGCCTCCTTGAGCTTCTTTCGGTCTCAGCGGTGAAATGTAGTTTCATCCTTCAATGTACGCAATGTAGGGAAAAGCCGACCAGGGGGTCGGCCGCGGACCGGGGGGGCCGCCCTACGATTCTCCAGTTGTACGCTAAAATCGCCGTGGGGATGCGCAGAGACTACGTCAAGTGGTACAGCCCATCGCTCCATCGCGATATGGAGCTGCTGGCGTTCGGAGAGCGCGGATTTCCCGTGGTGGTGTTTCCCACTTCGGGCGGCCGTTTCTGGGAGTACGAAGACCGCGGCATGGTGGGCGCGCTGGCGCCGAAAATCGAGCGCGGCGAGCTGCAGGTGATCTGTCTCGATTCGGTGGACCGCGAATCCTGGTACAACGAAGGCGCGCATCCGGCCGACCGCCTCCACCGGCAGAACGCTTTCGACGCTTATCTGGTGAATGAAGCGGCGCCGTTCGTGCGCGACCGCACCAGTTGGCCGCAGATGGGCGCCACCGGATGCAGCTTTGGCGGATACCACGCCATCAACTTCGCGCTGCGCCATCCGGACCTGGTCACTTACGCCGTGAGCATGTCCGGCGGGTTCGACATCCCCAAGCGGTTCCTCAATGGCTATTACGACGAGAATGCCTACTTTCACTCGCCCTTGGACTATCTGCCGAATCTCAACGATGGACAGCTGCTGGATCAGTGCCGGAGGAATTATTTCGTGCTGGCGGTGGGTAATCACGATCCGCTGTTCGATCAAAACGTGAAACTGGCGCATTGGTTCGGAGTGAAACAGATTCCGCATACGCTGGACGTGTGGGAAGGTTTCGGCCACGATTGGCCGTGGTGGCATCAAATGGCGGTTAAGTTTTTTGGTTAAGCGCGATGTTCTTCAGTTAGATTTAAGGATATCTATGACAAAGGTTGGCGTGCTTTATGGAATGGAAGAGACGTTTCCACCGGCGCTGGTGGATCGCATCAACGCGATGGGCGCCGCGGGCGTGACCGCGGAGCATCTGAAGGTGGGCGGCGTGAAGATGGCCGAGCCGAGCGGCTATGGCGTGATCGTCGACCGCATCTCGCACGATATTCCGTTCTACCGGTCGTTTTTGAAGAACGCCGTGCTCACCGGAACCAAGGTCATCAACAACCCCTTCTGGTGGAGCGCGGACGATAAATTCTTCAATTATGCGCTGGCCACCAAGCTCGGCGTGGCCATTCCGCCCACCGTCCTTCTGCCCCATAAAAGGCACCCGCCCGGGACCACGGGCGATTCCATGCGTAATTTGGAATACCCGTTGAACTGGGACGGCATTTTTGAATATGTCGGCTTCCCCGCGTTCCTCAAGCCGCACAATGGCGGCGGCTGGAAGAGCGTATACAAAGTGGATTCGCCCGATGAATTTTTCGCGGCGTATGACGACTCCGCCGATCTCTGCATGACTCTGCAGCGCGGCGTCAAATTTCAAGAGTATTTCCGCTGCTATGTGGTGGACCAGACGAAGGTCCACGTGATGCGCTACGACCCCGGCCAGCCGCACCATTTGCGCTATATCCAAGGCAATCCGCCGCCCGATGCGGCGTTAGGCAAGCGGATGGTCGACGATGCGCTGACGCTCTGCCGCGCGCTGGGCTACGATTTGAACACGGTGGAATTCGCGGTGGAGAACGGCGTTCCCTATGCCATCGACTTCATGAACCCGGCGCCCGATGCCGCGCGGGAATCGGTGGGCGCGGAGAATTTCGAGTGGATCGTGGAGGCCGTGGCGCAAATGGCAGTGCAGCGGGCCACGCAACCGCCCGCGCCGCTTCCGTACCACTGGTCTAAACTTCTCGCGCAGGAGGATCGCAAATGGACGGCAAATCCGTAGCCTCGCGGCCCAGTTTCAGCATCGGAATCGAAGAGGAATATCAGACCATCGACCCCGAAACGCGCGATCTTCGCTCGCACATTCAGGCGGAAATCGTGCAGAAGGGCAAGATGATTCTGGCTGAGCGGGTCAAGCCGGAAATGCACCAGTCGGTGGTGGAAATCGGCACCAGCGTCTGCCACAACGTCGGCGATGCCAAGGCCGAGATCCGCATGATCCGTCAGCAAATGGTGCGCCTTGCGCACGAAAACGGCCTGCGGCTGGCGGCTGGCGGCTCGCATCCGTTCGCCGAGTGGCGCGACCAGGCGATTTATCCGGACGAGCGCTATCGCATCATCGTCGAAGACATGGCGATGGTGGCGCGCGCCAATCTGATCTTCGGCCTGCATGTGCACATCGGCGTGGAAGACCGCGAGACCGCCATCCAGCTTATGAATGGCGCCCGGTATTTCCTGCCGCACCTGCTGGCGCTCTCCGCTAATTCGCCATTCTGGCTGGGCATGAATACGGGCTTTCAATCGTACCGCTGTAAAGTATTCGAGCGCTTTCCGCGCACCAACATACCGGATTTGTATCGAAGCTGGTCCGAGTTCGAGGATTACGTCAACCTGCTAATCCGCACCAACTGCATCGACGACGCCAAGAAGATCTGGTGGGACATACGGCCGCACCCGCACTACCCCACGCTCGAGTTCCGCGTCTGCGACATGCCTATGCGCCTCGAGGAAACCATCTGCATCGCCGCGGTCTGCCAGGCGGTGATCGCCAAGCTCTACCGGCTGCACGAGCAGAATCTGAGCTTCCGCCACTACAACCGCGCGCTGATCATGGAGAACAAATGGCGCGCCGCGCGGTACGGGCTGGACGGCAAGATCATCGACTTCGGCAAACAGATCGAGGTTCCGGCGCGCGACCTGATGCACGAGTTGATGGAATTTGTAAGCGACGTCGTTGCCGAGTTGGGAAGCATCGACGAGGTGGGCTACATTCGTCAGATACTGGAGAGAGGAAATGGAGCGACGCGCCAATTGCGCGTGTACCAGGAGACCAACGATTTGAAACGAGTTGTGGACTATATGATTGAGGAGACCGAGCACGGTCTGTATGAGGCGTCGGCGGGCGGGGCTGGCCAAGGGGCCGGCCAGGGAGCCAGTCGATGAGCGGGTCCTTGAGCGAGACATTTAAGGGCCCCAAGGAATTCCTGCACGCCGAACCGTTCGACGTGGAGTTGACTCCGGGGGCGCGCAACGCGGTGGAACAGTGCCTGCGGATTCAGCCGGATGAGAAAGTCACGCTGATTACGGACCGTGCGTGCGCCCAGATCGGCGCGGCGCTTGCGCGCGAGCTCGAAGCGCGCGACCTGCATTACAACGCGTGGATACTGGAAGATCTTGCCCCGCGGCCGCTCAAAGACATGCCGCCGGAAGTTCTCGCCGACCTGGAAACCAGCAACGTCAGCATCTTCGCGGTGAAGGCGCAGGCCAACGAACTGCGCACGCGCATGCAGATGACGGACGTGGTGAACCGCCGCAAGATAAGGCACGCGCATATGGTGAATATCGACCGGCGCATCATGCTTGAAGGCATGCGCGCCGATTTCACGGAGGTGGACCGCATCAGCACGCAGGTGTGGCAAATGGCCGGCGCGGCGAAGGAGATTCGGGCTACCACTCCGGCGGGCACGGAAATCACCGGGCGCTTTTCGCCGCAGCTCAAGTGGGTGAAAACGAGCGGCATCATCAGCCCGCACAAGTGGGGCAACCTGCCCGGCGGCGAGACTTTCACCACGCCCGAATGCGTGGATGGAACGTTCGTGATCGATGGCGTGGTGGGCGATTATCTTTGCGAGAAGTACGGCGATTTGCGGGAGACTCCGCTGACCATTCAGATCCGCGGCAACCGCTTGCTGGAGGCGCACTCCGCCAACAAGGAGCTGGAAGACGAATTCTGGCGCTACTGCCATACCGACGAAAATAGCGACCGCGTGGGCGAGTTCGCCATCGGCACCAATATCGCCATCCATGATGTGATCGGCAACATTTTACAGGACGAGAAAATCCCCGGCGTTCACATCGCCTTCGGCAATCCTTACGGGGCGCATACGGGCGCGACGTGGTACTCCGGGACGCATATCGACGTGGTGGGCCGCAAGTTCGACGTGTGGATCGACGGCCGGCAGATTATGCATAGCGGAGAGTTCCTGCTTGATTCGCTCGCATCGCCAGTGGTTTAACCGCAACTACTCGGATGAGAGACACCGCCGCTTCCTCGGCATTCTGGAGGAGCGTTGCGGCGAGCCGGCACTGTTCCGTCACAGCGAGACGCCGGCCTTTTTGCCGGCAACGCTGGTGGCGAAGATGGCGCGCTACGGCCGCGAGATGGTGGAACAGCTCCTGGCGAATCCACAGTATCAGGCCGATTCGCGCGCGGCGATTCCCGCGGAGTTCCAGGCGCCCAACGAGGACCCCACGCCGCTCTTCGTGCAGGCCGATTTTGGCCTGGATGCGGACGTGGAGCCGAAGCTGGTGGAGATCCAGGGATTTCCCACGCTCTACGCCTATCAACCGCTGATGGCGGCAGCGTACCGGGAAGCTTATGGGATGGACGCCAGGCTGGCGGCGCTGCCGGATGGGTTGACGCTGGCGGAGTATGAAGCGCTGCTGCGGCGGGCCATCGTGGGCGGGTGCGATGCGGAAAATGTCGTGCTGATGGAGATCGACCCGTGGCAGCAGAAGACGCGCCACGATTTTCTGCTGACCGAACAGATGCTCGGCGTGCGCACGGTGGATATTGCGACCGTCCGCAAAGAGGGCCGCGCGTTGTTCTATGAGCACGACGGCAAGACGATTCCGATTCGCCGGATCTACAACCGCGCCATTGTGGACGAACTGGTGCGCCGCGGCATCCAGACCGCCTTCGATTTCCGCGACGAGCTGGACGTGGAGTGGGCCGGACATCCGAACTGGTTCTTCCGCCTAAGCAAGTTTTCGCTGCCGTATCTGGAGCATCCCGCGGTTCCGCGCACGCAGTTTCTGGACCGGGTGGAGCGCGTGGAAAATCCGGAACGCTACGTGTTGAAGCCGCTGTATTCTTTTGCGGGAACGGGCGTGATTGTAGGTCCAACCGCGGAGCAGATTGCGGCGGTGCCTGAGGAGCAGCGAAGCGGTTATATTTTGCAGGAGCGCGTGGATTTCGAGCCGGTGCTGGAGACGCCGTTCGGCGCCAATAAGATGGAAGTCCGCATCATGTATGTGTGGCTCGACCGGTTGCGCCCGGTGAACACGATCATCCGCATGGGCCGCGGCGCGCAGATGGGCGTGGACCACAACAAGGGCATGGATTGGGTGGGCGGCTCGGCGGCATTTATCGATGCAGAGGTGTGACAGTGGGGCGTGCCGCCGTGCAACGATGGGAACCGCACCTTGGGTGACCCGGGCCCGGCTTAGCCCATGGACGCGCGTCCGCTCATTGAGCCGAATCCAGAACCATCGTTCCAACGCGCGGGACAAATCGAAAATGGGCGTCCCACGTCAGCAGGGTTGCCCCGTTGCGTGCGCAAGTGGCGGCAATCCAGACATCGTTCGACGGAACCGGACGCCCTTTGCGCCGCAAGGCGTCAACGATCTCCCCGAACATTTCGGCAGTCTGCCTGTCGACTGGCAGCGTTTCCACAACCGGCAAAGCGAGAAATTCGTCCAGCTCTTCGAGATTCTTCTGAAACCTCGACCCCTTTGCGAAACCGGCGCACAATTCGCCGATAACGATCACTGGCACGCCGATCCACTCGGCGCGATCCAGCAATTTCGTTATCCTGGCCTCGCCGCGCTTGAAATGGCTATAGGCTACCGTGTCAAGGCAGTAGCGGCTCACTTCCACAATTCCCGATCGATCTCTTCGAAGCTCCGAATTGCGGAGAGAAACTCCCGATGCTCAGCTTCAGTCCACGTACCGGCCAGCCGCCCCACGCCATTGCTGCGAGTGCCTTTGACGCCCAGGCTCTGCCGCAGCAGATCGATCACAGTTTGGTTCAGCGATGTGCCCCGCCGTTGCTTCTCCCTCTGCAGAGCCGCAGCCAATTCGCTGGGAAGGTTACGCACGGTCAAGTGGGATGCATTCATAGTATGCATTATATGAATGCGTTCTGTGGAAGTCAATGCTGGCGTCGTCGGCGTTGGAAGGCGCGGTAACGCGCGTATAGGTTCTGAGATGTTGCTTCGAGCGAGGCATTAATACTCCCTGGCCGCAGGTGTGCCAACACCCCCCGAAAATTCAGCCGCACTTTCGGCCGCGCTTCCGATTTCGACGGCGCTCGCCTGCGCCTGAGCGCAACGACAGATTGCCCCCAACCCGAGCGCTCGGAGCGGCTCGGGCCGACCGCAGGCCATGGGCCCGCGCCACAATACAACACTAACCACCCGCGCTCCGTAACGTCCGAATCTTTATGCTTGGTCACGACCTTCGCTACGCCCTCCGCACCCTCGCCCGAAATCCAGGCTTCACGTTCGTCTCCGTCCTGGCTCTCGCGCTCGGCATCGGCGCCAACAGCGCCATCTTCACGGTCGTCAATTCCGTGCTGCTCGAGCCGCTGCACTTTTACAAGGCCCACGAACTGGTGCAAATCCGTGAGCGCAATCTCGAGCTCGGCTTCCCCGAATTTTCCTTCTCTCCCGGCAATTACCAGACCTACCGCGACGAGAATCACTCCTTCTCCGGCATTGCCGCCGGCACCAACGACAACATGAATTATGCCGGCTCGGACCAGCCGGAGCGGCTGCGCGCCTTCCGCGTCACCTCCAACTTTTTCGAGGTCCTGCACACGCAGCCCGCGCTCGGCCGCGCGTTTACCAGGCAGGAAAATGAAGTCGGATCGCAGCATGTGGTCGTGCTGAGCTATGGCCTGTGGCAGCGGCGCTTCGGCGGACGCCGCGACGCACTGGGTCGGCGCGTAAACCTCAGCGGCGAAATGTACGACGTGGTGGGCGTGATGCCGAAAGACTTCGATTTCCCCAGCCGCACGGACCTGTGGCGTCCGCTGGCTATGACCCAGGCGAACTGGCAGCAGCGCGGCGGACACTATCTGCGCGCCGTCGGGCGAATGAAAGAGGGCGTCACCGTGCAGGCCGCCATGACCGACCTGAACACCATCGCGAAACGCCTGCAGCAGGACTATCCCGATTCCAATCACGGATGGGATACCACGCTCATGGATCTGCAGGACGCCGCCGTCGGCAGAATCCGGCCGGCTATGCTCACGCTGCTGGCGGCGGTGGGGTTCGTTCTGCTCATCGCCTGCGTGAATCTCGCCAACCTGCTGTTGTCGCGCTCCGCCGCGCGCAAGAAAGAGATCGGCATCCGCGGCGCGCTGGGAGCCGGTAAAGGCCGCCTGATCCGCCAACTGCTCACCGAAAGCCTGGCGCTCTCCGCTATGGGCACGGCTCTGGGATTGGCCATCGCATGGGTGGGCGCGCACGCCCTGGTAGGCGTGGACCCGAGCATTCTGCCGCGCGCCACCGAGATCTCTCTCGACATGCGCGCGGTGGCGTTCACTGCCGCCATCGGCATCCTCACAGGCATTCTCTTTGGCCTCGCGCCGGCGCTGCAGATGGCGCGCGCCGATCTGCATTCGGCGCTACGCGAAGGCGGACGCGGCAACTCGGTCGGCTTCCAGCGCAACAGCTTGCGCAGCGTGCTGGTAACCGGCGAAGTCGCTCTGGCGCTGGTGTTGCTATCGGGCGCGGGGTTGCTGATGCGCAGCTTTTACCGCCTGCAGAGCGTGGACCCGGGCTTCGATTCGCACAGCGTGCTGACCTTCCGCACCAACCTGCCGGAGGCCAAGTATCCAAAGGACCCCCAGCAGTTCGCGTTCTACGAACGGGCGCTGGAAAACATCCGCGCACTGCCGGGGGTGACATCGGCGGGCGCTGCCAGCATCTTTCCCTTAGCGGGCGGGGACATGTTTTTGACCTTGACACTGGTGGGTAGGCCTCCAAAGCCGCCGGGCCAGGACGACAGCGCCATGTTTTATTCGGTCACGCCTGGATACTTCGAAACCCTCCGCATTCCATTGAAGGCGGGCCGCTATTTCTCGAACGCGGACATTGCGAGCGGGCCGCAAGTCGCCATCATCAGCCAGGAAATGGCGCGCAAGTTTTATCCCAACCAGAACCCCATCGGGCAGCGCATCGTTATGGGAGGCGCCGGCAATAAGCCTTCGGAGATCGTCGGAATCGTCGGCGACGTGCGCCATGAGGATCTCGAGTCCAAAATCCCCGTGGTCGTGTATCAGACCGAATCGCAGGCGACGTTCGATTCGATGTACTTTGGGGTACGCACCACGGGCAACCCGGAATCGCTGATCTCGGGCGTCCGCGCCGTGATTCGCAACCTCGATTCCGAATTGCCTCTCGACGCCATAGGAACGGTCGATACGTTAGTTGAAACATCGCTCTCGCAGCGCCGCTTCGCGATGCTGCTGATGGTCATTTTCGCCGGATTGGCCATGGCGCTGGCGATGGTGGGAATCTACGGGGTGCTCTCGTACTCGGTGACGCAGGCGACGCAGGAGATCGGCATTCGCCTGGCGCTGGGCGCGCAGCGCGGCGACGTGATGCGGCTGGTGCTGCGCTATGGCGGACTTCTGATTGGCGTAGGCGTAGTAGCGGGCGTGGGTGCGGCGATGCTGGCCGGCAGGCTGCTGGCGACGCAACTTTTCGAGGTTCGCCCTACCGACCCTGTGACGTATGCCACCGTGGCCGGGGCTCTCGCATTGACCGGCTTTGCGGCGTGCCTGGTACCGGCGTGGCGCGCCATGCGGGTCGATCCGATCGTGGCTTTACGAAATGAATGATTGCGAAAGGAATCAGGGTGTTAACGAAGGTTTTCTGGTACAATTGCAAGCTTGAAAGACTAACATGACCGAAACACGATGAGACGGACAATCTGCGTTGCGCCGCTTCTAGCGGCCCTACTAGGACTTGCCGCTGGAGCCGCGGCCCAGCAGACGGCTGTCTCTCGCGCTTCCGCCGTGAAGAAGGCTAAGACCGCGAAGACCGCGAAGAAGAAACGCCTTCCGAAAGCACCCCCCGTCGACCCCACCGCAGGCGATAACCCCGATGGCGACGACCTGACCGTCCGCCGCGCCGCTGTGGATGCTCTGGGAGATCAGGCCGGCAGCATCGTAGTGGTGGACCCCAGTAATGGCCGAATTCTGACGATGGTCAACCAAAAACTGGCGCTCCAGAGCGGGTTCACGCCGTGCTCCACCATTAAGCTGGTGACTTCCCTCGCGGCGCTCACCGAGCATGTGGTCGAGAAGGATACGAATCTCCGGCTGGGGCGCTACATGCAGTTCAATATGACCACTGCGCTGGCGAAATCGAACAATGAATACTTCGCGGCGCTGGGCAACAAACTGGGGTTTGAGCGCGTGGTGCATTACGCGCAGATGCTGGGATTGGGTGAAAAGGCCGGCCTCGATGTGGATGGCGAGCAGCCGGGAACCATCACCGATGCGCCTCCGAAGTGGGGCGGCATGGGCCTGATGACGAGTTTCGGCGAAGGATTCTCCATGACGCCGCTCGAGCTGGCGGCGCTGCTTTCTTCTATCGCCAATGGCGGCACGCTCTACTACCTGCAATATCCCAAGAGCGAGGCCGGCATCGAGGCGTTTTCTCCGCAGGTAAAGCGCACCCTGGAAATCGCGCCCAATGGCATCGACGATATTAAGTTGGGCATGCGCGGCGCCGTGGAAATTGGCACCGCCCGGCGCGCGAATTACGATCCCAACGAGAACATTTTCGGCAAGACCGGCACCTGTACCGATTTCCGCGCCGGCAGCCACATGGGCTGGTTCGGGTCATTCATCGAATCCGGCAAACGGCAGTTGGTAGTGGTGGTGATGCTCACCAGCCCGGTGAAATCCGTCAGCGGACCGCTGGCTTCGGGCGTGGCGGGCGCGTTCTACCGCAATCTATCGGACCAGAAATACTTCGCATCGGCGGATATTTCGATGAAGTCGGAAAAGTCGGATCTGCCCGAGATTTTGGTCTGCTGCTCGCACCATTAGAGCGGCTGTGGCGCCCTCAAATGTTATTCTTCGTCCTTTTGTAAGAACCTCAGGTGTTCCAGATCGCTATTCCGCCCAGCCTGCCGCCTGTTCGCGATCAGATCGTGGCGCACGCACTCGTGCGTGCAGCGTTCACACTCGTGTGAACGCGCTTCGACGGGGACTCACATCACGGGTTAGCACATCGATTCTGATGGGAGCTACGCCGATCTGATACGTGATGCTATCGCTGGTACAATCCTCCGGCGTTAGCCCGTCCTGAATGAGAGGGGCGCCGAATTGCGCCAAACACGATAGACGCGGATTGAGTTTTCCCGCGAGTTGCTCACCCACAGATCCAGATCTTTGGTGAAACGCGGCTCTGTATACTTCATCACCGCATAGCCGCCTACGACCAGGTATTCAACCTCGTTTGTGTTGCACTTTTGTAACAGTTCTTTGAAATGTGGGTTGTCTACCATGCCGGAACTCTTCGGCCATAAGCACCATCTCCCAGGCGGCTGAGAAGATCGCCTCATCGCCCTGTTGCTGCCAGAAGTCGATATCAAAAGAACGGTCGGCCGGCTTGCCTCGGACCACGCGAGTTATCATCTTGCGGTCTTGGGTTTTCACGGCGCCCCTCGCGTGCATTCATAAGGCTATCACGCCCGCTGTACGGCGCCGCGACGGCGAAATCCTAATCGCTCTTCGGTTCCAGCGCCAGCTCCACCACTTCCGTCATCGCCTTCACGTAGTGAACCTTCATCTCGCCGATCTGTTCGCTCTTCAGATCTTCGCGCACGTTCACTTCGTTGTCGAACGGTAGAATCACCTCGGTGACGCCGCCGCGTTTGGCGGCCAGCACCTTCTCTTTCACGCCGCCAATCGGCAGCACCTGCCCGGTGAGCGTAATCTCGCCAGTCATCGCCAGGTTGGTGCGGACGCGCCGGTCGGTCAGCATCGAAAGCAGCGCCGTTGCCATGGTGATGCCGGCCGACGGGCCGTCCTTCGGAATCGCACCCGCCGGCACGTGGACGTGAATGTCGCTGGTCTTGAACAGATCCGGGTCGATGCCGTATTTGGTCGCGCTGCCGCGCACCCACGTCAGCGCGGCCTGCACGGATTCCTGCATCACCGGACCCAGTTGGCCGGTCATGATCAAGCCCTTGCTTCCACCCGGCATGCGTCCCGCTTCGATGAAAAGCACTTCGCCGCCGACCGGCGTCCAGGCGAGTCCCACGGCCACGCCCGGACGGCGCGTGCGCTCGGCCACTTCTTCATCAGTGCGGTGGCGCGGCGCTCCCAGATCCGTCTCCACTATCGCGGGAGTCACTTCGATTTTTTCGCGCGTGCCCTCGGCGATGCGCCGCGCCTGCTTGCGGCAAATCGTGCCGATCTCGCGTTCCAGGTTGCGCACGCCGGCCTCGCGCGTGTAGCGGCGCACCAGGAAACGCACGGCTTCCTCGCTAAAATGGATGTCGCCTTCCGCGTCGAGGCCATTCTCCGTGGTCTGCCGCGGAATCAGGTAGCGGAAAGCGATGATCACCTTTTCCTGCTCGGTGTAGCCTTCGAGCGGAATCACTTCCATGCGGTCTCGTAGCGCGTCCGGAATGGGGTCGAGCACGTTGGCTGTGGTAATAAACAAAACCTTCGAGAGGTCGAACGGCACATCCAGATAATTGTCGCGGAAGGTGGAGTTCTGCTCGGGGTCGAGCACTTCGAGCAGCGCCGACGCAGGGTCGCCGCGGAAATCGCGGCCCAGCTTATCGACTTCATCCATCATGAACACCGGGTCGTTGGTTCCGGCGCGCCGCAGCGCCTGCATCACCTGCCCGGGCAGCGCCCCTATATAGGTACGGCGGTGTCCGCGGATTTCCGCTTCGTCGTGCATCCCGCCCATAGAGATGCGCGCGAATTTGCGGCCCAGCGCCCGCGCGATCGACCGGCCGAGCGACGTTTTGCCCACTCCCGGCGGCCCTACGAAACACAGGATGGGTCCCTTCAGCACCGGCCGCAATTGCAGCACCGCCATGTAATCCAGAATGCGGTCCTTTACCTTCTCCAGGTCGTAGTGGTCTTCGTTGAGAATTTCCGCAGCGCGCCTCACGTCCACCTGCGCGGCCGTGGATGTGCTCCACGGCAGGCCCGCCATCCATTCCAGATAAGTGCGCGTCACGCCGTATTCGGGCGAAGCCGGCGCCATGCGGGCCAGGCGATTCAGCTCGCGCATGGCCTCGGTCTTGACTTCCTCGTTCATGCCCGCGGCTTCCAGCTTTTCGCGCAGCTCTTCGATATCGCGTTGCGAGTCGTCGCCTTCGCCCAGTTCCTTCTGGATGGCCTTCAATTGCTCCCGCAGGTAAAACTGGCGCTGGCTTTGCGAAAGCTGTCCCTGCACTTCCGATTGAATGCGCCCGCGCAGCTCCACCAGCTCCAGCTCGCGGGTGAGATGTCGCAGCATCTCTTCCAGGCGGGCGCCGGGGTCGAGCTGCTCAAGCAGTTGCTGGCGCTCGGCATGGCCCAGCGTGGGGAGATTGCCGGCGATGAAATCGGCCAGACGGCCGGGCTCGGTGATGTGGGTGGCGGAAGAAACCAGATCGTCCGACAAGTTGGGCGACCCGGTCACGATCTGTTGGAAAAGGCTTACCACATTCTGGCGGCGCGCTTCCATCTCCGGGGTCATGGGCGGCTCCACCTCGGCGATGCGCTCCACGCGGGCGCGCAGGAACGGATCGGTGGCGGTGAACTCGCGCGTGCGAATGCGCGCGATGCCTTCGCAGAAGAGCAGCAGGTTGTCCTTGGGTACGCGCAGCGCCTTGTGCATCACGCAGACAGTGCCGGTTTGAAAAAGATCGGCGGGGTCCGGATTCTCTTCGCTGGGGTCGAGCTGCGAGACCACCGCAAGCAATCGGTTCTCCCCCAGCGACTGTACCAGGGCGAGGGATGCCGGCCGGCCGACGGTGAGCGGCAAAAGCGCGCCGGGGAAGATGACGGTATCGCGAACCGCCAGAACCGGCAGTTCCTCAAGCGCCGCGGGTTCCTGAGCGGGTTCGGGCAGCGGGAGTACTTGATCTTCGGGGGCCATAGGCTAACCTCAGTTTACGCGCCTTTGGGGTAGCAACCCAGCACGCGAAGGAAATCCGCGATCTCAGCCAGGTGGTTTAGTGCGTTTACCGCCGCAGGGGAGTCCGCGCGGCCCAGAAAATCGAGATAGAACAGATATTCCCACGGTTTCCCGCGCAACGGCCGCGATTCGATCTTGGTGAGGTTCAAATCCCGCAGCGCAAAAGCGCTGATGGCGCGAAACAGCGCGCCGGGGATGTTCCGCGTGCTGAAAACCAGCGAGGTTTTCCACTGTGCCGGGCCATGCACGGACGACTGGGCGCGGACGGGATTGCGCCGGGCATAATCCGGCGTTCGCAGCAGGAAAAAGCGCGTAAAATTCTGCCGGTCGCTTTCGATGGAGCGGCGCAGGATGCGCGCGCCGTAAATATCCGCCGCCACCGCGGAGGCGATCGCGCCAGCGTCGCTGAGCCCTTCATCCATCAGCATCTTGACGCTGCCGGCGGTGTCGTAAAACGGCACGCGCTCGATTTGCGGGTTGCTGGCGAAGAAATCGAGGCACTGATTCAGCGCCACGGGATGCGAAAACACCCGCTTTATCTGAGAAAATGCCACGCCCTTTGGCACGATTAAATTGTGGACAATGCGCACGCTGGTTTCGCCTACAATCGGGAACTCGAAGTTGACCAGGTGGTCATAGTTCTCATGCACCGAGCCGGCCAGCGTGTTTTCGATGGGTACCGCGGCGCCGCCGGAGCGCCCTTCCTGCAGCGAGCGGAAGACATCTTCGAACCGGATGCAGGGCAGAACGGCGCTGTCCGGTCCAGCCAGTTTGCGCGCCGCTTCTTCACTGAACGCACCGCGTTCACCCTGGAACGCAATTGGCAGGCGCTTCATCGCGGACCTTGCCATCGGCGGATTTGGCCGTCCGGAATGCCGAGCAGATCGAGGACGCGGTCGACGCTATGATCGACGATCTCGAGCACGGTTTGCGGATTATTGTAGAAACCGGGAATCGGCGGCGCGATAATGGCGCCCATTTCCGCCAATGCCGTCATATTTCGCAAATGGCCGAGATGGAACGGGCTTTCTCTTACCATTAGGATTAACCTGCGGCGCTCTTTCAGAGCGACGTCGGCCGCGCGTACCAACAGGTTGGCGCTGATGCCGGTCGCGATGGCCGACATGCTGTGGATGGAGCAAGGCGCTACCACCATGGAATCAATGGGATAGGAGCCGCTTGCCAGACGGCAGGAAATGTCATCCTCGGGATAGGAGAAGTCGGCGAGCTTCTTGACGTCCGCCGAAAGGCGGCCGGTTTCGAGGAACAGCGTTTTTTCACCCGCACGCGTTAAGATCAGGTGAATCTCGACGCCGGGCAGGCTCCGGAGGCGTTCCAGGAGTCTGAGGCCATAAATTGCTCCGCTAGCTCCGGAGATTCCGACAGCGATTTTCACCTCCGCAACCCCCGAAAATGCCGTATGTTCCGCAATCGGAACGAAATCGTACATTTTTCTGGGATGGCGTATCCCTTGCAGGCTATAATCCTTGTGCTCCGCACAGCGAGGATAATAACATGGAGCGGCCGGGCGAAAAGTTGAAGCGCGTGCGCGAGCGGCTGACCCTGACGTACCGCGACGTGGAGCAGGCCAGCCGTCAGATCGCCACGCGGCGTGGAAGCGACAGTTTCGCCATAGCGCTGAGCCGCCTGGCCGACATCGAACACAAAGGCACCATCCCCACGATTCACCGAATCTACACCCTGTGCGCGATTTACCGGTTGGATTATGAGGAGGTGTTGAGATGGTACGGCGTTACGCTCGAACTGCTGGAATCCGATGCGATGCAGATCGGGCTGCGGAGCACCCACGCTTTTCAATTTGCACAGATTACCCAAGCGGCCGTTGCTCAGCCGGCGGATTACGAAATCGACCCGCATAAGACCACATTTCTAAGCCACCTGGTGCGGCGGTGGGGCAGAATGCCGCTGAGTTTCCTGAATGGCCTGGATATAAAGCAATATCGGTACGGATTTATCGGCCTCGACGATTGGTCGATGTATCCGATATTGCGCCCGGGGTCGCTGGTGGCCATCGACCAGAACCGCCAGAAGATCGCCGCCGACGGATGGACGACGGAACTCGACCGGCCAATTTATTTTCTTGAGCACCGCAACGGATATCGGTGCGGTTGGTGTACGCTCATGAACGAAAACATACTAATCCTGCCGCATCCAGCCTCGCATCAGCCGCCACTGTTTTTCAAGTTCCCCGGCGAAATCGATGTGATCGGCCAAGTGATGGGAGTGGCGATGCTGATCGAATCCCGTAAGCACCGCGGTGTCCGTCATACTACGAAGGTTTGAGGCCTGATGGGGAGCAAATCCTGCGGCGCGGGCCGGGTTGTTCGCTTCTGCATACGCCTGGATTCGGCAGAAAATAAGGAGTTTCTCAGAGCTGATTTAAGATGGATTCTTTCGGTAAACGTTCTGGTTTCAGAATTTTTCTCGGCCGAACACCCTAGAACTTTATAGTACTGTTAGCCTAGTACTGATCTTACCATCCTAACGTTTACTAAAGAGGAACAAAACACAATGAAAAAGCTCATGCTCTTGACCTTGGCCTTATTTTCTTTCCTGGCGACCGCGCAGACGGTAAAGACCGGGGATCAGCCGTTCCCGACATGCAACCCCTGCGATTGGGTCCGTTAGAAACTCGCCGTTCACTTATAAAAAGGATAAAACATTATGAAAAAGCTCATGCTCTTGACCTTAGCCTTATTTTCGTTCCTGGCGACCGCTCAGTCGGTAAAGACCGGGGATCAGCCATTCCCGACATGCAACCCCTGCGATTGGGTCCGTTAGAAACTCAACGTTCACTTTATAAAAAGGATAAAACATTATGAAAAAGCTCATGCTCTTGACCTTAGCCTTATTTTCGTTCCTGGCGACCGCACAGACGGTAAAGACCGGGGATCAGCCATTCCCGACATGCAACCCCTGCGATTGGGTCCGTTAGAAACTCAACGTTCACTTTATAAAAAGGATAAAACATTATGAAAAAGCTCATGCTCTTGACCTTAGCCTTATTTTCGTTCCTGGCGACCGCACAGACGGTAAAGACCGGGGATCAGCCATTCCCGACATGCAACCCCTGCGATTGGGTCCGTTAGAAACTCAACGTTCACTTTATAAAAAGGATAAAACATTATGAAAAAGCTCATGCTCTTGACCTTAGC